>NZ_JBGQOQ010000054.1:0-13466 GCF_052119765.1 Pseudorhodobacter sp. W20_MBD10_FR17 | reverse complement strand
GCACAATGCACGAATGGCCGCTTTGGGGACGCTGCGTTGCAGCATCGTAGCTGACTGCGGAGGTCGGCTCTGGGCCGAAAGCAACCGAGCCCGGCGGGTTTCCCCGCCGGGCCCTTTCGGGGAAACACCGTTCTTTTCAGAACGGGATCTCATCATCGCGGTCGACCAACTCGGGGTTTTCGTTCTCGGTCGCCTTCGGGCGGCTGAGGAAATCGACCTTCTCGGCGATGATCTCGCAGCCGTAGCGATCAACGCCGGTTGCGTCAGTCCACTTGGTGTAGTGGATACGGCCGTGGACCATGACCTTCATGCCCTTTTCGCAGTGCTCAGCGACGGTTTTGCCGAGACCGTTGAAGCAAGTGATGCGGTGCCATTCGGTGTCCATGACCCGATAGCCGTTTTCGTCGCGGATCGCGCGACCTTCCGAAAGACGGGGGCGCGAGGTGGCGAGGGTGAAGTTGGTGATCTTGGTGCCGCTCTGGGTGGCGCGGACTTCGGGCTTCTGACCGATGTTGCCGGCGAGGATGACGATGTTCTGCATGTTAAGCTCCTGTGTTTCCTGTCCTTGGGACCGTCCCTTCGACAAGACCCGAAAGAAGCCTGTCGGGTGAGGCGTGCACGGCTGGGCCATCAGACCAGACGGAAACCCCCAAAGGTCCGGGGTGGAGCGGGCAGGACGCAAACGGCGGCCAACACGGCCCGGACTGACGTGGGGTTGCACGATTGAACCCGAACAGGCTTAGGGGATTGTCAGTCGAAGGGATGTCACCGGGGACAGGAGTGATCGGGGGCTCTTGCAGAACATGTCTTTCCTCGCCCTGATAAGACGGTAAGCCCGAAGTCCTTACCCCCATAGCGGCGGATCACCTCTGAGCCACTTTGCTTGCCATTCGCGCCCCAGCCCGATCGGAGTTGCGAGCCCGCGCCGTGACGGCTATCCCAAGGGCATCATTTTGGACACGAGGCACCCATGGCTGAATTCGACGTTGAGACACTGTCGCTCAAAGAGCTCAAGAGCCTGCAGAAGGATCTGGCCAAGGCTATCTCCACATTTGAGGACCGGCAGAAAAGCGATGCCCGCAGAAAGCTCGAGGTTATTGCCAAAGAGATGGGCTATTCTCTTGCCGAACTGGTCGGCACTGAGGTGAAACCCACCCGTGCGCCCGCCGCCGCGAAATACCGCCATCCAGAAAACGCGGCCCTCACCTGGTCAGGCCGGGGGCGCAAGCCGCTGTGGTTTGTCGCAGCCCTTGACGCAGGTAAATCGCCTGAGGACCTGGCAGTCAACTGACCGCCTGTGCGTAACCCAGCAGTGGGACGTTCGTGTTAACGAAACCGGGTGTTGTGAACATGTCGGCTCTGTCATGTTCACAAAATGCAAAAGTCTCACCATGAAAGGGCCCCCTGCCCTAACTGCGGCAATGCGAGGCACCCAGCAGAGCATCGCGCTAAGGAGATAATGCGCAGGCATGCGCGTTTCCATTACTTGGTTTTCGGGATGCCGACACGCGGTCGGCGCCTTGTGCCTGTCAGGCTCTTAAGGGCAGACAGGCGAAAGGCCCGGAGGCGCATTCGCGCCATGCCCGGGCCTTCTTAAGGACCGTGGGCATTACGCCCACGGATCGATCTCAGCCTTATGGCGATGTCTCCATAAGGTCGAGTATGATCCCTTCGCGATTATGGCCCGCTGAGGGCCATCTTCTCGGCAAGCGGCTGAGGTGCCGGGCTTTTCGCCCGGCACCCTGCCCTTGGCAGTGCACATAATCAGAGGCTTCACTTCGATCTTTGTAACAAAGGAGATCGAAGATGCGAACCAGACTATGCATGCGCAAGCTGACGGACGATCCGGGCAACCTACTTGCGCCGGTATTCCCGGCCTACCGACAAACCCTAATCGAAGGGCGATATGTCCCGGATATTCAGGGCCGCTACTTTGCCGCCGTTTTCCATTTTGGAGACTGGCTTCGATCCTCTGGGATCGGCATGCGGCTGGTCCGGCATGAGCACGTCTGTGACTTTCTGCAAAACCATTTGCCAACATGCACCTCTAAGCGCCATACGCACAGCGATCCAAAACATTACCGGTCTGCGCTGCAGCTGCTTGAGCGGGTGATGCAGGCCCACGGCTTCGCGGTCCCAAAGCCAACGACAGCAATCGACGCCGAACTGCAGGCCTTTGATATCAAGATGAAGCAGGTCTGGGGCTATGCGGACAGTACTCGGTCGGCACGATGTCGGACGATCAAGAGGTTCCTCAGCAAGTGCTTCAATAGTCAACGTATTGATTTAGCTAATATATCACCCGACGACTTGGAACGCTTTATATTGGGGGATGGCAATCGAGGTAGCAGTAGCGCACGTTGGATTTCAGGGTCGATCCGATGTTACCTGCGATACCGACAACTCTTGGGTGATGACGTATCGCATCTGATGAGGGCCATGCCAACGCTTGCGCGTGCCAACCCGTCTGCGCTTCCAGAAGTTCTAAACGATGCAGAAGTCGCTGCGCTGTTGAACGCCTTTCGCGGCGACTTTCCAAGGTGGCGGCGAGCATTTGCCATTGCACGATGTCTGATCGACCTCGGCCTTCGCTCAAGCGAGGTTGCCGGTCTAACGCTCGATGATATCGATTGGGATCTTGGGACCATACGTGTCGCCAATCGCAAGGGGCGAAGAGCAGATGTCATGCCCTTGCTCGCACCGACTGGCGAGGCAATCGCCAATTATGTTCAAAAGGAACGTCCATCGACGACTTGTCGTAACATCTTCGTCAGAACATCGGCGCCGGTTGGACAACCTGTCGGGCGGCGGGCTGTCCAAGCCACAATGCTGGCCGCCTATGACCGTCTTGGCTGGGATCGCAGTCGGGTCCATGTGTTGAGGCACACGTTGGCGACACGGCTGCTGTCCGCCGGGACACCAATGCCAATTATCGCTGATGTGATGCGCCATAGAAGTCTAAGCACGACGGTCATCTACACAAGACTGGATACAGCCTGGCTGACGGCGGTTTCCTTGGCCTGGCCGGGAGATATCCAATGAACCAGCCCTTTAACTTGATCGAAGCGGCCGTTGCCTTTCTCGATGATCGATATCGCCGGGGTTTCGTAGGGGTGAGTTCTGACAATCGGGTATCTGCTTTTGCCCGGTATGCAGCAGACCGTGGACACACCTGGCCCATGACTGTCGAGCTTTGCCTTGGGTGGGCTCGAGATGGAGCTGAGATAGCTGACCCCTACACTTGGGCCAGACGCCTCGATTCACTCCGGCCATTCTCGCGATTTTTGGCCAAAATCGATCCAGCGACACGATTTCCGTTCGGAAGTCCGTTCGGGCAGGCGGCAAGGCGCCTCGCGCCGCACATTTACACCAGCGCAGAGATCCAGAGGATCATTGAAGAAGCAGCAAAACTGCTGCCGACCGTGCCTTTGCGGCCGGCGACGTACACAACAATGTTCGGCCTCCTCGCGGCAACGGGCTTGCGGATATCAGAGGCGTTGTCGTTACGACTTGCAGATACCGACCTCAGCCTCGGGCAACTTACAATAAGGGCGAGCAAATTCGGAGGCAGCAGGATTGTTCCTCTTCATCCAACCACAGTACGGGCGCTGGACCGGTATCTGGCGCATCGCAACCATTTCGCTAGCAACGGTGGCGCGGACCATTTCTTCACCGGCCATGTCGACGGTCGGGCAATCGAATACGCAACGGCGTTTCACGCGTTCACACGATTGCCGGCACGCCATGACATTCGGCCGAGGGGTGGTCACCCTTGGGTCAGACTGCATGATCTGCGGCACACCTTCGTCTGCCGCAGGCTGATGCTCTGGTTGGAACACGGTGTTGATATCGATAACGCCATCTTGGCTCTGTCTACCTATGTCGGGCACGCCGAGCCTAAAAGCACCTACTGGTACATGGAGGCGGTGCCAGAATTAATGGCGCTGACCAGCTTAAGGTTCGAACGCAGCGCGCAAAAGATGGAGGTCATCGATCATGCGTGACCCAGCCATGCGCCCTTCATTTCCACATCTGCTTCAACAGTTTTTTGTCGAATACCTCGGCCAACAGAAGGCTGTTAGCCGACATACGGTTGCCGCCTATCGGGACACATTTCAGCTTCTCCTGCGATTTGCACAGAAGACGATTGGCAAGAGTCCGACCGACCTTCACTTAGAGGACCTGAATGCAGCACTGGTGCTCGACTTTCTAGACCATCTGGAGAAGGAGCGGGGCAACTCCGTCCGCAGCAGAAACGCCAGATTGGCAGCGATCCGAGCGTTCCTTAAATATGCAGCTCATAAAGACTTTTCGGCGATGGCCTCAATCGAGCAGGTCCTGGCTGTGCCTGCGAAGCGGTGCGACAAACCTGTCTTGGGCTTCCTGACCAAAGCCGAGATAGATGCGATCGTCGCAGCACCGGATCCGGCAACATGGGTCGGGCAACGTGACCGCGCCATGCTGGCTCTGATGTACAACACCGGGGCCCGCGTTTCAGAAGTTGCCGGTTTGACACTGAACGATATCGTGCTTGGGCCAACTTCTGTTGCACATCTCAAGGGAAAAGGTCGCAAACAGCGCAGCGTCCCCCTCTGGCAACAGACAGCATCAACTCTGCGCAAGTGGATCAGACGGCTGGATGATCCGAGTTCAAGTAGTGCATTGTTCCCCAGCACCTTCGGTCAACCAATGACGCGGTCGAGCATCGCGCGTCGACTTGCCGTCGCAGTCGCTTGCGCCAGTCGGGCTGAACCGAGACTCGGCAACCGCGTCGTGTCACCGCACATCATTCGGCACACGACCGCCATGCACCTGCTGCAGTCTGGTGTCGATATCTCTGTCATAGCCTTGTGGCTAGGGCACGAAAGCCCGGCGACAACCTTTATCTACCTGTCAGCCGACATGAAGATGAAGGAGGAAGCTCTGCTTCGACTTCAACCAACTGTCATCAGCACGAAGAGGTTCAAGGCATCGGATGACCTGTTGGCTTTCCTGAAAGGCCTCTGATTATGTGCACTGCCAAGGGCAGGGTGCCGGGCGAAAAGCCCGGCACCTCAGCCGCTTGCCGAGAAGATGGCCCTCAGCGGGCCATAATCGCGAAGGGATCATACTCAGCCAGCACCTGGACCTCGTCCCCGTCGATTTCATCGGCGGGGACGGCTCCAAAGGTTCCATCCCCTGCCTGAAAGACCACGATCGAAACCATGAGCGTGGCGGCGAGGCTGGCGGCGAAGGCGTGTGCATCTTTGCGGGACATCTGTTTTGGCTCCTGCTGGGAGGCGAGGGACCATCCCCCGCGCTGACAGGAACCCGCAGGCCCAAAGACGGGCTGACATCACCGGGTGCGTTCGGGCTTGCCCCGAATCCGGCCGGCGGCACGGGCTCGCCCCGTAGTCCGACCCCTTGCGGGTTGATCTCGAAGACCGGCTTTGGGCCAAGGAAGGGACTGGCAAGCGGGGGATGGTACTTTGACACAAGGAGCCGAATTGTCCCCAAGATCCTGCTCACCCCGCCAGCCTTGCAGACAAGCTTTTGGTTGACCGAGGCCTTACTGGGGATGGAGCCTTTGGTGCCCCGCGCAGATGCGCGGGACAGGTTGGTGTTGGATGAGAGGCCCGCGTGCGGCGGGCCCCCTTGGTCACTGTGAAGGCTCAGGCGGCGATACGCGCGCCCCCTGCCCCGTCACCGCAATCGTCGCCGACGATCTCGAGCCGCGCGTTGCGATAGCCTTCCTTTGCGATCCAAAGCCCCGCCGCTGTGACGGACGCTGCCAGATGCAAAAGCTCGGTGCTGCCCCCGAAATCCAAGAGCACGCGGACCTGCCCCACCTTGGGCTCCTCGACCACCTCAAAGTTGAGCTGGCTGTCGGCCGAATGACTGCGCATGATGGTAACGAGGATGACCCCCTCCGAGGAGAAGTTGCCTTCATGCAACGTGAAGGACGCCGGGGCCGTCCAGGTCGGAAAGGGCCGCAGCGGCTCTTTCTTCACCAGACGGCCAACACCGTTGGACCTTTCCCACGCCGCCAACTTTTTGGTGAAGCGTGCAGGCGGCTTTGGACTGCCGTCGGTGTAACGAATGAGCGCGCCCAAGGGCGCTTGGTCGATTATTGTGTTTGCAGACATGATTCCTCATCCTGAATGCGAGCATTCGCACTCATCATATTGATATTGTTGTGTTTTACTGTGATTGAGGGCGGGAAAATCCGCCCTCGGGGGCTCAGATCACTCCGCAGCCATCATCACGGTGCTTTCCACGGGCAAATCGGCCCTCAGGAAGGCGGGCAAGTCGATTTCCTCGACGTTGTCCTGATCGCCCAAGGGTTCTTCGCTCAAAGCCCCCTGCCCTTCTGCAGCGCCATCGCCGTCCAGAGCAGCAAGATCACTGCGCCGCAGAACCTCCGGCAACCAGCCGCTGCCCTTGAGCAAGCGCTCGGCTTCTGTCGCCATCTCACCCTTCTTCAGATGGTCGAGCAACTGTGCGGTGCCCTCCCCCTTCGCCTCACGCACGGCTTCGAGAATGCGCGCCTTGGGAACCCGGTTCAGGTAGGTGTCCGCCGTCGGCTCCCAGCCTGCGGCGATCATGTCGAGATCGACGGCTTGGGCCACGATCTCGGACTGCGCCATGCGCCGGGTCAACCCGCTGGCCGTGATGCCCGCGCCATAAGGGTTCACCTTCTCATGCAACGCGCTGATCCCGAAGCTCAGGCAATGCGCCAGCAGAGCCAGACGGCTGGCCTGATCGAGGGCCGAGAGATAATCCCAGAGCACAGCATCGTCGCCAAGCGGCAGATCGGTCTCCCAGGCAGCATGACGATCGTCCACGGCCTTGGCCACCGGACTGTCCTTTAGATCAGGCGCCTGAGCCGACAGGTAGACGGTGCGCACAGAAGCTTCCAAGCAACTGCCCGATGCGCCCGAGCTGCGGAAGGTGTCATTGACGAGCTTCATCAGCAGAAGGGTCAGGGCGACGTCGGGCGAACGCCCAATCGCCTCGCGCAAGGCGAGGGTGCGATGTGCGGTCAACTCCATGACCAGACGCTCTGGCAAAGGCTTCAACGGGCCATCGTCCTCATCGTCTGGCAGTCCGGCACTGAATGGCTGGCCCCCGGAAGTGATGACGGTGGCCGCAGACGGGCCAGAGGGAAGCTGATAGCCGGAGACACCAACATCAGCCCCCTGCCCTACCACACCCAGCTCATCGCCGAAGTTGGCCGCGGTCTCTTCGCGAGGCTCATCCTCCGGTCGGACATAGCCACGATAGACTGCCAGGTTGCCATCCCGATCCAGCGTTACGAAGACGCCGGCGCGACCGACCTCTGCCGTATCAAAGATCAGCGGGCGCTGCTCAAAGGCCTCCATGGCAGCTTCCAATTCGCCGAGCCGGGTGTCGATCTCCTCGGGGTATTCGTCCTGACCAGAGTATTCTTCTTCCAGTGCGCGATACTCAGTGAGCAACTTAGCGTGCTCTGCACCTTCATCCGCGCTGAGCGACATCGGTTCACCAACCAGACGCCGCAGACCGTGGCTGTAGCCATAGGGCAGGTCAGTGGACACCTCGATCCATTTCCAACCCTCAGCGGCGATTGCCTGCGCCTCGACTTGCAGCTTGTCCGCGACCAATCGGTCAAGCAGGGCAGGGTCCTCCAACCAACCGCCATCATCGCCTTGGAAGAGATCGCGCAGGACAACCCCACCAGACGCTACATAGACATCAACACCGACAAACACTGCGCGCCGATCGGAGGCCCGCACAGAGGTTTCGGTCAACATGCGCCGGATCGAATAGGGCTCTTTGTTCCAGGAGCTCTTCACCGCTTCCCAGACCTGCACCTGGCGCACGTGATCGGGGCTCACCGTGAAGGCCATCAGCTGTTCCAGCGTCATGCCATCCTCGGCGTAGACCTCGAGCAGGGCAGGGGCCACGGATGCGAGCTTCAACCGCTGCTTCACGATCTGCGGCGTCACAAAGAAGGCCGCCGCGATCGCCTCCTCACCCTGACCCTTGTCGCGCAAAGCAACAAAGGCGCGGAACTGATCGAGCGGGTGCAAGGCAACGCGTTGCATGTTCTCAGCCAAGGAGTCGTCCTCGGCCAGAATATCTGATGTCACATCACGCAACACACAAGGCACAGGCGCGGTCTTCGCGAGCCGCTTCTGCTTCACCAGCAACGACAGCGCCTGAAAGCGTCGACCGCCAGCCGGGATCTCGAACTTGCCGGTTTCGACGCCATCGGCATCCAACACAGGCCGAACGCTGAGGCCTTGCAACAAGCCACGACGAGCGATGTCCTCGGCCAACTCTTCCACCGACACACCAGCCTTGATGCGCCGGACGTTGGACTGGCTCAGCACCAGTTTGTCAAAGGGGATGTCCCGTGAGGACGACAGGGTGATCTTCTGGGCAGCTTGGGCCATCAGGTCTTCTCCACGACGGGCGCCGGGAGCCACTCTCCCGATCTCACTTCCCGCCACCCTCAAACCAACCATTCTCTCACTTTCGTACTGGACATAGGTGCCAACGACAGACCGGCAGGGCTGCGCGTTTCAGTTGGATGATTTATGTACCAACGCAAAGTTGGCCATGGCCAACTCTTGTCTTGGCGCAGCCGGCTAGGATTCTCGATAGGTAGTTGTCTGGGCTTTTGACCTGGTCGATCTTGCAGGCCATTTGATCTGCCACCTGAATCGCTTCTGCTAGGCCAAGCACAGACACCGCCCTACCCAACAGAGCGCTGTCTATTCTTAGCATCTTACCAAATTCAAATAGCAGCTGTAGGAGGCCGTGTTCTGTGGTGGGGTAGTCTGGATAAAAGGCCGGGATTTCGGTCAAGCAAGCCCATAGCTCTGTCATCGTGCGCGGGAAGGTTTTTTTTGTATATGATTTTTGAGTCTCTTTGTGCCGGACATTTTGCCCGTCTGAGGCGGTCGGTTTGTTCGAGTTAGAAGACGGTGCTTGTTCTTGGCGTTGTTCGTGTTCTGGATTTTTGGCCGCGGCCAACTCTTCGAGATGCGGTACGCTTGGAGTGACTACCTTGCTTTGCAGGATGCATTTAAGTCTGCTGATGACGCTGCTTGCCTGAAGTACAGTTACTCCGGTTCGACGCATAAAGTTGCGGGCGGCTTCGACGAACTCAAGAGTCTCGCCGTGCAGGCATAGGGAGAGGCATTCACCGCGCAGTTTTTGGATGTACGCTTTCATGCCTCGAAGTTCGTCAGCTTCCTGACGATGTTTCTGAGACAGTGCAAGGATTTCGCCAGACCGTGCGAGCAGGGGCGACAAGTCGATGCCGAACGCGCCGATGACTTTACCGTTGCGCATAATTGGGAATCGTTTGCCGTTGGCGCTGTCACGCCGTTGGATTAGATTCGCGGCCTCAAGTTTCTCAAGGTGTCGCCGAAGTTGCCTGTCCGTTATGCCTTTAGCGCGGAAACATAAAGTGTCGTTGCAAGCGAACACGGTCAGCAGGGTGAGTGGCGTGATTGGGCTGTCATTCCCTGTTTTCGGATCGTTGCAGGGAAGGCAGCTCAAGAGTGCGTCAAGCACAACGACTGTAGGCGGCCGCAGGCCCAGTGCGCGACTTGTGGTGTTGACCGCCGCCATAAGCGCGCGCCGCGTTACAGGTGCGAAGTGTGGCTGGTGTTCGGTCGTGCCAATACCGGCGAAAGAATCGAAGATTGAAGGCGCACAACTCAACTGTGCCTCGACCTCGATGGTCGTGACTGCTTCTTGTTCCATCTGTTTTCAGACAGCAAAAGGATACCGGTCACCGAAATCGGTGTTGCAGTGATTCGATTTTTTGGGTACCAATAGATTGCGAGTAAATCGGGACCCTCTGGAGTGCTTCACCGCCTTCGGGGGGTTTCTTTTTGCGCTACGTCTGCCTCCTTTTTGATTGTTTCTTGCCTGTTTGATTAGGGTTGACCATGGCCAACCCTATAAAGATTAATCACTTAACCGTTTCGGCGTCATGATTTTTCTTTCCACTCCTTGTAGAGGCGCTCAAGCTGCGTCTCCACGAAGTTGATGAACCCGCGCTCCTTTTTATCGGAAACCTCGATCAAAAGACGTTGGCCTTTGGACCTGAAAGCCACCGAAGTTGCGGGCATCTTGTTGAGCGGGGCAGGGGAGGGGCCCTTGGCGGCAGACTCCGCTGCGTTCTGCTGTGCATCCGCAACCTTCTGCAGCGCATCGATGACAGCGCTGAGCTTCTCTGCCGCAGTGCCTTCTTCAGGAACAAGCAAGAGGACTGAACTGTCTGAAGGGGCGTTTTCGGTTTTGACCAGACGACGCAGTTCCAGCCATGGGCGACGGCCTGCTTCATGCGCGGCGCCAATTTTGTAGATCACTGCGTCGGGCACGTCTCGGGCAACGCCAATCAGTTTGCTTAGCGTTCCCTTGTCGACAGCTAGCACATCGCCGATCTCGGCCCGGGTGAAGCCCTGGTCCTCTAGCTTGGTGGCGAAAATGGCTTGTTCGATGAAGCTGCGTTCTAGGCGCGCAGAGTTTTCCAGGGCCTGTGAGACAAGCGCCTCACGGTGGTCCATCTCCTTGACATAAGCCTTGACCTTGATCCCAAGCACGCGGCACGCGGCAATTCTGCGGCGTCCGTAAACCACCTCATAGCGAGGGCCAGGGCCACGGCGATAGCGGAGCAGTGCAGGGAGCTGTTGTCCTGATGTCCTGATGGACTCGATCAGATCATCAAGCCCTTCGGATACGTCAAAACGATCCGCGATTTCAGAATCGCCGATCTCATTGACATCCACGTCCTGGGCCGCTTGTGCCGAGACCTGAGAAAGGACGTCTGACATGCTCTTAAGGGAACGAGGCGAGCTTTCGTCCACCTTCGACCCGGCCTCGGCAGCAACCAAAGGCTTTGAGCCCATTTGTGCTAGGCTCTTGGCAAGAAGATCACGCTTCATTTGTGCCCCCTCGACCCCATGCTGACTGGATCATCTTTTCAATGTCATTTGAAAAGCTCATCACCGACTCTAGGGCTCGCTCATAAGTCTTTCGGTTCTTGGTCGTAGCGAGGTCCACTTCGAAGATTGTCTTCTGCGAAAGGCCGGCCTCGCTAACCGCCGAAGACTTCACGAAGGGCGTCTTGATCACACTGTCGCCTAGCAATTGCCTGAGCCATTCAGACAAGTCCTGCTGCGTGCTGATAGCGGTGTCGAAGCGCGTCAGGAGGTAGGCGAAATTGTCATACGCGCCGATGCCACCGTTCGAGTACAGGACTTCCAACACGCCCGACGCCATCGTCAGGAACTGGCTGGCCGAGGCCAGGTCGACACGCTCAGGGATGATGGTCATGAGAAGCGACGTCGATGCACAGACCGCTGCCATCGTCAGATAGCCAAGCTGAGGCGGGCAGTCGATTAAAACGATGTCATAATCGTCTTCAACCTGTCGCAGCGAGTCGCGGATCCGATTGAAGAAGACGGGTTGTTCGCCACGGCTCAGCGCGGTTGGAGTTTCGGTTTCGAATTCCGAGAGCATGATCCCACCGGGCACTAGATCCAGGTTCGGGAAGTAGGTCTTGCGCAAAACGTCCACGATTGGCACCCGGGACGTTTCGCCATCGTTGTAGCGAATTGCATCATACAGCGTGCCGCCGTGGCGGAAGTCGATCTCTGGCTGGTATCCAAAGAAGGTCGTCAGTGAGGCCTGAGGGTCTGCATCGACCAAACACACACGGTATCCACGCAGGGCGAGCCGCATCCCGAGAGTCACGGTGGTCGTAGTTTTGCTGGATCCGCCCTTGAAGTTGACGGTTGACCAGATCTGAAGCTTGTCACCTTGTCGCCGACCGGGAAGGAACTGAAACGGATCCTTTGCATTCTGAGCCAGAATGTTGCGGATCTGGAGGATGTTCTCGGCGGAATAAAGGCGCTTGTTACCCGGTCCCTGTTCGACTTCCGGAATTCTGCCGTCGAAATGCGCCTTGCGCAGATAGCCGTCGCTCACCCGCAACAACTCTCCGACCTCTGCGCTTGTGAAGGCGCGGAGTGTCTTTTCTTCCTTCGGTGCCAGAAAAAGCTTCGACATATGTTCAAGGGCTTCAGAAAGCCGCTCTGCGTCTGCCTTGAGCTTGTCATGCAACACTTGGTGCATCATCATTCGCCTGTCTCGAGACATCTCTTCAGCGTTACCCGTGATCTGCAGTCAATCGGTGCCAGCAGGAACGCAGTGGACGTCGTTTTCTTAGTTTTCGCGTTACAGATATGACGCCCGTCGGGAAGAAACTCAAGGCAAATCTTGTGCGGCGATCTTGTGCTTTCTGCCGACCATGGCACCATATGATGCGAAGGGGCTAAAGTGACCTGTTAAAGATTGGTTGTAGGAGGTTGTAAAGATTACAGAAAATGTCGTGAGACTTATCCACAGGACCCGACGCCCTTGAACCCACGCGTGATGCTTGGAAAATCTCTGACCAGGCTCAGTAACGCTGTAGCAGACCTGACCACGGCAATCGTGTTCGCTTTAGCATCGCAAGCGATTCTTCGTCTAAGCCCGTCGGTTGAATGCCTTTTGGCCTAATGGGCACCGAAAAGCGTTACCTACTACAACAGCCCCAACTTCTTCGCCCGCTCCAAGATCATCTTGACCGATGACGGCTCCCACTTGCTGCGGCCCCTAGGTGTCCGTTCGCGCATGGTCTCCAGCCGGTCGCAGATAGCTTGAAGAGGCATCTCGGGATCTGCGCCTTTGATGCCCGCGACGATGGCCGGTAGGCGATCATCCTTGTCGGATGAGGTGGCGCGGGAAAGGATGGTTTCCGGCAGCAGGCCTTCGCGGACGAAGGTTTTGGCAGCACGGATCAGGCGGGGCAGAGACCAAGGCTGCGCCTCGCGCGGCAGGCCTGAATTGACGATGCGCAGCACGTCTTCCCACGGCAGGCCCGGTCTCAGACGGCGGACCTCGGGCACCCATTGGTCCGCATTGGCATTGAGCTTCTGAAAGTGGCTTTCCACTCGCGCGGCCCTTGCCTTGCGGATTGCCACGGGATCGCCCGCCTTTAGCCCTGGGTTGCCGCCAACCCGCCCTGCCGCCTTCGCAGATCGCAGCCCGGCCTTGGTGCGCTCGCGTATCAGCGCCCGTTCGAACTCTGCGGCCGCACCCAACACCTGAAGTGTGAACTTGCCTTGCGGCGACGCCGTGTCGATCGGATCCTGCAACGAGCGGAAGTGCGCACCTTTTGCCTCCAGCCGCTCGATGATTTCCAAGAGGTGAGAAAGCGAGCGGGCAAGGCGGTCGATCCGAACCACGACAAGTGTATCGCCAACGCGCAGTTGATCCAGCACACGCGCCAGAACTGGCCGGGTGCGACTGCCGCCTGAGGCTTGCTCTTCGACAATTTCCACGCAGCCTGCGGAGCGCAACTCCTGTCGCGTTTAGTTCCCGATTTCAATTGAAGCAGTAAGCTGAAACTGAAGCGCTGGAATTTCATCTTAGCGCTTCAC
>NZ_JBGQOQ010000053.1:0-14473 GCF_052119765.1 Pseudorhodobacter sp. W20_MBD10_FR17 | reverse complement strand
GTAGGTGCGTCCCATTGGTCAACTCCATGCAATACTCTGTTATAGTACAGAATTTGCACTTCATTTGTGAATCCACCCGGCGACATCGTATTATCTCATAATCAATATTATGTAATATATGAGTATTGCAAATCCTTTGTATTCTTACTGTTCCCGCCTATAACAGCCCAAACAGCTTCAAAAAGGTGCCTGTATGACGTTTCGTATCCGCCCCCTTAAACCCAGTGATCGCGCGGCTTGGGATGTGCTGTACCAGGGCTATGCCAGCTTTTACAAAACCACCCAGACACCTGCGATGCGCGATACCACTTGGGCTTGGCTTATGGATGGTACTACACAGGTGCACGGTCTGGTTGTCGAAGATGCCAACGGCGCTCTGCTGGGCCTTGCGCATTTCCGGCCATTTGCGCGGCCGCTGTCGGCCTCGACCGGAGGGTTTCTGGATGATCTGTTTGTTACGCCCGACGCGCGGGGCCAGAACGTGGCGGACGCCATGATCGACGCCATCCGTGCGCATGGCACGCAACAAGGTTGGACAGTCATTCGCTGGATTACCGCCGAGGACAATTACCGCGCCCGTGCGGTCTATGACCGGCTGGCCGAGAAAACCAAATGGGCGACCTATGATATCAAACTGTGAGTGCCCTACCCCGAAACGCCGCATTTCATACATTCAATTCTTGCAATATAAATCTATATCTATAGATAAGCGCAAAACCCTATAGATTGCAGGAGCGTATGCTGTGCGCCGATATTTCCCAATCCTAACATGGTCGCGCAGCTATTCGCGCGACACGCTGACCAGTGATCTTGTTGCGGCCCTGATTGTGACGATCATGCTGATCCCACAATCGCTGGCCTATGCGCTGTTGGCAGGTTTGCCTGCGCAAGTCGGGCTGTATGCGTCAATCCTGCCGCTGGTGATCTATGCTGTGTTTGGCACGTCGCGTACCTTGGCCGTGGGTCCGGTTGCTGTGGCCTCATTGATGACGGCCGCTGCGGTTGGCAAATTGGCCGCACAAGGCACACCCGAATATTACGGCGCGGCCATTGCTTTGGCCTTTTTATCGGGGTTAATGCTTCTGGGTATGGGGCTACTGCGGCTGGGTTTTGTCGCCAATTTCCTGAGCCACCCTGTGATTTCCGGCTTTATCACCGCCTCGGGGCTGATTATTGCGGCGGGCCAAATCCCGCATCTTTTGGGCATCAAGGCCAAGGGCGAAACCCTGACTGAGTTGGTGCGGCAGATCTTTGAAAACCTGCATAATATCAGCCTTTTCACCACTCTTCTGGGTGCTGGTGCTGTTGGTTTTCTGTTCTGGTCACGCAAGTATTTAAAGGCGTGGCTCTTGGCGCGAAATGTCAGCCCAAACCTTGCCAGCGTTCTGACCCGGGCTGCACCCGTGGCCGCTGTGGCTGCAACCACGCTTGTGACATTTGTCTTTGGCCTTGATGCGCATGGGGTGTCGGTTGTCGGCACCGTTCCCCAAGGTCTGCCTGTCCCTACCCTGCCCCCGTTCGACCTTGAGCTTTGGTCGCAAATCGCTGTGCCGGCCATGCTGATCGCAATCGTTGGCTATGTTGAAACCATCTCGGTCGCGCAAACCTTGGCGGCCAAACGGCGCCAGCGCATCGACCCGGATCAAGAGCTGGTGGCCCTTGGGGCCTGCAATATCGGCTCGGCGGTTTCAGGTGGCTTTCCGGTGACGGGTGGTTTTTCACGGTCGGTTGTGAACTTTGATGCAGGCGCGCAAACCCCGGCAGCGGGCGCGTTTACGGCCATTGGCATGGCACTGGCGACAGTGTTCCTGACGCCTATGCTATTTTTCCTGCCAAAGGCCACACTTGCGGCAACCATCATTCTGGCGGTGCTGACGCTGGTCGACCTCGGGGCCATTCGCCGCACACTTGCCTATAGTCGCACTGATGGGGCAGCGATGATTGCGACCATTCTTGTCACGCTGACGATGGGCGTGGAATCGGGCATTCTTGCCGGTGTTGCGCTGTCGCTGTTTTTGCACCTGTACCGCACCTCGCGCCCGCATGTTGCCATCGTGGGCCAAGTGCCTGGGACCGAGCATTTCCGCAACGTTGATCGCCACGCTGTTATCACGGCCCCCGATGTGCTGACCGTAAGGGTCGATGAAAGCCTGTATTTCCCGAATGCGCGTTTCTTGGAGGATTATATCCAAGACAAAATCGCGGCAAATAAATCCATCCGCCATTTGGTGCTGATGTTCCCTGCGGTAAATGCGGTGGACAGCTCCGCCTTGGAAAGCCTTGAGGCGATCAACCAAATGCTAAAGGATTCGAACGTCACCTTGCACATGTCCGAGGTGAAAGGCCCCGTGATGGACCGCCTGCGCCGCAGCCATTTCATCCAAGATCTGACCGGCGACGTGTTCCTGACCCAATATGATGCGATGGCCAAACTCGCGCCTGATTTGACACGCAAAACCCTTGCTGCGTGCCGCCGTGATACAGTGCGCAACGGCCAATAAACCTATTGCGTTTGATCTGATCCAGCCGATCAAACGCAACCAAGCCGATGCCACGTAACGTGACCCCAACGTAAAACGGCCCGCGGTTTCCCACGGGCCGTTTTGTTTGGTCTAAAAGAAAAGCTTAGCCAGCCAAAGTTTTTGCAACTTCAGCAGCAAAGTCTTCTTCTTTTTTCTCAATGCCTTCGCCAACAGCGACGCGTACAAATGCGGTCACTTCAACGCCAGCATCCTTGGCAGCTTGCTCAACTGTGATATCAGGGTTCATAACGAACTTCTGGCCCAACAGCGTGTTTTCTTCGAGGAACTTTTTCATCCGACCTGGGATGATGTTGTTCTCGATAACCGAATCCGGCTTTGGCTTGGCCGAAGCGGCATTCTCTTCCAACGCTTTTTGGGTCTGCACTGTGCGCTCGCGCTCTACCACGGCTGGGTCCAAATCGGCTTCGGACAATGCAAGTGGCGAGGTCGCAGCAATATGCATCGCGATCTGCTTGGCAATTCCGTTGTCAGTGCCTTTAACAGCAACCAACACACCGATTTTGCCCATGCCATCGGCTGCTGCGTTGTGCACATAGGCCGCAACGCTATCGCCCTCAACCACAGCCATACGGCGCAGCGAAATCTTTTCGCCGATCACAGCCACAGCCGAGGTGATGGTATCTTCGACCGACTTGCCAGCAACTTTTGCCGCTGCCAGTTCTTCAACTGTTGCAACGTCCAAAGCAGCCGCAGTCACACCAGCAACCAGCTTTTGGAAATCGGCGTTCTTGGCAACAAAGTCGGTTTCCGAGTTGATTTCAACAGCAACACCTTTGCCGCCGGTAACCGAAACACCCACCAAACCTTCCGCAGCAATGCGGTCAGCTTTTTTCGCAGCCTTAGCAAGGCCTTTGGTGCGCAGCCAGTCGATGGCGGCTTCCATATCGCCTTCAACTTCGATCAGCGCTTTTTTCGCGTCCATCATGCCGGCACCCGACATTTCGCGCAGTTCTTTTACCATTTGTGCGGTAATCGCCATGGCGGCTCTCCTCATATCATGCAGAAATACCGGCGGGGCTTACCCCCACCGGCTAACATTAAGACGACAGGTCTCAGGCTTCAGCAGCAACGTCTGCGACAGCTTCTTCCACTGGCGCATCTTCCAACGCACCAACGTCGATACCAGCAGCGCCCATTTGCGCCGACATGCCTTCAAGCGCTGCGCGCGAGATCAGGTCGCAATACAGTGCAATCGCGCGGGCCGCATCGTCGTTGCCCGGGATCACGTAATCAACGCCTTTAGGCGAGCAGTTGGTATCAACCACAGCAACAACTGGAATGCCCAACTTGTTGGCTTCCAGAATGGCAAGGTCTTCTTTGCCAACATCAATGATAAAGATCAGGTCAGGAACGCCGCCCATTTCGCGGATGCCGCCCAAGGACGCCTGCAGTTTGCCCTGCTCGCGTTCCATGTTCAGACGCTCTTTTTTGGTCAAGCCTTCGGCGCCATTGGCCATCAGCTCGTCAAATTGCTTCAAACGCTGGATCGACTGGGAAACAGTTTTCCAGTTGGTCAGCGTGCCACCCAACCAGCGGTGGTTCATGTAGAACTGCGCCGACTTTTCAGCAGCTTCAGCAACAGCTTTTTGGGCTTGGCGCTTGGTGCCAACGAACAAAACGCGGCCACCTTTTGCAACTGTGTCGCGCACAACTTTCAACGCTTGGTCAAGCATTGGAACAGTTTGTGTCAGGTCGAGAATGTGAATCCCGTTGCGATCGCCATAGATGTATTCACCCATCTTTGGGTTCCAACGTGCAGTCTGGTGACCGTAGTGTACGCCTGCTTCAAGCAGCTGGCGCATGGTGAACTCTGGAAGAGCCATGTCCGTAATCCTTTTCCGGTTTAATCCTCAGCAGGGCCGTCTTCAGAACAGATGTTCCAACCGGCGGACCTTTCAGGATTTCTCCCTGAAAAGGCCCAAGCCCCACTTGTGAAGTGCGCTGCCAATACCGCGCCCAATACCCGATTGCAAGCACCCTTCCCCGCCCAAGCCCCAATTTCAAGCTGTTAAAGCGGTTTATGGCCAGTCAAAGCCAAATTGACCGAAGGAAAGGCCGTAAAGGCACGCAGCTTGGCACTTGCCTGCACTGGAAAAGCAGCCCTCTGTTTAGCTTTTAACGTCATTTCAAAATAGCAAACACCGACGGGGATCTCTCCGCGTCGGTGTTCATTGTAGGCGTTACTTTCAGCCGTCAGATCTTAGCTGTGATAGGCAGATTCGCCATGCGATGTTAGATCAAGGCCCTGACGTTCGGCATCAGTGCTAACCCGCAGGCCCATAACCATATCGACCAGTTTGAAAAAGACAAACGAGCCAATGCCGCACCAAAGGATGGTTGTGCCGACAGCCTCAATCTGCACGATCATCTGTGCCCCCATGCTGCCCGCGTTGGCACCGTAACCGCCGCCGCCAAACGCCTCGGACGCAAAGACCGCCGTTAGCAATGCGCCGCTGATTCCGCCCACACAATGCACCCCGAACACGTCCAAGCTGTCGTCATAGCCCAGCTTGACCTTAACCGTGGTGACAAAGAAATAGCAGATCGGCGAAACAATGGCGCCCAGCAAGATCGCGCCCAAAGGCCCGACAAAACCGCAAGCCGGGGTGATGGCAACCAAGCCCGCAACCATGCCAGACGCCGCCCCCAGCATCGAGGCTTTGCCGCGCAGCAGCCCCTCTACCGCCGACCAAGACAATATAGCCGCAGCGGTGGCCACAAAGGTGTTGATCATCGCCAAGCCAGCCGTACCGTTTGCAGCCAAAGCCGAGCCTGCGTTAAACCCGAACCAACCAACCCACAGGATCGACGCGCCAACCATGGTCAACGTCATCGAATGCGGGGCCATGTTATCTTTACCAAAGCCGACACGTTTGCCGATCATCAGCGCGCCAACCAAGGCCGCAATACCTGCGTTGATATGCACAACCGTCCCACCAGCGAAATCCATCGCGCCCATGTTAAAGAACAAGCCGCCGCCTGCGGTCACCGTCGCACCTGTCGCATCAACTATCGTCGTCGGGCCACCCCAAACCATGTGTGCAATCGGGAAATACACAAAGGTGACCCACAGCAGCACGAACACCAGCAGCGACGAAAACTTAATCCGCTCGGCAAAGGACCCGATGATCAGCGCCGGCGTAATCGCGGCGAAGGTCATCTGAAACACCGAGAACACATATTCAGGGATAGAACCCGAAACAGAATCGGCCGTCACGCCGAACAAAAACGCCTTGTCCAACCCGCCCCAATAGGGCGACAGGCTGGGGCCAAAGGCCATCGAATAGCCATAGAGCACCCAAACCACCATCACCATCGCTGTGATCAACGTGCATTGCATCAGCACCGACAGCATGTTTTTGCTGCGCACCAAACCGCCGTAAAACAGCGCAAGGCCCGGCAAAATCATGAACAAGACCAATGCCGTGGACATCATCATCCAAGCGGTATCACCCGTATCAATCGCCGCATCCTGCGCAAGGGCCGGAAGGGCTGTAAGCCCTACCACGGCCGTCAATCCTAGAGTTTTCTTAAAATTTGACATATCTCGATCTTTCCCTGACAGATTGCGTCACAGCGCGTCGTCGTTGGTTTCGCCCGTCCGCACGCGCACCGCTTGGGCCACGTCCAGCACAAATATTTTGCCATCGCCGATTTTGCCGGTCATGGCGGTGGTTTTGATTGTCTCGACAACCTGATCGGCCTGCGCATCCGGCACCACGATTTCCAATTTCATCTTGGGCACAAAATTCGCCGCATATTCGGCCCCTCGGTAAATTTCAGAATGACCAGATTGCGTGCCAAAGCCCTTAATCTCGGTCACCATCATTCCACGCACCCCAATCGCGGTAAGGGCCTCTCGTACTTCTTCTAGTTTGTATGGTTTTATGGCTGCTATAATCAGTTTCACGGTGCGACCCTTCTAAGTGACCCATGGCCCAAGCGACGGCTACATCGAACCCAAAGGTCTTTCGTATCTGCAACGCAAGATGAATACGCGGCGGCATGCCCCAGCGCTGGGATAAGGGGACGAAATATTATGGCGGGCCGCAAAAAATGATCAGATTTTAAACAGAATATAAACGAACCGACCCTGCGCAGTTCAAACGCGCGGCAATCGCAGGGAATCACAGTCATGCTCTTGCGCGAAAGGGGATCACCAAGCAGAAGGGTTTCGGGCGATGCGGCACACAAATTTTGTCACCAAAAACGGCATGGACAATAAAGACCCGCAAAGGCTTAAAAGCATCCAGAGCATAGGTGCGATGGCCGCTACCGCCATAACGCCCGCCAAGACAAAGCCGGTCCACCTTTCTTTTCGGTCAAAATATCCCCGCCGGAGGCCAGACGCTTCACCCTTGCGCACGCCTAAACAATGCGCGAAAACGCGTGCATGAAACACGATATTCTTTGTATTGGCTCCGTCTTGTGGGATGTGATCGGCCGCTCGTCTGCATCAATGCGGCTTGGCTCGGATGTGCCGGGGCGTATTACGCGGCTGCCGGGTGGTGTTGCCCTGAATATCGCCATGGCCTTGCGCCGTTTCGGGATGGTGCCAGCCCTGCTGTCAGCCGTTGGCCGCGATGCCGAGGGCTGCGAGCTGGTCGCGCGCTGTGATGAGTTGGGGCTGTTCACGGACACGATCTACCGTTCGGACGATTTGCCCACCGATATTTACATGGCGATAGAGGGCGCAAACGGGTTGATCGCCGCCATTGCCGATGCCCATTCGCTGGAGGCAGCGGGCGATAAAATCCTGCGCCCTTTGGCCGATGGTCGCTTGGGCAGCGAAGCCCTGCCTTACAGCGGCACAGTCGCATTGGACGGCAACCTGACCGAGGCTCTGCTGGCAAAAATCGCCACCTCGCCGCTGTTTGCCCATGCCGATTTGCGCGTGGCGCCTGCCAGTCCGGGCAAGGCCGAACGCCTTTTGCCGCTGCTGACGCATCCCAGCGCCACGCTTTATGTGAACCTTGAGGAAGCCGGTCTTTTGGCCAAGCAACCCTTTGCCACAGCCCCCGAGGCCGCAGACGGCCTGCTGGCCCGTGGGGCCGCCCGTGTGCTTGTAACCGATGGCGGCAAGACTTGCGCCGAAGGCACCCGCGGCATCGGCATCATCACCGCCACCCCACCGCAAGTTATGGTCACCCGCGTCACGGGGGCCGGTGATACCTTTATGGCGGCCCATATTGCCGCCACCCGCGACAACGCCACCCGGCAAGAGGCGCAGACCCGCGCCATTGCCGCCGCCGCAGATTACGTATCCGGAGACATCGGAACATGATAAACGCCCCTCTGAGCATCCTTCCCGAAATCGCAGACGCTTTGGCCAATGGTGGCCCTGTGGTCGCGCTGGAAAGCACGATTATCACCCATGGCATGCCGTTTCCGCAAAACATGGAAATGGCGATGTTGGTGGAACAAGACATCCGTGATGCCGGTGCTATTCCTGCAACCATCGCGGTGATGGATGGCCAAATCCACATTGGCTTGTCACCAGAACAGCTTGAAAAACTGGCACAAACGCCGGATGCGCGCAAACTGTCGCGCGCCGATATGGCGGCGTGTATTGTGTCTGGCGATACCGGTGCGACCACCGTTGCGGCCACCATGATCGCCGCGCGTCTTGCCGGAATTGATGTGTTTGCGACGGGCGGTATTGGCGGGGTGCATCGGGGGGCGGAAACCTCGTTTGATATTTCGGCCGATCTGCAAGAGTTGGCACAAACCCCTGTGACCGTGGTCGCGGCTGGCGCCAAGGCTATCCTCGATATTCCCAAAACGATGGAAGTTCTGGAAACCCTCGGCGTGCCGGTCATCGCCTATGGCCAATCCGAGCTGCCCGCTTTTTGGGCCCGCGCTTCGGGCCTTACAGCCCCGCTGCGGTTTAATACCGCCACCGAGATTGCTGCGGCCCACATGATGCGCGCGCGTCTTGGCCTTTCCGGCGGCCAGCTTATCGCCAATCCGATCCCCTTGGCCGATGAAATTCCGTTGCCGCAGATCACGCCGATGATCGAGCAGGCCTTGGCCGAGGCCGAGACCCAAGGCATCGCCGCCAAACAGGTGACCCCTTTCCTGCTAGATCGGATCTTTGCGCTGACCGATGGCCGCTCGCTGACCGCGAACATAGCACTTGTGCGTAATAATGCACGTTTGGGCGCCGAAATCGCAATTGCAATCAGCAACGCCCGCAAGAGCATCTAAAATCAGCCGTCTTGCCATTGTAGATGCGGCAAGCGCCCCTTAAATTACGTTCGGTCCATTTGGGGCCAGAGAGCTTGAAATGACCGAACAAAACCAACCACCGCAAAAGAAACGCGGCATCTTTGCTAGCCTGCGCGCAAGTTTTTTGACGGGCCTTGTGGTGGTGTTACCCATCGGGCTCACGCTTTATTTGATCTGGACCGTAACCGGCTGGATCGACGGATTAGTCCTGCCTTTCATTCCCGAAAGCTACCAACCGTCGGAATGGTTCGGATACTGGTTCTGCCCTTCGCTAACCGAGCCCGCCAGCGGAATAAGCCGATTTTGGTCCTCGGACCCCGCAAAGCCGCCGTTTTTCTGCAAAGAAAACGGTATCAACCTGCGCGGAACCGGCGTCATCATTTTCCTCGTATTCACCATTTTTATGGGCTGGCTGGCACGCGGGCTGATCGGGCGGTCGTTCCTGCATTGGGCAGAGCGGCTGGTGGATCGCACACCAATCGTGCGCAGTGTTTATAGCGGCATCAAGCAAATCGCTGAAACAGTATTCGCCCAAACCGACCAGAATTTTGAAAAGGCCTGCCTTGTCGAATACCCGAAAGAGGGGATCTGGGCGATTGGCTTTATCTCGACCAGCGCCAAGGGCGAGATTGCGGCGAAATTCCCGGAACACGACGAAATGCTCTCGGTGTTTTTGCCGACCACGCCCAACCCCACCTCGGGCTTTTTGCTGTTCGTGCCCAGCGCGGATGTGCGGATGCTGGATATGAAAATTGAGGACGCGGCCAAGCTGATCATTTCGGCTGGCCTCGTCTATCCCAATGGCAAAGACAAAGACGGCGTGGCGATCAGCCAACCTACAGGTTCAGTCAAGTAGCGCCATCGGGTCGACCGTGCCGCCTTTGCCTAAGCTGTCGCCGTGCTGTGTCAAAAATTGATCCGCCGCCTCACGCTCCGCAGCCTTTAACCGCTGCAAAAGCGAAGGCGTCGGGATCAGTTTACTGCTGGCTGAAAGCGTGTTCATCTACACATCATCGGCAATCAAATGCAGCGCCACGTCTTTCATGCTGCCCGGTGCCAGCGCCCCTTGCGCCAGCAAGCGTTTGACAAAGGCGATCGCCCGCAAATCCCGCAGCAAAGGCGCGTTAAAGCTGATCTCATTGATCCGGTTTTGAATTTCCAGCGGTGTCGTCGGCACGGCGTCACGGTACAAAGGGTTGATCGCCACGATGATAAGATCGTCTGGCAAACCCTTGTCATATAGGGGGAACAGCGCGGGGTTTCCGGAATATCCGCCATCCCACCATGCCTCAACCTTACCAGTCAGCGGGTCGGGCGCCTCAACCGCTTGAAAGGCTGTAGGCAAACAGCCCGAGGCCAAAATCGCATCTGGCGTGATGTTTTGCCCCGAAAACACGCCGATTTTGCCGTTCCGCACGTTGGTCGCGCTGATAAACAGCTTCGGCCCTGCGTCTGCGCAAACCTGTGAAAAATCAAACTCGGCTACAACCGGCGCCAGCGGGTTTTTCTACGCAGACCCCATCGCATAGGGCGAAAATAGCTGCGCCGCTATCCCTTGGGGCGAGGTGTTGAACGCGTTTTCCCAAGCATTGGTCATCGCGGCGGCAAAGGGCAAAACTGGCTGCATCCAAGCGCTTAGCCGCAAGTCGCCAACCGTTCCAACACTGACCCATAGCGCATCTAGGGGTCGAATGCCGCTGAGTGTAGAATGACACCCTAAGCTTTTTCAAGCACGCGTTTTCCATATTCCCGCAAGTTTCCGTTTGGATCGACGTATCGGTAGAGGGTGACGGGTCGGATTTTTAGTTCTTTGCAGAGTTCGGCGACCGATGTGTCGCGATTTGCCATGGCGGCCTGGGCGAGGCGGACCTGGGCCTTGGTGAGCGCGAATTTCCGACCACCGGTTCTGCCTCTGGCGCGGGCAGCTTGCAGCCCAGCCATTGTGCGTTCGTGGATCAGTTCGCTTTCAAACTCGGCCAGTGCCGCGAAGATACCAAAGGACAGGCGGCCTGCGGCGGTCGTCGTGTCGATCGCCGCGCCCTGACCTGTCAACACTTTCAGACCGACGTCGCGCTCGGTCAGCATCGCGACAGTCTTAACCAGATGGTGCAGGCTGCGCCCGAGCCGGTCGAGTTTCCATACCACCAGAATATCGCCCGCCCGCAGGGATTTCAGGCAGGCCTCCAGTCCGGGGCGATCATCTTTCTTGCCGGAGGCGTGATCAGAATAGATTTGGCTCTCAGGTACACCGGCGGCGTTCAAGGCATCATTTTGCAGGTCAAGCGACTGACTGCCGTCGGCCTTCGACACTCGGGCGTAGCCAATCAGCATGTTTCACAAACGAACGTTTGGGACGTCTGGGCTCGGCAATCACTTTCCTGCACCTAACTTGTTCCTTATCTCATGTCATAAATAAAACTAACCAATCCATTTTTTGAAAGCAAAAGAAACATGGCGCATCGCACCATTTTGACCGAGCGCCAACGCGCCGCCCTTTTTGATCTGCCAACCAGTGAAGCGGAAATGCTTCGTCACTATACGCTGGCCGATGATGATCTTGATCATATCCGCAGACGGCGACGGCCAGAGAACCGGATTGGTTTTGCACTTCAGTTGTGTGCCCTACGGTATCCGGGGCGACTGCTGTCGAATGGGGAGGTCATCCCGGACAAAGTGCTTCGTTTCATCGGCGCTCAATTGGGCATTACAGGCGAAGTGCTTCTCGCCTATGCCGCCCGTCGCCAAACGCGGCAGCAGCATCTTGAGGCTCTTCGGGCGATCTATGGCTACAAAATGTTTACTGGGCGGGATTCGCGTGACCTGAAGACCTGGCTCGAAGGTGAGGCTGAGGTCGCGCGTTCCAATGAGGATCTGGCGCGCCGGTTCGTGGCGCAATGTAGCCGGACCCTGACCATCCTGCCGGGGCTATCTGTGATTGAGCGACTCTGTGCAGATGCTTTGGTCACCGCCGAACGCCGGGTGGAAGCGCGTATCGCTGATCGGCTTGATGACCCGATGCGGGCCAAGCTTGATGCTTTACTATCGGAAGATGTCGATGGGCGGGTAAGCCGGTTCGTCTGGCTGCGCCAATTTGAGGTTGGCAAGAACTCGGCGGGCGAGAACCGCCTGCTGAACCGATTAGAGTTCCTGCAAGGTCTCGGGCTTGCAACTGCTGCCCTTGATGGCGTTCCACCGCATCGCATTGCCAGGATTCGCAGGCAGGGTGAACGGTATTTCTCGGATGATTTGCGCGATATTTCCGGTGATCGGCGGCTGGCAATCCTCGCCGTTTGCACCGTGGAGTGGCAGGCTGCGATAGCTGACGCGGTGATCGAGACGCATGACCGGGCCGCCATTGTCGCTCGGACCAATGGCGCAACAATGGCTTGCTGGGTAAAACTTGGCGTGATGCCAAGGCGTTATGTGATATGCAGATTACCGACGCCAAAGCAGCATTGCAGAACACACTTCGTTCTTTCTCAGGCTTGGGGGCCGCCCTCTTGGAAGCGCATGGCGATGGCGCCCCCCTGGAGAACGCGGTTACGACCGCCTGCGGTTGGCGTGATCTCGAAGGGCTTGTCTCCACAGCGATGCAGTTGACCAGTACAATGGCGGCCAACCCATTGTCCCATGTCGTCCAAGGCTACCACCGATTTCGGCGCTACGCGCCGCGCATGTTGAGGGCACTCGATATTAAGGCCGCATCGGTGAGCGAACCCTTGGTCAAGGCTGCCCGACTTATCGCAGCGGGAGGAGAAGCAACTGCCCGCCCAACAACCTTTCTGCGCCGCAGTTCCAAATGGCACCAGCACTTTCAGGCACAGGCCCCAACTGACCATCGGCTTTGGGAGGTCGCCGTGCTGTTTCATCTACGCGATGCCTTTCGCTCTGGTGACGTTTGGCTGACGCATTCCCGGCGCTATGCCGACCTGACGCAAGCGCTGGTACCGATGGCGGAGGCGCGGGCCACGCCCAGATTGGCCGTGCCCTTCGATCCGGCGGATTGGCTGGCAGATCGCAAGACCCGCATGGCTGAGGGGTTGAAGCGCCTCGCCGCTGCGGCCCGTGCCGGGGCCATTCCGGGTGGCTCTATCGAGGACGGCGTGTTGAAGATCGACAGACTCACCGCCGCAGTGCCCACCGAAGCCGACGAACTTGTTCTGGATTTATACAAAAGGCTGCCCGATGTGCGGATCACCGATCTGCTTCTGGAGGTGGACGATGCTACAGGCTTCACGTAAGCCTTCACCCATATCCGCACCGGTGCGCCATGCACCGACAGGATCGGCTTGCTGACCGTTCTGCTGGCAGAAGGCCTGAACCTTGGCCTCAGCAAGATGGCCGAGGCCACCAGCACCCATGACTATTTCCAGCTCTCGCGCATCTCACGCTGGCATGTTGAAGGCGATGCGCTCAACCGTGCCTTGGCCACGGTGATAAAGGCGCAGTCCGCTCTGCCCATGGCCCGCTTCTGGGGTGGCGGCACCACCGCCTCCAGCGACAGGCAGTTCTTTCCAACCACTCGTCAAGGCGAGGCCCCTCTCGGCAGATTGCTCCGCAATCGCCTGCCGGGCAATTGATGAACCTGATCAACGCCAAGTATGGCAATGAACCAGGACTGAAGGCCTATACCCATGTCTCCGATCAGTTCGGCCCCTTTGCCACCCAAACCATCCCCGCGACCGTGAGCGAGGCCCCTTACATCCTTGACGGCCTGCTTATGAATGAGACCGGACGCAGTATCCGCGAGCAATACGCCGATACCGGCGGCTTCACCGATCATGTCTTTGCCGTCACGGCGCTTCTGGGCTTCCAGTTCATTCCACGCATACGTGATCTGCCCTCCAAGAGGCTCTACGTCTTTGATCCGGCCTACATCCCCAAGGAACCCAAAGGCCTGATCGGCCGCAAGGTTCGACAAAACATCATCTCAGCCAACTGGCCAGATATTCTGCGCAGTGCCGCCACCATGGTGGCAGGTGTCATGCCCCCCAGCCAGCTTCTACGCAAATTTGCAGCCTATCCCCGCCAGCACGAGCTGGCTGAAGCCCTCAAAGAAATTGGACGGGTGGAACGAACGCTATTCATCATAGACTGGCTGCTCGACACCGATATTCAGCGCCGTGCCCAGATCGGTCTGAACAAAGGCGAGGCTCACCATGCGCTGAAAAACGCCCTGCGTATCGGTCGCCAAGATGAAATCCGCGACCGCACCGCCGAAGGGCCGCATTTCCGCATGGCTGGCCTCAACCTCCTTGCCGCCATTGTCATTTACTGGAACACCAAACATCTCGGAGAAGCCGTCGCCTCACGAAAACGCGGCGCACTCAACTGCTCCCCAGATCTTCTGGCGCATACCTCACCCATCGGATGGGCACATATCCTCCTCACAGGCGAATACAGGTGGCCAAAACAATAACCAAAAATCTTAGGGTGTCATTCTGCACTCACCGGCATTCGACCCCATCTAATGCAGCGCGCGCACCTTCACGCCCGCCGGTCACCATGCCCGCTTTGAACGCAGCACCGTTCAGCGCACCAGCCGAAGTGCCCGAAATCTCGGCCACCTCGATTCCCACCTCATCCAGCAAACGGTCCAACACGCCCCAAGTAAAGGCCCCATGCGCCTTGCAGTTACCCATAAGTGTCTGGCGGCGACGTTGCGATGCGGGCTCCCTCGACGAGATCGGCTAGGCGTGAGA
>NZ_JBGQOQ010000052.1:0-15122 GCF_052119765.1 Pseudorhodobacter sp. W20_MBD10_FR17 | reverse complement strand
GGCGGAAAGTGTGCATTCGCTGCAAGTGCGAGCCTGCCGTGCGTCGATGGCGACAGCTGACATTCACGCAGCCAAGGAACAGGTGTTTGTGCTGCGGTGCGCAAGGCGGCTTCGAGCCCATATTATCTGGTGCTGCGCTACTCACGAATGAGCATGAACCTCGTTACTGCTGCCATTGGCCATAGGTGCCGAAACAGCCCGCCTTTCCCGGTCTTCGCGATGCCATTAAGAAGAAGCAGACGCGACGTGATCTGTTCGTGGCGGAGATGGACGCGGTCGTGCCTTGGGGTCGTTTGCTGGCGTTAATCAAGCCGCATTATCCCAAGTCTGGGCCGAAGGGCGGGCGTCCGCCGATGCCGCTGGAAACGATGTTGCGGGTCTACTTCCTGCAAAACTGGTATGCTCTGAGTGATCCGATGGCCGAGGAGATGCTGTACGATAGCGAGGCGATGCTCGACTTTGGCCCTTATCATGGCGATGATGCGGTTGATCTTCGCATCAATAGGGTGAAGGTCACCGCCCTTCGGTGCCTTGCGCATCACACCCCAGAGTTTGCCCTGAGCCTTGAACGCCGCCTCGCGTTCGGCGCTGACATAGCCTTTGTCGGCCCAGACCGAAGTTTCCTCGCCGTGCAGAAGTTGATCCCAGACTTGGCTGTCATGAACTTTTGCCGTCCACGTATCGAGGCTGTGGGTCACCCCGCTGTCCACATCCACGCCGATGCGCGCTTTGGCCTTGTTCTTCGTCGAAGACGGCGCATCGATGATCGTCGCGTCCACCAAGGTTCCCGAGCGCAGGGTGATGCCCCTGTCGGCCAGGTGCGCATTCACATCCGCAAAGATCGCCTCGGTAATCCCGTGCCGCTCCGGCAGGTGCCGGAAGTTCAGGATCGTGGTCTCATCGGGAATGCGGTCGTCGCCCAGTTCGATACCCGCAAAGCGGCGCATCCCTTCCGGATCATCAAGCGCCAGTTTGGCCACGTGAAGACCCGTTACCGCGGCCTTGCCAAAAATCGTGCCCAGCTCTTCACGCTGTTCGCGCTTGGCAACCTGTTCCTCATGCGACGGAGGCTGATGGCATGAGGACGAGTCTGCCCGAAACCCACGAAAGAGCCGCTCGATCGGCACGGAAAGGAAGAAAACAGCCGCCGGGCACCCATACTCTGGTGGTCAAGAAGATCAGGCGGCCATCTCGGCGCAGCCGAAACCGTTGATCAGATGTTCCCTTAATAGACCGGGTGTAGGCACAGCACACTACGGCGGGTCGTCCTGTTACAAAAAGCGTTGCCGCCTGCGAAGGCGAAGAAGCATGAACTCGTGTCCGCCGTCGCGGGTTTCGAACAGCGTCCGGCCATTAGCTCGGTTCACTCTGCCACGATGATACGGGTTTTCCATCTCTCACATGCCGCGGCCAAATCCGACGGAAGGGGATGGTCGGTGACGACAGAGTCAATGTCTGCAAGCGACGCGATGCGGGCGGGTGCGCTGCGGCTCAACTTTGTATGATCCGCCACGAGGATGGTTTTGCGGGATTGGCGCAAAATCGACCGGCTGACGCTGACCTCTTGGATATCGAAGTCCAGCAGATCGCCGTCCCGATCAAGGGCTGAGCAACCTATGACCGCCATGTCAAACTTGAATTGCCGGATGGTTTCTGTCGCAAGGTTCCCAACCAGACCCCCATCTGCACGGCGCAGTTGCCCGCCGGTCACGATGATTTCACAATTGTTGTTTCCGGCAAGAATATTGGCCACGTTCATGTTGTTGGTCACCACCATCAGGTTCTCATGATGCAACAGTTCCTGGGCGACAGCCTCAGTCGAGGTTCCGATGTTAAGAAACAGGGAAATGCCGTTTGGAATTTCTTTTGCGCAGGCGCGTGCAATGGTGCGCTTTGCCTTCGATTTTAGGGACCGGCGCTCCTCATATCCGATGTTCGCCGTCCCCGAGGGCAGCACGGCCCCGCCATGCACCCGTTCGAGACGTCCCGTCTCGGCCAGATCGGTCAAGTCGCGCCGAATGGTCTGCAGCGTCACGTCGAAATGCTGGGCGAGCCCTTCGACCGTAACCTTTCCCTCTCTGCGGGCGATTTCGAGAATTTCGGGATGCCGGAAAGTTTGCGACATGATCGGCCTTTCACCAAGGTTCTCTAACGGGTGAGGCTGCACCGCGTCGGGAAAGGAGAATCACGAAAACCGAATGAAAAGGCAACCCAAAACCTTCCATTCGCAACAGAATACCGAGAAGCACACCGGAATTGCCCTAGGTAAGTTGTTGTTTTCTCGTGATTAGCGTCAAAACGAACCCAAACGAACAAAAAGCGTTGCAAAAACTTCGAGCCAATGTCACAACGTTGGTGCAAACGCGCTTGGAGGAGAATCGCGTGAGACAGTCGGCAGACACGGAAATCACAGACCTGTTCATCATTGGCGGCGGCATCAATGGTTGCGGCATCGCACGGGATGCGGCGGGCCGTGGGCTATCGGTAGCGCTGGCGGAAATGAATGACCTTGCCTCGGCGACATCGTCGGCATCTACCAAGCTGTTTCATGGCGGTTTGCGGTACCTTGAATATTTCGAATTCCGTCTGGTGCGCGAGGCGCTGATCGAGCGCGAGACGCTTTTGGAGGCGATGCCGCATATCAGCTGGCCGATGCGTTTTATTCTTCCTTATCATCAAGATATGCGCTTCGAGTCGGATACGCCAACCTCAAAGCTGCTCAGCCTGTTCATGCCGTGGATGAAGGGGCGCAGGCCCGCATGGCTGATCCGGCTGGGGCTGTTCATGTATGACCACCTCGGCGGGCGCAAGATCCTGCCGGGGACGGTAACACTCGATCTGCGAGGCGCGAAGGAGGGCGCGCCGCTGCAGGACCGCTTTGCCAAAGCGTATGAATATTCCGACTGCTGGATCGAGGATTCGCGGCTTGTGGTGCTTAATGCCCGCGATGCTGAGGCGCGTGGCGCGCATATCATGACCCAAACCCAAGTCCTAAGCGCGACCAGCGAAAACGGAATTTGGCGCATCGAAACGCGCAATACCGAAAATCACGATATGCAAACCTTTTATGCGCGGATGCTGGTGAACGCCGGCGGTCCGTGGGTAGGCGACATCATCCAGTCCAAGGTCCGGCTGAATTCGCGTGAAACTGTGAGGCTGGTGCGCGGCAGTCACATCGTGACCCGCAAGCTTTACGATCACGACAAATGTTACTTTTTCCAGGGCACTGACGGGCGGATCATCTTTGCCATCCCCTATGAGACCGATTTCACCCTGATAGGCACAACCGACGCTGAACATTACGACCCGTCGGTCAAACCGGTATGCACGCCCGAGGAGCAGGACTACCTGCTGGGCTTTGCCAACCAGTACTTCAAGCAGGAACTGACCCGCGACGATGTGGTCTGGACCTATTCAGGCGTGCGCCCGCTCTATGATGACGGGGCCAGCAGCGCGACGGCGGCGACCCGCGACTATACGCTGAAGGTGGATACCAGCGCGGGCGCACCGGTGCTCAACATCTTCGGTGGCAAGATCACCACCTATCGCCGCCTTGCAGAAAGCGCGATGGAGAAGATCAGCGGTCACCTGCATCTGACCAAGGGCAAATGGACTGCAGGGGTGCCTTTGCCCGGCGGCAACTTTCCAGTGAACGGGGTGGACCAATTGGTCGCCGATCTGCAATCCCGCTTTCCGTTTCTGGGCGATTTCTGGGCCCGGCGACTGGTCCGCGCCTATGGCACAGAAGCAGTCGACATTCTGGGGGATGCAAAGCAAGCCACTGATCTTGGGCAGGAATTCGGCGCCACGCTGACCGAGTCCGAGATCCGCTGGCTCATGACGCATGAATATGCGCGCACAGCAGAGGACGTGATCTGGCGGCGCAACAAGCTGGGGCTGCGGCTGACAAAAGAGCAATCCCAGGCGCTTGATGACTGGATGGCGCAGCGTCGCCATTCCAAACCCGCCATGGCGGAATAAGGAGGAGGACCTGATGACGCTGGAACTGAGAGGCGTATCAAAGACCGCCGAGGGGCAGACACACATGTACCCTACGGATCTAACGCTGGAAAAAGGCACGATGAATGTGCTGCTTGGGCCGACCTTGTCGGGCAAGACGTCGCTGATGCGGCTGATGGCGGGGCTCGACGTGCCCGCCACTGGCAAGGTCTTCTGGAACGGTGACGATGTTACCGGTCAGCGGGTTCAGGACCGCAAGGTCGCGATGGTCTATCAGCAGTTCATCAACTACCCGTCGATGAGTGTCTATGACAACATCGCCTCGCCGATGAAGCTGATGGGCGCGAACAAGGCCGAGATCGACGCCCGCGTCCGCGAAACCGCCGAGATGATGAAACTGACCCCGATGCTGAAGCGCAAGCCATTGGAATTGTCGGGCGGTCAGCAACAGCGATGTGCGCTGGCGCGTGCGCTGGTCAAGAATGCCGGGCTTGTGCTGCTCGACGAGCCGCTCGCAAACCTCGACTATAAGCTGCGCGAAGAGCTGCGGGTCGAGATCCCGAAAATCTTTGAGGCCTCGGGCTCGATCTTTGTCTATGCCACGACAGAGCCGGAGGAGGCGTTGCTGTTGGGGGGCAATGTCGCCACCCTGTCCGAAGGGCGCATCACCCAGTTCGGCCCGACGCCGTCGGTCTATCGCCAGCCGGTGGATGCCACGACGGCGCGGGTGTTCTCGGATCCGCCGATGAACTTCCTGCCGATCTCCAAGAGCGGCGACCGCATCATGTTCGGCGATGGTCAGAGCACCGGGGCAACCGGCAAGCTCGCCGAACTGGTCGATGGCCGCTACACCGCCGGGTTCCGCCCGAACCATCTTGAAATCAGTCAGCATTCGGCCGATGCGATGCAATTCGCCACGAAACTGTCGGTGACCGAGCTGACCGGGTCGGAGACCTTTGTTCACCTGGACCATTTCGGCGAACGCTGGGTCGGGCTGATCCATGGTGTGCATGAGCTGGACCTGGGTGCGCGGCTCGATGTCTGGCTGGACCCCCGCCATGTCTATGTTTTTGGAGAAGACGGCAAGCTGGTGGCGCCCGCCGCCTATGCGCTCGCGGCCTGAGGGAGGACACCATGGCCAAGATCACACTTGATAACCTCGCGCATTCCTACCTGCCCAATCCGGGCAGCGAAGATGACTTTGCGCTGAAGGAGCTGAACCACGACTGGGACGATGGCGCGGCCTATGCGCTGCTCGGCTCGTCGGGCTGTGGCAAGTCCACGCTGCTCAACATCATTTCGGGGCTTCTGCACCCGTCGCAGGGCCGCATCCTGTTCGATGGGCAGGACGTGACCCACGCCCCCACCGCCGAGCGCAACATCGCTCAGGTGTTCCAGTTCCCGGTCGTGTACGACACGATGACGGTCCACGACAATCTGGCGTTCCCGCTGCGCAACCGGGGCCGGGATGAGGCCTATGTCGCCGAACGCGTTCAGGAAATCGCCCGCATGATCGGCATGGAAGACATGCTGCGGAAAAAGGCACGCGGGCTCACCGCCGATGCCAAGCAAAAGATCAGCCTTGGCCGTGGCATGGTGCGCAAGGATGTGAACGCGCTCCTGTTTGACGAGCCACTAACCGTGATCGACCCGCATATGAAATGGGAGCTGCGCACACAGCTGAAAAAGCTGCATCACGATTTCGGCCACACCATGATCTACGTCACCCATGACCAGACCGAGGCGCTAACCTTCGCCGACAAGGTTGTCGTCATGTATGATGGCCGCGTCGTGCAGATCGGCACGCCCGAAGAGCTGTTCGAGCGCCCGGAGCATACATTCGTCGGCTATTTCATCGGCTCGCCCGGCATGAACGTAATCCCGGCGCGGATCGACGGCAACAAAGCCTATGTGAACGGATCCCACGTGGACCTCGCGCAGGGCTACGGTGCCCTCGATGGCAAGGTCGAGATCGGCATACGCCCGGAATTCGCAAAGTTGAGCCAGTCCGAAGGCCTGGCGGTCAAAGTGCGCCGCGTCGAGGACGTAGGCCGTCACAAGATCATCCGCGCCGAGTTCTTTGGTAGCGATATCAACATCATCGCAGGCGAAGACGACCATATCAGCGCCGATATGAACCGTGTCACCTTTGATGCAAATCACGTTAATGTCTACGTCAATGACTGGCGCGTGAGCGGGGAGGCCGCGTAATGGAAAAGACAGTCAATCAAAAGGCATGGTTTCTCGTCCTGCCTGTGCTTTTGCTGGTCGCCTTCTCAGCGGTGATCCCGCTGATGACCGTGGTCAACTATTCCGTTCAGGACACGTTCGGGAATAACCAGTTCTTCTGGACCGGTCTCGAATGGTTCGAAGAAATGCTGCGCTCGGAACGCATGTGGGACGCGCTTGGCCGTCAACTCATGTTCTCGGGCATCATTCTGGCGATCGAGATCCCGCTGGGCATCTTCGTGGCGCTGAACATGCCGAAATCCGGCTTCTGGTCGTCCTTCTGCCTCGTGCTGATGTCGCTGCCGCTGCTTATTCCATGGAACGTGGTTGGCACGATCTGGCAGATTTTTGGCCGGGTTGACATTGGCCTGCTAGGCTACACGCTGGACGCACTTGGCATCAACTACAACTACACGCAGGACATTCTGGCGGCATGGGTCACGATCATTGTCATGGATGTGTGGCACTGGACCTCGCTTGTCGCGCTGCTAGCCTTTGCCGGTCTGAAATCGATCCCTGACGCTTACTATCAGGCAGCCAAGATCGACCAGGCGTCGCGCTGGAAAGTGTTCCGCTTCATCGAACTGCCCAAGATGATGGGCGTCTTGATGATCGCGATCCTGCTGCGCTTCATGGACAGCTTCATGATCTATACCGAGCCGTTCGTCGTTACCGGCGGTGGCCCCGGCAACGCTACCACGCTTCTGTCGATCGACCTCGTCAAGATGGCGCTGGGACAGTTCGACCTCGGACCGGCTGCTGCCTTCTCGATCATGTACTTCCTCGTGATCCTTCTCATCTCCTGGGTGTTCTACACCGTGATGACCAACCTCGATAAGCGGGAGGGCTGACCCATGGCCGATATGACCGTAAAGCAATCCTCATCCCGCAGGCTGTCGCTGCCCAAGATCAACAGCCGCCTCGTGGTGATGACCCTCTATCTTATGTTCCTGCTCTTGCCGATCTACTGGCTGCTGAACATGAGCCTGAAGACCAACACCGAAATCCTGAACGAGTTCACGCTGTTCCCGCGCGACCTCACATTCGCCAACTACGCCACGATCCTCACCGATCCGGCCTGGTACATGGGCTATGTGAACTCGATCATCTACGTGACGGTGAACACGGTGATTTCCCTCTCGGTGGCGCTGCCGGCGGCCTATGCTTTCTCGCGCTATCACTTCTTGGGCGACAAGCACCTGTTCTTCTGGCTGCTGACCAACCGTATGGCACCACCCGCGGTCTTTGCGCTGCCCTTCTTCCAGCTCTACAGCTCGGTGGGTCTGTTCGATACGCATATCGCCGTGGCGCTGGCGCATACTCTATTCAACGTGCCGCTCGCGGTCTGGATTTTGGAAGGCTTCATGCGCGGTGTGCCCAAGGAGATTGACGAAACCGCCTATATCGACGGCTACAGCTTTGGGGCCTTCTTCGTGAAAATCTTCACGCCGCTGATTGCCAGCGGAATCGGGGTTGCCGCGTTCTTCTGCTTCATGTTCTCATGGGTGGAACTGCTGCTGAGCCGCACGCTGACCACCGTCGACGCCAAGCCGATTGCAGCGATCATGACCCGGACCCAAGGCGCATCGGGCATCGACTGGGGCGTGCTGGCGGCCGCCGGCATCCTGACCATCGTGCCCGGCGCGCTCGTGATCTACTTCGTCCGCAACTACATCGCCAAGGGCTTTGCCTTGGGTCGCGTGTAAGCCTGAAGAAAGGGAGGAATTACAATGGACTGGATGGCATGGACTTGGCCGACCGCGATCTTCTTCGCCGTCATCGCCTCGCTGCTGATCACCTTCACGGTGCTCGCGATCAGGTTCCCGGAAACGCCCCGGACGGGCATTCTGCGGATCGAAACCACGCGGGGCGACCGGCTCTTCATCAGCCTTCTGGGCTCGGCCTTTATCAATCTGGCTTGGCTTGGGATCGTTGGGGCGCATCAACCTTACGCCCTCATCGTCTGCCTGATCTACGCCGCAGCGGTCTTCCGCTGGGTGTAGCCACAGGCCCCCGTGGCCGGGACAGGAGGAGACCCGGTCACGTCTCGAACTTCCTCATTCATCGGTTCAAAATGGGAGTACAAAACCAATGAAGCTCAGTCTCAAATCCACCACAGCGGCGCTGCTGGTCCTTGCGGGCCCTGCATTCGCCGACATGGACGCGGCCAAAGCGTTTCTTGATGCGGAAGTCGGCGATCTGTCGTCGCTTTCCCGCGCCGAGCAGGAAGCGGAAATGCAGTTCTTTGTCGACGCGGCCAAGCCGTTCGCAGGCATGGAAATCAAGGTCGTATCCGAGACCATCACCACGCATGAGTACGAATCTCAAGTGCTGGCCCCGGCCTTTACCGCGATCACCGGTATCAAGGTCACCCATGACCTGATTGGCGAAGGCGATGTGGTCGAAAAGCTGCAAACGCAGATGCAGTCCGGCGAGAACATCTATGACGGCTACATCAACGACTCGGATCTGATCGGCACCCACTGGCGCTATCAGCAGGTGCGCAACCTGACCGACTGGATCGCCGGAGAGGGCGCGGACGTCACCCTGCCGACGCTGGACCTGAGCGATTTTATCGGCCTCAGCTTCACCACCGGCCCCGATGGCAAGGTCTACCAGCTGCCGACCCAGCAGTTCGCGAACCTCTACTGGTTCCGCTACGACTGGTTCAACGACGAGCAGAACAAGGCGGACTTCAAGGCCAAATACGGCTATGATCTGGGCGTTCCGGTCAACTGGTCTGCTTATGAGGATATTGCCGAATTCTTCACCGGCCGCGATCTGTCGCGCCTGGGTGTTGAAGGCGAAGTCTTTGGCAACATGGACTACGGCAAGAAAGACCCCTCGCTCGGCTGGCGCTACACCGATGCGTGGATGTCCATGGCAGGTATGGGAGACGTAGGTGAGCCCAACGGTCTGCCTGTAGACGAATGGGGCATTCGTGTGAACGAGAACTCGCAGCCGGTTGGCTCCTGCGTGGCCCGTGGCGGCGCAACCAACTCACCTGCGGCGGTCTATGCTGTGGAAAAAGCCATTGAATGGCTGGAGAAATACACACCCCCGGCAGCGGCGGGCATGACTTTCTCCGAGGCAGGCCCGATCCCGGCGCAAGGCAATATCGCCCAGCAGATGTTCTGGTACACCGCCTTTACCGCCGACACCGTGAAGCCCGGCCTGCCGGTGATGAACGAGGACGGCACGCCGAAATGGCGCATGGCACCCAGCCCGCATGGCGTCTACTGGAAAGAAGGCCAGAAGGTCGGCTATCAGGACGCAGGTTCCTGGACGCTGATGAAATCCACCCCGGTGGATCGCGCGCAAGCCGCGTGGCTCTATGCCCAGTTCGTCACCTCCAAGACCGTGGACGTGAAGAAATCCCATGTGGGTCTGACCTTCATCCGCGAATCCACCGTGCAGCATGACAGCTTCACCGAACGTGCCGACAAACTGGGTGGTCTGGTCGAGTTCTACCGCTCACCCGCCCGTGTCGCATGGTCGCCCACCGGCACCAACGTTCCGGATTATCCGAAGCTGGCCCAGCTGTGGTGGCAGAACATCGGTGACGCCATGTCTGGCGCCAAGACCGCACAGGAAGCGCTGGACAGCCTCTGCGCCGATCAGGAACGCGTTCTTGAGCGTTTGGAGCGTGCCGGTATCCAAGGCGACATCGGTCCCAAGCTGAACGAAGAGCGTGATGCGGAGTACTGGTTTGCCCAGCCCGGCGCGCCCTACGCCAAGCTTGAGAACGAGGACGAAGAGCCCCAGACCGTCAGCTACGACGAGCTGATCGCGTCCTGGAAGTAAGCATTCCTCCCCGGTCGGGGCCCTACGGGGCCTCGGCCAATTCAATCCCCTAATAAACATGCGCAGCGCTTCGGTGTACCTTTACATCGTTTTGAGGAGAGGCGGTCGTGACCCATATTCTCGCCATTGATCAAGGCACCACATCGACACGGGCAATTGTGTTTGACGGCGCGATGAAAGCCGTCGCCTCGGCGCAGGAAGAATTCCCCCAGCATTTCCCCGACAGCGGCTGGGTGGAGCATGATCCGGCGGATCTCTGGGCAACCACGGCGGCCACCTGCCGCGCGGCGATCGAGAAATCCGGCGGCGCAGAGATTGCCGCCATCGGCATCACTAACCAGCGCGAAACCACGCTGGTCTGGGACCGCAAGACCGGCAAACCCATCCACAACGCCATTGTCTGGCAGGACCGGCGCACCTCAGCCATGTGTCAGACGCTCAAGGCGGACGGGTTCGAAGAGGTGGTGACCGACCGCACGGGGCTTTTGCTGGACCCGTATTTCAGCGGCACGAAACTGGCCTGGATACTGGACAATGTGGACGGTGCCCGCGCCCGGGCCGAGGCCGGGGAACTGGTCTTTGGCACGGTCGATACTTGGCTGGTGTGGAACCTTACGGGCAGCGCGGCGCATGTGACCGATGCCACCAACGCCGCGCGCACCATGCTCTATGACATTCGCAAGGGGCGCTGGTCCCAGACCATCTGCGATCGGCTGAACATCCCCATGTCCATGCTGCCCGAGGTCCGCGACTGCGCCGCCGATTTCGGCGAGACACGCGCCGATCTCTTTGGCCGCCCGATCCCGATCCTGGGCATCGCGGGCGATCAGCAGGCCGCCACCGTGGGGCAGGCCTGTTTCGAACCGGGCATGCTGAAATCCACCTATGGCACGGGCTGTTTTGCGCTGATCAACACCGGCGATACGCCGGTGCGCTCGCAAAACCGGCTGCTCACAACCATCGCCTATCAGCTGGACGGCAAGCCGACCTATGCGCTGGAAGGCTCGATCTTTATCGCCGGTGCCGTGGTGCAATGGCTCCGCGACGGGGTCAAGATCATCCGCGACGCGAAAGAGACGCAACCGCTGGCCGAAGCAGCCGATCCGGCGCAGAACGTGGTGCTGGTGCCGGCATTTACCGGGCTGGGCGCGCCCTATTGGAACGCCGATTGCCGCGGCGCGGTGTTTGGCCTGACCCGCAGTTCGGGCCCTGAGGAACTGGCCCGAGCGGCGCTGGAAAGCGTGGGCTACCAGACCCGGGATCTGCTGGCCGCGATGCAGGCCGATATGGGCGGCACAGGGGACGCAGTCCTGCGGGTAGACGGCGGCATGAGCGCGTCGGATTACACGATGCAGTTCCTCTCGGATATCATCGACGCCCGCGTGGACCGGCCCAAAGTGCTGGAGACCACGGCGCTTGGGGCGGCCTGGCTGGCGGGCAGCCGCGCGGGGCTATACCCCGACATGGACGGCTTTGCCGCGACATGGGCGCTGGAACGGAGTTTCAAGCCGTCGATGGCGGATGAGGACCGCAACCGGAAATATGCGGCATGGCAACGGGCCGTGACCGCGACGATGAGTTTCTGACCATGTCCGAACCGATAACCCTGCGCCGCTTCCTGACCCGCTACGCTGAGCCGGGCGGGCTTGATCCCAACCTCATTTTCCTGATCGAGGATATCGCCTCGGCCTGCCGGGTGATCGGCAATCGCCTGCGCAACGCGGCTTTCGAGGACAATCACGGCCTCGCCGGGGACACCAATGTTCAGGGCGAAGACCAGAAGAAACTCGACGTGATCGCCGATGAGGTCTTTGCCCGAATTTGCGAAAATTCGCCCCGTCTTGCCGCGCTGGTCAGCGAAGAGCGCGAAGATGCGGTCTGGATCAAGGACCCTGAAGCTGACGATTACCTGTTGTTTTATGATCCTCTTGATGGCTCGTCGAATATCGACGTCAACCTGTCGGTCGGCTCAATTTTTTCGATCTGCACCGTCGGGACGGACGGTGATCGCGACGTGCTCAAGGTGGGGCGCGCGCAGATTTGTTCCGGATATGCGATCTACGGCCCGACTATGATGCTGGTCCTGACCGTGGGCAGCGGCGTCCATGGGTTTTCCTGTGAATACGGCACCGGGGATTTCCGGCTGACCCATCCGAGAATGACAATTCCGGCAGAGACATCCGAATTTGCCATCAATGCCTCGCGCTATCGTTTGTGGGAGCCGCCGGTGCGGCAATACGTGGACGAATGCCTGGCTGGCAGCACAGGTCTGCGCGGGCGCGATTTCAACATGCGCTGGACCGCCTCCATGGTGGCGGAAGTACACCGCATCCTGATGCGCGGCGGCATTTTCCTCTATCCCGCTGACGACGGCAATCGCTCCGCCGGGGGCAAGCTGCGCCTGCTATACGAGGCAAGCCCCATGTCGCTTCTGGTGGAACAGGCGGGCGGCGCAGCCACGAATGGCCAGACTCGCATTCTCGATATCCAGCCATCCGGCCACCACCAGCGCGTGCCCGTCATTCTTGGGTCAGCCGACGAGGTGAAGCGGTTGACCGACTATCATATTGCGGACCACACCCCCGCTGCTTCCTGATGAAAGGATAGGATATGGCTCTCGTTTCTCTGCGTCAGCTGCTCGATCACGCGGCTGAGCATGACTATGCGCTGCCCGCATTCAACGTGAACAACATGGAGCAGATGCTCGCCATCATGGCTGCGGCGGATGCCACCCAAAGCCCGGTCATCATGCAGGCCAGCCGTGGCGCGCGCGCCTTTGCCAATGACATCGTGCTGTCACACCTGATCCGCGCTGCGATTGAGCTTTACCCGCATATCCCGGTCTGCATGCATCAGGACCACGGCAACGCGCCCGCGACCTGCCTTTCTGCCATCACCAATGGGTTTTCCTCGGTCATGATGGACGGCTCTCTCAAAGCCGATGGCAAGACACCCACCACGTTCGACGAAAACGTCGCCGTGACCGCCAAGGTGGTAGAGATGGCGCATCTGGTGGGCGTGTCGGTCGAGGGTGAGATCGGGCATCTGGGATCGCTGGAAACCTTGCGGGGCGAAGCCGAGGACGGGCACGGGTTTGAAGGGGCGTTGTCACGCGAGCAATTGCTGACCGACCCGGAAGAAGCGGCCGAGTTCGTGCGGCTGACCGGCGTCGATGCGCTGGCCGTGGCAATCGGGACCTCTCATGGAGCCTATAAGTTCACCCGCAAACCGGATGGCGAGATCCTTGCAATAGATCGCCTGCGCGAAATCAATACCCGCTTGCCGGACACGCATCTGGTGATGCATGGCTCGTCTTCGGTGCCACAGGATTTGCAGGATATCATCAACGCACACGGCGGCGAGATCGCGCCGACATGGGGCGTGCCGGTCGAGGAAATCCAGCACGGCATCCGCTATGGCGTGCGCAAGGTCAATGTAGATACCGACCTGCGGCTGGCGCTGACCGGTGCGATCCGCACGGTCTTTGCCAAACAGCCGGGCGAATTCGATCCGCGCAAATACCTCGCCCCCGGGATCGAGGCCATGACCGCCGTCTGTCGCAACCGGTTCGAGCAATTTGGCAGCGCAGGCCATGCGCCTCGGATCAAGCCCATCGCATTGTCTGAAATGGCCGCAGGCTATGCTCGCGACGCATCCGAGTCGATGGCCGCCGCATGACAAGCTTTTCACTGACCGCTCCGAAGCGCACGATTTTTGGCCGTGACAGCCGCGCCAGCGCCGCGGCAGAGATTGCGGCGCTGGGCACGCGTGTATTGCTGGTCCGGGGACAATCCGTGGCTTGGGTGGACACATTCGTAGACGCGCTGACCCGGTCCGGCTGTCGTCTGGAAACCGTGATTTCATCCGGTGAGCCGGATTTAAACGCTGTCCGCAAAGCCGTCAGCGTGTCCCGAGACCACAGAGCGGATTGCGTCGTGGCCGTCGGGGGCGGTGCTGCAATTGATCTGGGCAAAGCTGTTGCCGGGTTGTGTCGCAGCGAGGGGGATGTCGCGGAGTATCTCGAAATTGGCGTCACGCCCGCCCGGCAGTTGAACGATCCACTGCCCTTCATCGCGATTCCCACGACTGCGGGAACCGGGGCTGAAGCGACACGCAATGCTGTCATCGGCGTCCCTGAACGCCAAGCCAAGATCAGTCTGCGCGACCCGCGCCTGGTGCCAGACCTTGCTCTTGTGGATCCCGCCCTGACTGATGGTTCACCCAAGCGGCTGACGCTGGCCAGCGGGCTCGACGCGATAACCCAGCTTATCGAAAGCTATGTGTGCAACCGAGCAAACCCAGTCACCGATGCGTTGTGCAGAAGCAGTATCCCCAAGGCGACTGCCGCTTTGCGCCGCCTTATGGAGGGCGAAAACATCCAGGCCCGGGATGAGATGGCCCGGGCCAGCTATCTGAGCGGCATTGCTCTTGGGAACTCCGGGTTGGGCATTGTGCACGGTCTTGCGTCTGTCATTGGCGGACGAGGGGCCGCCCATGGCGCGATTTGTGGCAGACTACTCGCATCGGCGCTTTTCGTAAACCAAGATGTCCTGAACCGCCAAGAGGGCGACTGTATACGGTTTCGCGAAGTGGACGAATGGCTTGCCGCTGGTCTTGGTGTTATTGGTGAGAACGGTAACCTTGCCTTGCGTCGTTTCGTGAATACAAACGGACTACCTAGCCTGCAGGACTTGGGCGTCCAAGCAATCGAATTTGAATCAATTGCCATTTTGGGAATGGGCGCCTCGTCGACCAAAGCTAATCCCGCGCAGCTGGACAAAACTGACGTGTCCCGCGTGCTGCAACTTACGTGACTTGACTATTGTTGGTTCCAGCCGTGTCGATGAGCAGGACGTTCCGCCTAGAATTCGCTGATTTGTCGTCGTCTACTTTTGCTTTCACGCAGTTTTGTGCTGTATTGCAGCTAACCTCCGCTTTGCCGCCGACCCGCTGGATTGCAATGTCGTATTAGCTCAGGCGGCGGATGTTGATAATTCGCGCAGCGAATTGGCGCAAAGTCCGCACAGCTGTCACTCGCTCTCTCAAAATGCTGCACAATGCACGAATGGCCGCTTTGGGGACGCTGCGTTGCAGCATCGTAGCTGACTGCGGAGGTCGGCTCTGGGCCG
>NZ_JBGQOQ010000051.1:0-15307 GCF_052119765.1 Pseudorhodobacter sp. W20_MBD10_FR17 | reverse complement strand
CAACCGCGCGCATTCGTTCTTCGTAGCTATACATGAACTATCTCCAAGATAGTCCAAGTTTTCGTCCGCACCCCCATTTTTCCATCTGGCGCTGACCCATCTGAAACAAGATACTCTCATGAAAAGTCGGTGGAATTATTGATATAAGTGGGTCACAGCGTTTCGGAAAACTGGATCAATTCCTCGCAGAATTCAACACCCTTTTGCAGTAAAAAGTTGACTTGGAGCAGTGACGGCTTTGTCCGCATTGTGTCAGTTCGCGACCTGCGTGGAGAAGGTCAGCTATCGCAAATTCGTGTCTATAGACGTGGGTCCGCTCTGGGCTGGCACCGGCCATCCAGTTGCCCACGCAAGGGCCTGCAAGGCCAAGATCCGCGTGCCGCACCGCTGCAAGGCTGCTGTGAGCCCACTGCAGACGGTCCGTTCGGATGGATCATGATCTGGCCTACTGCTATGCTCTGGCAAACGATAGTAAATATGAGTGCAATAGATGAAGCTTACGCTGGATTGGAACTGTGTCATCGAAGTCGAGGAAGGTCGGCCTCAAGCAAACTGTGTTACTGAATTGATCAGGTTTCATAGATTGGGGCGCTTCGAAGTAGCGCTTCTTGCGGCGTCGGCTTCCGAAAACACAAAATCGAAGCGGTTTCCCGGAAACGCCACCGTTTTCAAGGAAAGGATTTCAGCACTTGGATGGCAAGACTTACCTATCGTTCCCATGCCTGGCATAATTGGTCTGAGCTATTGGGATTTTTGTTACTACGTTGATGACGTTGAAAAATTCGAGCGTGATAGGGATGCAATATGGCGTGTTATTGCACCTTCGATCCCACGGGAACCTATAGACCATTTGCCCGTAGGACAGCAGATTACAGACGATGCAATCCAGTCTGAGGAATTGTCAAAGTGGCGAAACACTTGGTGCGATGTAATTTCCGCATATTCACACATCCATGAAGGCCGGGATGTTTTCGTGACCAATAATACCAGAGATTTCCAGAGGAACGCTAGCGATCTCGCTAAACTCGGGATGTTGCACATTTCCACGCCCACCGACGCCCTCGCAATAGTAGAGCAGATACGAACGGCTTAGAAAAATCTAACGGAAACAAAGTCCCGCTCTGCTGTCGCTCATCCCTAACACATACTGCGCGATGCACCAATGGCTGCTCTGGTGAAGCTGCGCCGCAGTGCTCAACTGGCAATCCAAGGACCGCTATGGGCCGGACCGGCTTTTGGGTTTTGCTTTGTAGGACCGACGCCCGCTCTTTGATCTGTCCCGACGCCATGACATCGACGACTTTTATCCGCACAAGGTCACAACCGCGCTATTTACTGTCGATGGCCAGATTGAAAAGGGCAAGATCACGGTGATTTCCAGCCAGTTCTAATCTGACGCGGATGGCCCAGACATGCTTAGGTTTGAGAGGTCGTTTCTGGCCGACGATGCGCCCCTTGTTCCAAGCGGGACGAAGTGCGCGAATGGCAGGTAAGTTTGGTGTTTGCATGGTGCATCCTCCTATCCGCCATGCCCACAGGGGGCATTACCGAAAAGGGCCTGAACCTGCTGGAGGCCCGCGGTACTTTGGCTGCTTGGGACGAGGCCTGCGAGGCTGTCAAAGACAAACTGGCGCGGCAATAGAATGGTTGCGTGCGGTCGAGCAGAACAAGAGGCCTAAGTGGCGGTGATGGGCAGGCTGAAACCCAAAGCGCAATCACGCGATGCGCAAACGTCAACCGTGCCTGACAAGCATCGGCACGGGTCGATCACAACGCGGCGCTTGCGGCGACCTGCAAGACGTGACCAATTTGCCAGAGCGAACCCTAAACCCTGCGAATGTGAAAGGCGACAGACATGACCACCATACCCCGTTCCGAGACTCATCTTGCTGTGTTGGTGGTTCTGGGTTTGACGCATCTTCTGAACGACATGATGCAATCGCTAATCCCGGCTTCTTATCCGATCCTGAAAGAGGTCTATGCGCTGGATTTTGTGCAGATCGGCATGATCACCCTGACATTCCAGATCGCGGGGGCCATGCTGCAACCGGTGATCGGCATCGTGACGGACCGGCATCCAGCGCCTTATTCACCGGTGGTGGGGATGATGTTTACGCTGTCCGGGCTGGTCAGTCTGGCCTTTGCCCATGGCTATGGGGCAATCTTAGTTTCGGTTGCATTGATCGGTATCGGCTCTTCGATCTTTCACCCCGAGGCCACGCGGACCGCGCGATATGCGGCGGGCGGAAAGCAGGGGCTGGCGCAGGGCATCTTTCAAGTCGGCGGTCAGGCGGGCGGCGCGCTGGGGCCGGTTTTTGCTGCTCTGATCGTTGTGCCCTGGGGGCAGCCCAGCCTGGCCTGGTTCGCGGTCACCGCCCTTTTGGCGATGGCGCTTCTGACATGGATCGGCAGCAAACAGCGCCAGCTGAGTGCGGAATTCCATGCGATGCGCACGCAGCGCAACGCTGCTCGCGCGCCGGTCCCACACGCGCCGGTGACCATCGGCGTTGGCCTGTTCGTCCTGACCTTTCTGATGTTCACCAAGAACACCTATGGTGAGAGTTTCCGGTCTTTCTACACCTTCTATCTGATCGAACGGTTTGGCCTGTCGATCCCCGCCTCGCAGATGATGCTGTTTGTATTCCTGTTGGCAGCAGCAGTGGGCGTGCTGATCGGCGGCATCGTCGGCGACCGGATCGGACGCTACCGGATTATCTGGATCTCGGTTCTGGGACCGTTGCCTCTGACTCTAATCCTGCCCTATGCAGATCTGTTCTGGACCGGCGTGCTGACGATCATGATCAACCTGATCATGGCCAGCGCATTCGCCTCAATCCTGATCTATGCGATGGATTTGTTACCCAATCGGATCGGCTTGATCGGCGGGTTGTTCTACGGATTGAACTTTGGTCTGGGCGGCATTGCGGCGGCGTTTCTAGGCGTGCTGGCGGACAGCTATGGCGTCGAGGCGGTCTATCAGCTTTGCGCCTTCCTGCCGCTTGCCGGACTACTAACCTGGTTCCTGCCCCGGCTCGACGAAGGTGCTGGGACCTGATCCTGATCGCTTCGGACACCGAACGCGAGCAGGGACAATACCGTTTCAGGCACGACAAACATGTTTGTGCCTTGGAGTGCCTATGCTTCGCCAGATATGAAGGGCAGCTTCGGGAAACCACACTGCGCGGGGCACATATCCATCGAACGTCCGTAAGGGGCCGTTAGTATGCCTTCAGGCTGTACCCATTTTCCGCGCAAGAAAGCCGCCTGATTGTAGGGCCCAGAGGCGAGCATAGAGACCATCTTTTGCTAACAGGGTATCATGCGTGCCTTCCTCGACGATGTGGCCCGCATCCATGACCACTATACGATCCATTGCTGCGATGGTGGACAGGCGGTGGGCGATAGCCAAGGTTGTTTTTCCGGCCATCAGCCGGTCCAGGTTCTCTTGGATTGCGGCTTCGGACTCACTATCAAGCGCGCTTGTGGCTTCGTCCAACACAAGTATCGGAGCGTCCTTGAGAAGTGCGCGTGCTATGGTGACCCTTTGGCGTTGACCACCCGAGAGTTTAACACCCCGGTCGCCGACGAATGCGTCAAGGCCCACGCGGCCTTTATCATCACGCAGATCGTGAATGAAGCCCATGGCTTGCGCGGCTCTAGCGGCGGCCTCTACCTCGGCGTCCGTGGCGTTGGGTCGGCCATAGCGGATATTGTCACGGATCGACCGATGCAGCAGACCGACATCCTGTGTCACCACACCTATCTGCTCCCGCAGGGAGGTCTGCGTGACATCGCGGACGTCTTGGCCGTCAACGGTAACACGGCCTGCATCAACATCGCGCAACCGCATCAAAAGGGACACGAGCGTGGATTTTCCTGCACCGGACAAACCGACCAAGGCAACTCTTTCGCCGGCGGCTATGGAGAGTGATAGGTCACGCACGACTGCGTCTGCTTCACCGTACTTAAAGGTCACGTGATCGAACAGGATCTGCCCTCTGGTCAAGTTAAGGTCAGGTGCATTCGAAGCATCCATCAGGGTTGGCGGTGTCGTCATAATTGGCATTGCATCTGCGATCGTTCCATACGCGCGGCTGACAGATTGGCCCAAGCCAATAAACATGCCCGACGACGCCGATAGTGTACGCGCGATCGTGGCCCCCGCAACAAAATCACCCAAACTGACAAAACCGTCGACCAACCCCCACAGACCCACTGCGAAGATAGACACAACCAACGCCACGTTGAGCAGATGCACCAAGGCATCTGTTGAGACATATGCGCGGTTCTCACGGTGCTGGGTGTCGATGGTCTCACCTATGACCTTTTGGATCGCACCTGCCTCGCTATCTTCTGCGGCAAAAAGTTTCACCATCGCAATGTTGGAATATACATCTGTCATGGCCCCTGTGGCCCGGCTGGTGGCCGCCGCCACTTTGCGCGACCGCGCCGCATAAATCGGAACCGCAAACCATGCTAAAATGATGTTGAGCGCGATCCAGGCCACAACCGGTAAGGCCATCATTGGCGAAAGGGCGGCCAGTAATACCGCAGCACCGCCAAAGGAAATAACGACGCGTGGCACCATCTGCATGGCGATCATCATGGACCGCTGCACCGCGCTGGTGACCTGACCGATGCGGCTGGCAACCTGACCCGCAAACACGTCTTCGAAGAACGCAACATCCTGGCCTTCCACGGCTTTGTGGGCCTGCCACCGCATCGCTGCTGGCAGTAAAACCTGCACCGTTTGGGCCATGAAAGCGCCGCGTACAAAGGTCACGACGGGATCAACAACAGCGAACAAAAAAACCAACGCGGCCAATGTCCACATTTTGGACGCGATAAATGACGCGGCACCCTGCGCTGTGACACCGTCGACCACAAAGGCCAGTGCCCAGACCATTGCCAGCCCGATCCCCGCAGAGATGACTGACAACCCGGCAACGGCAACTAAAACGCCGCGAAAGAGCAGTGCAAAATGCCAGACCAAACGCCAGACCCCAGTTGCGGGCAGGGCGCGCAGGGGAAGGTCGAATGGTCGTACAAGGTTTTCAAATGGGCGGAAGATGCGGTCTGATATGTTCATAGGATACCACATAGGGCTGAAGCCTATGATCCACAACGTAGCTTGAGTGGTCGAGGATGGGCGCTTTGTAGTTGTCAGTTAAAGCAGGATGCTGCATCGCAGCACTATAAACCTCGGTCAATGTTCGGTTAGGGCCGTCCCTGCCACACTTGCTTGAAGAATTCACCTTACTCACAATGTTGGTATAAAAGATGCCGTGGAGAAACTGGAAGGGGCTAGAATCGTGACAAAGAACTGGGCTGCGATAAAGGGGGCGTTGTCGGGGTTTTCCAGGGTGCAGCTCGTGGGCCTCGTCCAAGACCTGTATCGCACCGACCCGAAGAACTAGGATTTCCTGCATGCAAGATTCCTGGTTTCGGATGGGGGCACCGACCTTTCGCCCTACAAGAAGCGGATCAAGGCAGCCATCAATCCAAGTCGGTGGGACGCACCCATCAAATACCGCGACGCCCGACGTGCCATATCCGATTACAACAAGGCTAAGGGACAGCTCGGCGAAACGCTGGAGCTAATGTTCTACTACGTCAAATGCGGCAATGACGTCACGCTGGAGTTCGGTGATATGGATGAGCCGTTCCTACAACAGCATGGGGTCTATGTTTGGCTCGATCGTGAAGAAATTATCCGTGCAAGTCGACCCGGAACTGACGACAGCCTGGCTGGATCGGCTGGAGAAAGAATATCAACGCGTTGCAAATGCCGGCTGGGGCTATGGCGACGAACTTGGTGGCTACCTTCAAGACCTCAGGTCTTCGCAAACATAGTTCCTATCCAGTTCGGTCGGTGCAGCATCAACAGTGCCCACTCTGTACGACACAGATTTGTCCCCCGCCTGGATCTGCGGCTGCGTCGAATGTCCGGAACGATGGGCCGCGGCGCAGCATCGGGGTCGGAGCCAGATGTCCGCAAAGGGCCGTTCATGACTTTGGGTTTGCCCTCGATACAAGGGGCGGAAAGCAGCCCTTCGCTGCGGTGGGCACTAAGGGCTGCTTCGTGTTCGCTTGGTATCCGGAGCTTTTTAAAGAGCTGCTCAAACACAACTTGGACGTTTTCGGTTTGATATAGCTCCACAAATTTCCGGTGATGACAAACCTTTTTCCTCCGAGTGGGCCGCCCGCCTTGGAGAAAATTACTCCGGAGCTTTGGTATTTTGGCGGGCTTAGAAACTACCGTCGCCAATTGTGCCAATCTCGCGCCAATGTCCGTGATAACAACCTCATCCGTATGCCATTTGTCGTTGGGTCGGTTACTCCTACAATGGCTTCATTGAGCGAAATACCAATCAAAACGGTTGCTCAAAATTAGATGGCCTTGTGGCAGGCGTTGACGGCTTTCTGCTCCAGCTGATCTTCAAAGTTGAGAGCAGAATTCATGGAAGTCATAAGACATCCGAGAGATCTTGTCGTCTGCCATTGAATTTGCATTTCAGGCGTTCTGACGACAAGATCCAAGCTGCCGTTATAGGTTGTTTGGGCCTGAATTCAGACCCAATTAGCCTTAGGCGGGGACAGTTTCGACTGGCGGTTCCTTGGCACCGGTCATAAAGGCCACTGCATCCGACATCGTGTAGTCCTTTGGATTCACAACGCAAAGGCGTTTGCCTAGGCGGTGAACGTGGATGCGGTCGGCGACCTCAAACACATGCGGCATATTGTGGCTGATCAGGATGATCGGAATGCCACGCGATTTCACATCCTGTATCAGTTCCAACACTTTGCGCGACTCTTTCACCCCCAAGGCTGCTGTGGGTTCATCGAGAATAATCACCTTGGAGCCGAACGCTGCCGCCCGTGCGACTGCCACACCCTGACGTTGGCCACCAGACAGGGTTTCGACCGCTTGATTGATGTTTTGGATCGTCATCAACCCCAGTTCGGTCAGCTTGTCGCGCGCCAGTTGCTCCATGCGCGGCCGGTCCAGTTGGCGCAGCCATTTGCCCATGAACCCCGGTTTGCGCAATTCGCGGCCCATGAACATATTGTCGGCGATTGACAAGGCGGGTGACATTGCAAGGGTTTGATAAACCGTTTCAATCCCCGCCTCGCGTGCCTGAATGGGCGAGGTAAAGCGCACCTGCTTGCCTTCCAGATAGACTTCGCCTTCATCCGGGACAATCGCGCCTGACACGGCCTTGATAAGCGAGCTTTTACCAGCGCCGTTGTCGCCAATGACGGCCAGAATCTCACCTGGATAAAGATCAAAGTCGCAATGATCGAGGGCGGTGACTTTGCCGTAACGTTTGACCAGATTGCGGCCTTTCAGAATGGGTTCCATCAGACTGACACCTTTCTAATCCATTGATCCACAGCGACAGCGGCAATAATCAGCGCGCCGATCAGCAGGTAAGTCCATTGCGCGTCGGCCCCCAACAGGCGTAGGCCAAGGGTGAACACGCCAACGATAAGCGACCCGAACAGCATACCAAGAATAGAGCCACGACCACCAAAAAGAGAAATGCCACCAATCACAACAGCTGTGATGCTTTCGATATTGGCCAGCTGCCCCGAGGTTGGCGAAACCGAGCCGATACGGCCAATCAATGCCCAGCCGGCAAAGGCGCAAATCAGGCCCGAAATCATGTAAACCGAAATCAGCGTGCCCTTGACGTTCACACCCGAAAGCTCTGCCGCGTCAGGGTCGTCGCCCACGGCATAGACGTGACGGCCCCAAGCGGTGTGTTTCAGGATATAAGCCAGCAAAACCACCAGCAGCACCATAAAGACCACACCAACGGTAAACACCGCGCCACCCACTTTGAACGTGGCGCCGAACAGCTGCAGCAAGGGTGCCTGTTCGGCGATTTCCTGGCTGCGGATGGTTTCGTTAGCGGAATAGAGGAAGTTGGAGGCGAGCGCGATTTGCCACATACCCAAAGTCACGATGAAGGGCGGCAGACGCATGATGGCAATAAGCCAACCGTTCAGAAACCCGACAAATGTGCCAATCGCAAGGCCGCACAGAATGGAAAGCTCAACCGGCAACCCGTAGCGGAATGTGAATTGCCCCATCACCACCGATGACAGCACCATGATCGCCCCAACGCTCAAATCGATGCCGGCGGTCAGAATGACAAGGCTCTGCGCCGCGCCCACAATGCCGACAATCGCGGTTTGCTGCAAAATCAGCGTCAGCGCGAAGGGCGAAAAGAATTTAGTGCCCAACAGCGCGCCAAAGACCAGAATAGACAGAACCAGCACGATCAACGGCACCAAAGCCGGATTTATATGCAGCCAATGCTGCACAGTTCCCACAAAGCCGCGATGTGGCTGATCGAACTTGGCAACCTCTTGGGTGCCACGCTTTGAAACCTGTTCGAAATTTTCAGCTTCCGACATGGTGACCCTCCTCCCCTTGTTAAAGCATTTGAGTGTGAAAAGAGGCGGTGAAAGCCGCCCCTTTTCCGTGTTTCAAACTGTGTGGCGGCGCATCAGCCCCAGCACAATTCCGCGCCCTTGGCGCTGTCGATGCTGTCAACGCCATCAACCGGAGCGTCGGTGATCAGGGTAACGCCGGTGTCAAAGAAGTCTTTGCCATCGGTATTTGCAGGTTTTGTGCCATCTTTGGCCCAAGCGGCAATCGCTTCAACCCCTTTAGAGGCCATCAACAGCGGGTATTGCTGCGACGTGGCACCAATAACGCCATCTTTGACATTGGCCACACCGGGGCAACCGCCGTCAACCGATACGATAAGCACGTCTTTTTCGCGGCCAATCGACTTCAAAGCCTCATAGGCACCGGCAGCGGCGGGTTCGTTGATGGTATAGACCACATTGATCGAGGGGTCTTTGGCGAGGAGGTTTTCCATCGCCTTGCGGCCGCCTTCTTCGTTGCCCGACGTGATATCATTGCCTACGATGCGCGGGTCTGTCTCGTCGCCCCATTTGTTCGGGTCGCCCAGCTCAATGCCAAAGCCCTGCAAGAAACCTTGATCGCGCAACACGTCAACCGAAGGCTGCGACACGGCAAGATCCAGCATGGCAATTTTGGCATTGGCAGCCTCGGCCCCCAATTTGCCTGCAGCCCATTTGCCGATTAGTTCACCCGCAAGGAAGTTGTCGGTGGCGAAGGTTGCGTCAGCTGCGTCAATCGGGTCCAACGGCGTATCAAGGGCGATGACGAGCACACCCGCATCGCGCGCTTGCTTGACCGCAGTGGTGATGGACGAGGTATCGGATGCTGTCAGCAAAATGCCCTTTGCGCCGTCCAGAATGCAGGTTTCAATCGCCGCCACTTGGGTTTCGTGGTCACCATCAACCTTACCGGCAAAGGATTTCAGCGTCATGCCAAGCTCTGCGGCTTTGGCCTCAGCACCCTCTTTCATCTTGACAAAGAAGGGGTTCGTGTCGGTTTTCGTGATCAGGCAAGCGGTGACGCTCTGAGCCGAAACAGCGCCTGCAAAGCCCATAACAACGACCGCAGTGGTTGCGAGTAATTTCTTCATGATGTCCTCCCGAGACAGTCTTTGATCTTTCCGGCACACCGGAATGTCACCCCGCAACATCTGCGGAACTTCACTAAGAAAGCCTGATTCGGGGCTTCAAGTCAATTAATAAATAAACTTGATTTACTAATTATCATGACGTCTTGTTTAGGTATGGCGTAGAAGTATATGGTCGCTCACATGGATGGTTCAAAGATCAGATCGTTAAGCAGTGGCGCAAACCAAAGCGGTTTGCGCGACTATAACGAACGTCTGTTGCTGTCGATGTTGCAGCGCAACGGGCCGCTGCCCGGATCGGACCTTGCGCGCATGGCGGGGCTGTCGCCGCAGACCGTGTCGGTCATTTTGCGCAAATTGGAACAGGACGGGTTGCTGGCGCGCGGTGAACCTGTGCGCGGCAAGGTTGGCAAACCTTCGGTGCCGATGCGGTTGAACCCGGACGGGGTGTTTTCCTTCGGGCTAAAGCTAGGGCGGCGCAGTGCCGAACTGATCCTGATGGATTTTGCGGGCAAGGTTCGTGCCCAACGCCGCACAACCTTTCCATACCCCACTCCAGAGAGCATCCTGTCTTTCTTGCAGGTCGGCCTAGAGGCGTTGACCGATGAGATGCCTACAAAACTCCGACATCGGCTATGTGGAATTGGCATCGCGGCCCCCTATGAATTATGGAACTGGCACCAATTGGTTGGCGCGCCCGAGGCCACATCGCAGCTCTGGAAAAACATAAACCTGCAAGAAGAGGTTGGGAAGTTCAGCGATTTGCCTGTGTTTATGGTGAACGATGCCACTGCCGCTTGCCGTGCCGAACATGTATATGGCAGGGGTAAGGAATACCGCGACTATGCGTATTTCTTCATCGCGGCCTTCATCGGCGGCGGTATTGTTTTGAACCATTCGGTTTACGAAGGACATCAGGGCAATGCCGGTGCCTTGGGGTCTTTGCCCAGTATCGGCCCCAGTGGCGAAAGTCGCCAGCTGATTGATATAGCTTCACTTCATGTTTTGGAGGGCCGATTGCTTGAGGCCGGGTTGGATCCTGCGCGCCTTTGGCAAACCCCGCAGGATTGGAGCGGCCTTGCGCGGTATGTTGAACCCTGGGTCGGGCAAGCAGCACAAGAATTGGCAAAGGCCAGCATATCTATTTGTTCCGTCATCGATTTTGAAACCATCATGATTGACGGATCCTTTCCGAACGAAGTGAAACAAGCGCTAGTAGAGCGCACGCAACGCTACCTGCAAACCCAAGACACCCGAGGGCTGGTTCCCCCCACGATTTGTGCAGGAGAGATTGGCGGCAAAGCCCGCGAAATCGGGGCTGCTTGTGGCCCGATATTTTCCCAGTTTCTTTTGAACACCAATACTGGAGCATTCTAATGCAATCCGCGCCGTGTCTAACTGCTAAGAAGCATTAAGTCGGTAAACTGGACTCAAACCGGACGTTCGCCGTGGTGGCTGCGAAGGTCCGCAATGGGCCGAATTTACTCTTTCCGTGGTGCAGCGAATGTCTGATATTGAGAAACGGGTAACCGTTCATTCACTGTGGCCATGGGGAATTATGATGGATTTTGAAGATAAAATTCGTGCAATGACGATGCCGCGCGGAGGTGCCTACCCGCGCCCGTGGATGACCGACAGCAATCCTGAGCAGGCCGAGGTACTGATCGTCGGAGCCAGTTCTGCGAAAACGTTTCAGGCTTCCGACGTTACTGATCACGATCATTTCTTGAATGCACTTTGGAATCGTAGAGGCCAAACGTGCAGAAAAATGTATAATTCCGCAACCACGAAGCCATCAAGGACACGACCAAATTTGGACCGGCTCTCCGAGATGCTAACTGCACATGGGCTAACCTCGATACAGACAAACGTGTCTTGCGCCAGCGCACGATATGATGCCGAACTTTCGGCGAACGACCGCGCCCATGGCACTGAAATTTTCAAGGCCGTGGTCTCGCACGTGCCGTGGAAAGTAATGATTGTATATGGCGTCGGCGCATCCAAATCGTTTGGTCGCGCATTTGACATAGCGATGCCGCAAGTGCCATCGCCAGATTCCGCGCCTGTTCAAATAAACTTCCAGGGAAAGGCGGTATTTGTATCGCCAACGCTGGCACCGCCAAGCTACAGACTTTCCGTTTGGCCATATTTGGAACGGGTGATTGAGACCATCACCTAATTAACGAATGTTGGCTTCCAATGTTGATGGCCGTTCGCCCGCACATACAGCGAAGGTCTGGAATCCGTCTTTGGCGCGTTTGGCTTCCCGCACAGCATTTCAAAAAGCGGTCATTGGCTACTCGGACGTCAATACCTGCTTCGTCCCGCAGACCGACGTTTTAGCTGACAAAATGATGCAAGATGCACGAATGACTGGTTCGACGGGCCGCACCGCAGCAGTGGGAAGGCATGATCAATGGCAGCAATGGGCCGACCAATACATCAGACACCAAATTTGGTCTTGCCTTTGCTGCGATGCAGCGTAGTTTCAGATTATGCCAGCTCCATTGACCATAGACCCCAACACCGTTGCCCATACGCCGCTCGAAGATGCGCAGGGGCTGCTGATCGGCTGCTTTTTGACATCCGTGGGACTTGTGTTTCTTACGCAACTCGGCTTCCTCACGGGGCAAACGGCGGGCATTGCTTTGCTTATCGCTTACCCAATGGGTTGGTCCTTCGGCCTCGTTTTTTTCCTGATTAATCTCCCATTTTATTTTTTTGCCTACATGCGATTAGGTCTCGAGTTTACGCTAAAAAGCTTGTTTTGCGTAACATCCGTTTCGGTCCTCTCGGATCGACTTCCCCTGTTCATCGTCTTTGAGAGCCTCAATCCGATCATAGGCACCCTAGTGTTCGGAGTGACCGTGGGCCTCGGTCTTTTAGCTTGTTTCCGGCATAAAGGTTCGCTTGGGGGGATGGGGGTGCTGGCGCTTGTGATACAGGATAGCACAGGGTTCAAAGCGGGCTATACGCAACTTCTTGTAGATGTGGCCATATTTGCGGTTGCGATATTCATATTTCCGGCCTCCGTGGTCGCCTATTCTTTCCTAGGAGCAGTGGTGCTCAATGGCGTGATTGCCTTTAACCATCGCCGCGATCGCTACGTAGCGCCCTAGGCCCGAATGGGCCATTGGGCCCGTATAAATGCTGCGCGGTGCATGAATGCCCGCTTTGAGGAAGGCGCGCCGCAGCGTTATTCTTGGCCACGAATGTCCGTTCTGGGCCGTCCACGTCGAACGGCCCAAACGCTTAGATTTCAATAGCTTCCGAAATTTCCAACGCGTCTTCAAGTTCAACACCCAAATAACGAACAGTGCTGTCCATTTTCGTATGTCCCAGAAGAAGCTGGACAGCACGCAGGTTGCCCGTCTTTTTGTAGATCTGGGTGACCTTCGTGCGTCGCATCGAATGGGTGCCATAGGCAGTCACTTCAAGCCCGATGGACGAAACCCATTCCCGCACAATACGAGCATACTGGCGTGTTGAGATGTGAAGGCGTTCGTGAAAACGCCCGGGCCAGAGAAATTCGGATCCGACCATCAACGGATCTTCCATCCACTTCGCCACCGAGGCGCGGGTGCCTTCGGAAATCTCGAACCGGACCGGTTTTTGGGTTTTGCTTTGCAACACCGATGCCCGTTCCTTGATCTGTCCAGACGCCATGACGTCGATCACTTTCATCCGAACAAGGTCACAGCCGCGCAATTTGCTATCGATCGCCATATTGAACAGGGCAAGATCGCGATGGTTCTCGGCCAGTTCAAGCCTGACACGGATCGCCCAGACATGTTTGGGCTTTAGCGGCCGTTTTTGACCAACAATGCGGCCCTTGTTCCAAGCGGGGCGAAGTGCGCGAATGGCTGGTAAGGTTGGTATTGGCATGGCAGTTCCTCCTATCCGCCACACCCTCCCACATCGACAACCCGACGTTGACACTGCATCATATCACAAAATGCTGCGCTGCATCCGAGGTCGGCTGTGAGCCCAAAGTTACGTGATGCTGCTACGCGGCCAATGGCCGCTAAGCGGAACTTCGAAAACGGTCGCCAGCATTGCTTTGCCCCTTGCGGCTCCTCGTTTGCAGGTATACCGATCTACCTACAATCGGGAGATTCGACATGGCCCTGCCAAGTAAGACACCAAAAGGATCTGCACATGATCGCCTCATGCAAGCGGCCATGATCCTGTTCTACAACCACGGCATCAGCGGAACCGGCATTGATGCCATTGTGGAACGCGCAGGCGTGGCGAAAAAGAGCCTCTACAACAACTTTGTCTCCAAGGCCGATCTGGTAAACCAGTATCTTGAAGCACGGCATGCAGAATGGTTGGCGCTCTATGACAACCGTGTGGCGACGGCAAAGGAGCCCAGTCAGCGTATCCTTGCGGTGTTCGATGCCTATCAGGATCACGCTGAATTTGCGTATGAGCGGGGGTTTCGCGGTTGCGGTTTGTTGAACGCGGCGGCTGAACTTGAGGCCGGCGATGTTGGGCGGGCCGCTGTCAGGCGGCACAAAGAGCAAGTCGAAAGCATTCTTGCGCAGCATCTCTCGGAACTGCTTCCCGAAAAACCCGATCGCGTGGCGGCCTTGGCAGCTCAGATTGCCTTTCTGCTGGAAGGCGCGATGGCACGGGCGGGGCTGGAGGGCAGCAGCGTGCGGGTGATTATGGCAAGGGCGATGGTCGACGACATGTTGAAGGCGCTTTGAAATGATGCAGGGACAAACTTGGGGCGTGGTCGCAATCCTTTTCTCGGCTATTGTCTGGGGCACGACCGGAACGGCGGCAACATTTGCGCCCGATGTCAGTGCTGCCGCGATTGGTGCTGCCGCCATGGGGGTCGGTGGTATCGCACAAGCGTTGGTAGCAGCACGCGGCATCGTGCGATCTCGCACTGCTCTTTGGAACCAGCGTCGGCTCCTGGTGATTGGCGCGCTTTCAGTTGCGATTTATCCGCTGGCTTTCTATGGAGCGATGAGGCTGGCTGGCGTGACTGTCGGAACCGTCATTACCATTGGGTCTGCTCCACTGCTCTCTGCGCTTATCGAATACCTGCTAGACCGAAGAAATCTGACTTTACAGTGGTCCGTCGGGGCGCTTGTCGGGCTGATCGGCATGGGGCTGATCTGCGTTGCAGAAAATCTCTCCCACGGCGAAGTGGTTGGTGGCGATTCCGTGCCTTTGGGGGTTTTTCTGGGGCTGATTGGCGGACTAACATATGCCCTCTATTCTTGGAGCGCGCGGAAAATGATGCTGCAAGGCACGCGGTCGTCGGTTGCGATGGGGGCCACGTTTGGCCTTGGCGGTCTGCTGCTGATGCCGGTGCTGATCGCGACGGGAGGGCCGTTTCTTGCATCTTGGACAAACGCAGCCGTAGGGATCTACATGGCAGCCGTGCCTATGTTCCTAGGCTACCTTAGCTTTGGATTTGGTCTGGCCCGTGTGGAGGCGAGTATGGCAACGGTCATCACGCTGCTGGAGCCTGTCGTCGCGGCGGTTCTGGCTGTCCTCATCGTCGGAGAGCGTTTGCCGAACCTCGGATGGATTGGCGTGGTCTTGGTTGTCGGGTGCCTTGTCATCATCACGATGCCTATGTCGCTCGGCGGGCGATTCCGTGCAAAAGCTCAATTTGAGCAATCCTGAACGACTGCTTAGGACTGGTAAGTGGTCACTGTGAGCTGGACTATGAACGGCAGAAAGGTCTAAGGTTTGTGGCTGCTGTCATCGCGAGATGCAGCGGCGACAAATCCGACAAGGAGGAAAGCGCGGGCGGGTTT
>NZ_JBGQOQ010000050.1:0-16666 GCF_052119765.1 Pseudorhodobacter sp. W20_MBD10_FR17 | reverse complement strand
CTGTCTCGCAACAACAAATCAACCAGATACGCCGCCAACCTTCAAACCGCCCAAACACCAGATTCAGTCATAGCTCTTGAGCTGCGTGGTGCACGCCGTTGGCGGAGGTGTTGTGTTGTATTTGCAATTTTTGGAAGGCAATGGCCGTTCTTGGTTCTGGTCTTGTCCCGGTTTTGTTCCGGTCTCCTTCATAGCAAACGTTGCTCGAAAAAGACCGTAATTAAACCGGGACAAGACCAAACTGAATGGCGCCAAGTTTGGTCTGCATAGGTTCTTGTCTATTGTGGCAACCTGAGACAGGTTCGAATTTGTCTGACACCGCCGATGGGGGACGCCAAGCTCACGGGGGCTGCATGTCGAATTGGCGCTGATGAGGTGCATCTTTCGCATCAGAATGCCCATGCCAGCGGCTGAGTGCGTCTCGAAGTGACGCTATCAGTAATGGTTTACTCAAAACTTCGTTAAACCCTGCGTCAAGGCAGGACTGGCGTTCGGCATCTCCTGCATGGGCGGTCAGCCCCAATATGGGCACTTGCCCCCGCGAGCCCGACATTTTACGGATTTGTCGTGTTGCCTCCAGCCCATCGAGCACGGGCATTGACACATCCATGAAGATCAGGTCGTAGCGGAACTGCTGCGCCGCCTCGATTGCCTCTTGCCCGTTGAGCGCAAAATCAGCGCTCTGGCCAAGGCGCTCCAACATCGAGCGGGCAACGATTTGGTTGATGTTGTTGTCTTCGGCTACCAAAATGCGCATGCGGGGCAAGGCTGCCTTATGATCGGGGATGGGTTTCGTAACCCTTGCCTCTGCAGCGGGAAGCGCAAGGTCCAAATAAAACTTTGACCCTTCATCAGGACAGCTTTCAAACGACATTCCCCCCGCCATCAACTCCGCCAGGCTGCGACAGATCGACAGGCCAAGACCCGTGCCGCCAAAACGACGCGTGTAAGACGCATCAAGCTGGTTGAAACGGCCAAAAACCTGCGGTTGTGCCTCAAGAGGGATACCCAAGCCAGTATCGGCGACAGCAAAGCGCAAGGAAACAGCGCCGTTCGCTGCATGCCCCAATTTCTGGACTGAAACAATCACCGAACCGGAACTTGTGAATTTCACAGCATTGCTGACCAAGTTGGCCAGGATCTGCCTAATCCGCCCGGAATCTCCGGTAAGCCAGCGCGGTACACCGTCACCCGTGACGCTATCAAGGATGATCCCCTTTTCACGCGCCCGCTGCGCATAAAGGTGGATGACGCTGCGGACCAGCGGCTCCAACTCAAATGGTGCAATTTCAAGCTCCACCTTGCCGGCTTCAATCTTGGACATATCCAGAATGTCGTTCAGGATGACCAGCAGGCTATCTGCACTAGAGCGGGCGATCTGGAGCTGCTCCGCCTGTTCTGGTGGGAGTGTGGCTTCGCCCATCGCGCCCAACATGCCCAATACGCCGTTCATCGGTGTACGCAGCTCATGGCTCATAACCGCAAGAAACTCGGACTTGGCCGCATTGGCCCGCTCGGCCTCTGCAACGGCCTCGCGCATGGCACTTTCTTGGTGAATTTCAGTTGTGACATCGCGTAGACTGCCCGTCAGTATTTCGGGTTGGCCAAATTCATCAAAGCTCATCTCAAGGGTGCCGCGAACGTGCAATATTGAGCCGTCGGCATGGCGCATGCGACTGTTGATGATGATCTGACGCTCACTATAGGGTGCATCAGGTGTGCGGAGGTCTGTTAGCATCCCAACGACCCCGTCCAGATCGTCGGGGTGAAAGATCTGCCGCAACCGCGCGGCACCTTTTTTAGGATCAAGGCCCAGCATGCGGAACATCTCGTCCGACCAATGGACCTGCGCCGTTTTAATATTTTGGCGAAAACTGCCAATATGCGCAATGCGTTGAGCTGCGGCAAGGCTGCGCTCGCTGTCAAGAAGCGCCCGCTTTGCCTGCACCTCATCAGTGACATCACGGACGGTTGACACCATATAAAGCGGTTGGCCTTCGCGATTGGCGAGCAATTCCGAAATTGCCGCCAACTCGATCACTTGACCATCCGAGCGATAGGCGCGGTAGGTCAGATCACGCAGTGCAGGCTGACCGGTTTCCTGTGATCGTTTTAGAGCCTCGGTTTCACTTGCGACCACCCGTTCGACATCGGCGGGAATCAATAATGCCTGAAACGCGGTCCCAGACATCTCGCCTCCGGGCTGAAGCCCGTAAATACGCGCAAATTCATCCGACCAGGTGACTTGGTCGCTTTGATAATCCCAGCGCAGCGTACCCAAATGGGCGATACGCTGGGCCTCGGCCAGATCATGCACCGCTGTGCGCAGCGTAAGTCCGGCCTTGTGCGCTGCGCGTTTTTGCAACCAGAGGGTTGCCAACGCCAACATTGCCACCAAAAATACAAAACCCGCGAAACGTTCGGACCAAAGCTCCAACTCTTCCATCGGCGCACGGTTGTTATCATTGATCTGGCCCAACTGGAAAAATGCGTCGATCACATAGCGATCCAAATTCACGTCTTGGAATTCCAGCATGTCCGCCAGTGCCGCCAGAGACTGGCTTTTTGTCATGCCTGTGGCCGTATCGCGCGCCTCCGGTTCCTGCGTCGCCTGAACGATCTCAAGCTGTTGGGCCAACGGCATCTGTATCAGGTCCAGCGGCTCTCCATTGCTCGGCAGCACATTTCGCGCCCCCGGGTAGGCCAAGACTTCTCTAATCTTTTGCAAGAGTATTTGGCTGCGGTCTTCTAGCTGTCGACCCGAGTCAGTATCGCCCGTAGCAAAGGCACGCGCCGCAGCGCGCGCTTCACCTGTGCTGATATGCAGAGCGAACATTTCGTTACGCAGCGCCGACGCATCCAAGTCTTCAGAAGTATTGCGCATAACGAACGGCGCCAGCACAAGTGCCATCATCAGGCAGCCGACACTCAAGGCAATACAAATGCTGGTGACTGCATTTTGCCAACGCGGGTATTTTTGCATATGTTTCATCTCGCGCCTTAAGTTTTACGCCGCCGCAGGAAGATAAGGATAATTTTAATCCAAATTTGCAGTAAACGTAACCCATAGTTCAGCTTATAGTTGCATTTGGTATATTTTCACTTTGTCAAAATTTGGGCACAATAGGCATTAAGTTTTATACAAATCGTTCGTTCTTCATCGTATATCTCCTCAGATATCTTGCCGAGAAAGTTCTACTTATGAACGCCACTCATTTTAGGGGGGATTAGTGCAACAGCGAGAAGACGGTGCGCCGTGCGATTATAGCGGGCTAGGGGTGGCCTTGGGCGAATACTGTAGATGTTACTCTTTGTTCGCTCCGCCACTAAACAGCGCCGAAGACTTGAGGTCGAGTCGCAGGTTCCCTTGGGCAAGGCGGTCCCTTAACACCGATGCCGCGAAAGCCGTATTTGCGACAATCATGTCTGTCTGATCTTCCTCAAGGCCAAAACTGCCCCGCAGCCAGAGATAGATCGGGCCCTGGCTTTGAAAGTCTGTGTCCAAGGTCTGAAGCTTTTCATAAAGCGCGGGGTCAAAGTGATGAAGGTTTTCGAGCGCTTTCATAGTCACAAGATGATTGTCATATTCTGGCCGTCCGCCTGCATCATTGTCGTTCAGGCGGCTGCGTAGCAAAATCTGCGCATCTTGCGGAATGCCTCCTTCTCCTGCCACTTGATCACGGAAGCGTTCGCGCTTTAGTTTGCCGTCCTTTTCCCAATAGAAATATTCGCGGTAGTCGATATTCCCCGGTCGATCCTGCTGGCCCATAAGACTGTCAATCAACAGAATCTCAGCCATATCATGCATCCAAAAGGCCAGTTGAGCAGGGCTGATGCGCTGGGTTTCGCGCCCTTCCGGCGTGAACACCGCGTCATCCCCTTTCAGCGTTTCGCTGATTGCCTCTGCCAAAGGACGGTCGGTGTTCAGGGCGGTCACAGCCGGTGTTTGCAAAAAGGCGGCATAGCGGTTTTCGGCCGTGTCAAAAACCACGCTGCCGTTCATTTCCGGGCCATATTGGGTGCCGCCGCCATCGTACATCGTGCCGTAGGCCGCTGTTCCATCTGCGGTCAAAAAATCCGCGGCGCTGCCATAGCTGCCCGGTTTTTTGTACGTATCAGGCTGTTTTATGGCGTCGACAATCGTGGACCATGCCGCGTGGTTTAGCGCCAATTCATCCTGCCCTGTGGTCAGGTCCTGCCCGCCCAACGCAACTTCATTCAGCAATACAGACTTGTCGATACTGCGCCAAACCGCGACCGGAACGGTGATGGAAAAATCGAAATAACGCGACAGGTGGTAATAGAGCAGCGAGGACGGTGTAAAGGTGGCGCTGGTTGTTTCTTGGTTCATCGTGAACTTAAGGCGCGTAATCGCGTCTTTGGCGACATATTTTGCGATCTTTCCGCCAGCACAGACCTTGGTTTGAAACCCTAGTCTATCGCCCTGAAATTTGCCTTCGGAAATGTCGTAGAACACAATCGCGGGGCTGGTGGACCAGATTTTAGGGCAAAGCGCTACATCGACGTCATAGGCATCGAGGCTGCAAAGTTCGGCTTCATCTTTCAGGTCATCCGGATCGTAGAGGACCGTCGGCATCGGAGAGATGCGGACACAGCGTTCAGCGATACCATTATAGCTTTGATAAGCGCTGATTTGTCCCAACACGTCGTCAGTTGCCTGCGCTGGAAAAGTAGGCGCGAGCGAAGCAAATATGCCAAATATCAGTCTTTTCAAACGAGCACCCTACATATCATGCGCGGCGGCGTGCCGATGTTTTTTCTAGTCTGCAATTGCCCTTTCCGCAAATGGTTTCAGGACCAAAGGGTCAGAACACGTCGCGACGAGAGATAAAGTCGGCGGCAAGAGCCGCAAAACATCAGGCCATGGCGCTACCAAGATGGGAACAGCCGCACCGCTGCATCGCGCCCAGACCGGACGCGTCACCAACAGCCCGTAATCATTCCAACGCGTTCAGCCCGCCGGTTAATGCCTCACTTGAACCGCTTGCCTCCATGTGCAACCGCAGACGTTGGTTGTATCCGCCGGGGGTGTTCAAGGCCTTAATGAGAGCGGCGCTCTCAGTATCGGACAGGTTCGAGGCAATAAGTGCCCTCAGGAAAGCCTCGCCCTGCGCCTTGTCCGAAACGCGTTTTCCAAGCCATTCCGCGGTGTCATTTACCATCCTTGCAACCGGCGAAAGGACGGCCTGCGCGCATAAATATGCGGCCATCTCCTTGGCGTCCTTCAGCGGATAAATCTCGTTTCGCGCACCAAATATCTCGTCGACCAATGCGGGGTCACCTTGCATCATAATAGGCGTTCCGCCTTTCGAAATTCCGGGAAACGGCATCATGATTGCCACCGCACGTGCAGGGCGCACCATTGCGTCCGCCTGCTCAAGCGTGGCACCGGCCATAAAGGTGATGATGCGCTGATCCCCCCGAAACCTAAGCGCCCCAAGCACATCGGGAGCGACCTCGGCGATCAGCGCCAAGAAAATCACGTCACTTGCATCCACAACGCCCTGATTGTCAGAGATGGTTACATTCTCATAGGCATCAGCCAGCGCGCGTGCGTAAGTTGCACTTCGTTCGGAAACCAAGATTTGATGACCGTCTCTTGCGATGCCGTGGACAGCAGCGCTGGATATCATTCCGCATCCAATAACCCCAATACGCATGCCGCTGCTCCCCTTGATTGTATCTGCCCCCACATGGCCCCATTCCGAAACCTTGGCCGCAGTTGATTTCTGCCTGAAAAAGCCAGTTGCTCCAATACCTATCTCTGAGACGTGGGTTCGATCTCTGCCTTGCCGCGATCAGGGGTGGGTTTGTCCGCTCGGTAGAAGCGCGTATGAGGAAATGCTGAGGTATTGACGAATGGCAGCCTTGGACCGTCCGAGACATCCGACACAAAGGGCGGGACTCGGAAATTCGCTGCCGGCGCGAACCTACCTTGTCGCGACATCGGAAGCTGACGCTTGGGCGGTCCAACGTTTGGGATCAGATCGGGCCGACCATGCACGAACACGCAACATGGGCCGTTCGATAGGGGCGCTTTGATCGGGCGAAACGGGGTAGGGCAGCTTAATCATTGCCAGCCGAAATGCGGAATTGAATTCTAAAATTAGAATATATGATTGTTTTTATTATATTATTTTTGATTAAAAAATGGTCGTTCACTTGATTTAAGTCAAGTCAATGTCAGGCACAGTCTGACAAACACGCGGAATGAAAACCGTTTGGTCCCATATCGAATCTCTGCTTTTGTGCATTTGCATCATGCTTTACGGCATGGCGTCTGATGCCGGAACAAACATGGGCGTTGGCGCCTTTGAGATGGTCATTTGCTCGGGCGATGGGCCAATTTCCGTGGTGATTGATGCGAATGGCAATCCGGTCACGCCTGATCGCAAATGTTGTGATTGCTTGACCTGCGGCACGCCAACTACAGCCCTGGCAACGGGCGCTTTCCGGCTTTGCGCCGCCCCCGCACGGTTTTCCAAACTGGTAATTTCGATCACGGATCAAACCCCAACCTCGCCCCATGCCACCCAACCCCAAGCACGCGGCCCCCCATCCGCCATCCGGAAAAATGGCGTATCCGCCATGCCGGGCTGTGGGTCGGTCTATAAGGACACCGCAGCATGACACTCTCTCGCTTTGCTATTCGTTTTTTCCTTTGTCTATTTGCGTCGCTGTTTCTGGTGCTGCCTGCCTCGGCGGAGTCTGTTCTTTCAAAACTTCTGCCGACAATTGTCGCAGGCGAGGTGGTTGACGGGGCCGATGGCTTTGGTTCGATCCGAGAGGATGTGCCCGTTGCCCCGATTTTGAAGGCGGGGCAGCCGATTGGCTGGGCCTATATCGCATCTGATTTCGTATCGACCACCGGCTATTCTGGCAAACCCATTCACACAATGATTGCCTTGGACACAGACGCCAAAGTGATCGGTGTGCAGCTTATCAAGCATTCAGAACCAATTGTTCTGATCGGTATTCCTGATTCCAAGATCAAAGCTCTTACGGCCAATTATCGAGGTATGGATTTGGTCGCCGAGGCCAACTCTGGCGGTACCGCGCATGAGCTGGACATTATTTCGGGCGCGACTGTCACGGTTATGGTGATTGACGATTCCATTGTACGCTCTGGCCTGAAGGTGGCCCGTGCTTTGGGTTTGGGCGGCCTTGCCGTTGAGGAAAAAGCCGCTGGCCCACAGTTTGAAGTGAACCCGGACGCCGAAGCTGCCAGCGATTGGATGACGCTGGAAGGTGACGGCACCATTCGCCGCCTGTCCTTGGATGTGGGGCAGGTGAATGCCGCCTTTGCCGCTATGGAAGACCCGCGAGCCGCCCAACGCGCACTGACCCAGGCACCCGAAACGACCTATATCGAAATGCAGGTGGCGCTGGTATCGCAACCCGCAATCGCAAAAAGCATTCTGGGTGAGGCCGAAGCCGAAAATCTTAAGACTTGGTTAAAAGAGGGCGAGCAGGCCATCGCGATTGTTGGCAAGGGGCTATATTCCTTCAAAGGCTCGGGCTATGTGCGCGGCGGGATTTTTGACCGTATTGTGTTGATCCAAAACGATGTGTCGGTTCGTTTCCATGACAAACAGCACCGCCGCATCAACAGCTTGGCCGCCGACGGCGCACCGGCCTTTATTGAGGCGGATCTGTTCAAGATCCCTGCAGATACCGAATTTGACCCAACACAACCTTTCCGCATTCAATTGCTGGTGCAGCGCGAAGTGGGTGCGATTGAAAAGGTCTTTACCACCTTCGATCTCGGCTATCAGTTGCCGCAACACTACCAACGCCAAATCGCGGCCCCGCCTGCGGCAGAGGTGTCAGCGTCAGTGACGGATGCGGCAACGCAATCCGAAGACGCCGCGCACCAAGCGCTGTGGAAACGCATCTGGCTGGATAAGAAGCTGGAAATCGTGGTGCTGACAGCGATGCTGGGCGTGCTGACGTTGGTGTTCTTTTTTCAAGGTTTAGCAACCCGCAATGCGCGCGTCTTTTTCTGGTTCCGCATTGGCTATCTAACTGTGACGCTGGTGTTTCTGGGCTGGTACGCAAATGCGCAGTTGTCTGTTGTCAACTTGATGGCGCTGTTCGGGGCGTTGGTGTCTGGCTTCAGTTGGCAGGCGTTTTTGTTGGACCCGATGACCTTTATCCTGTGGTTCTCACTTGCCGCCGCTTTGCTGTTCTGGGGCAGAGGGGCGTATTGCGGTTGGCTTTGCCCCTTTGGCGCGCTGCAAGAATTGCTGAGCCGTATCGCCAAGGCCTTGCACATTCCGCAATGGACCCTGCCTTGGGGCCTGCATGAACGGCTATGGCCACTGAAATACATGATCTTTTTGGGCCTCTTCGGGGTGTCCTTGATGAGCATCGAGCAAGCCGAACATCTGGCCGAGGTGGAGCCGTTCAAAACCGCCATCGTGTTGAAATTCGTGCGGGCTTGGCCATTTGTAGCCTATGTTGCTGCCTTGCTGATCGCGGGCCTGTTCGTGGAACGGTTCTATTGCCGTTATCTTTGCCCGCTTGGTGCGGCCTTGGCCATTCCAGCACGGTTGCGGATGTTTGATTGGCTGAAACGCTACAAAGAATGCGGCAGCCCTTGCCAGACCTGCGCCAACCAATGCCCCGTTCAGGCCATCCACCCCACAGGTGAGATTAACCCGAACGAGTGCGTGAACTGCCTGCATTGTCAGGTGTTGTACCAGTCGAAAACCACTTGCCCCGTTGTGATCAAGAAACTGAAACGCCGCGAAAGCGTGGGCGATGTGCCCGATCTTGGCCGCGGTTTCATGGGGCATCCAAACCAACTTAAATCTGACCAGAACTGAAAGGACTAACCATGTCTGACGACCTGAAAATGAGACTAACCCGCCGCGGGATGTTGGGCGCTACTGCTGGTGGCGCAGCCCTTGCCGGTGGCCTTGGCAGCCGCGCTATTTTGGCAGGCGGCGCTTTGGGGGCTGCGACTGTAGCAGCCACAACTGCGGCACATGCATCCGAGGCGGCGAACGTAGCCCCCGGCCAATTGGATGAGTATTACGGTTTCTGGTCCTCGGGCCAATCGGGCGAAATGCGCATCTTGGGCCTGCCATCGATGCGTGAATTCATGCGCGTGCCAGTGTTCAACATTTGCTCGGCCACGGGTTGGGGCATCACCAACGAGTCCAAGAAAATTCTGACCGAGGGGCTGTTGCCCAAAACCAAGGCCTATCTGGCCGCCAATGGGTTGGAATTCCCGCGCAACGGCGATTTGCACCACGTCCACATGTCATTCACCGAAGGCACCTATGACGGGCGTTTCCTGTTCATGAATGACAAGGCCAACACCCGCGTGGCCCGCGTGCGGTGTGACGTAATGAAATGCGACAAGATCACTGAAATTCCAAACGCCAAGGGCATCCACGGTTTGCGCCCGCAGCGGTGGCCGCGTACCAACTATGTGTTCTGTAACGGCGAAGACGAAGTGCCGATGGTCAATGATGGCAAAATCCTGGATAAGCCCGAAGAATACGTAAACTTCTACACCGCCCTGAACGCCGACGATATGACTGTGGCGTGGCAGGTTATGGTATCGGGCAACCTCGACAATACCGATGCCGATTATGAAGGCAAATACGCGTTCTCGACCTGCTATAACTCGGAAATGGGGATGACCCTGCCGGAAATGACCGAGGCCGATATGGACCATGTCGTGGTCTATAATATCGCCGAGATCGAAAAAGGCATCGCCGAGGGCGACTTTATTGAACTGAACGGCGTTAAGGTGATTGACGGGCGTAAGGGCAAAAACAAGAAATATACCCGCTACATCCCGATTCCGAACAACCCGCACGGCTGCAACATGGCACCCGACAAAATCCACCTGTGTATCGCAGGCAAGCTGTCGCCAACCGTGTCCGTGATCGACGTGCGCAAACTGGAAGCCGTGTTCAACGATGAGGCCGAGCCGCGCTCGGTTGTGGTTGCCGAACCAGAACTGGGCCTTGGCCCGCTGCACACCTGCTTTGACGGCACTGGCAACGCGATGACCACACTGTTTTTGGACAGCCAAGTCGTGCGTTGGAACATCGAAGACGCGATCAAAGCCCATAATGGCGAAAACGTCGACCCGATCCGTTCCAAAACCGATGTGCATTACCAGCCTGGTCACAACTCGACCGTGATGGGCGAAACCTTGGATGCCAACGGCAAATACTATCTGTCGATGAACAAGTTCTCGAAGGACCGGTTCTTGAACGTTGGCCCGTTGAAACCGGAAAACGAGCAGCTGTTTGCCATTGATGGCGACACGCTGACGTTGATCCATGACGGCCCAACCTTTGCCGAACCGCATGACAGCATCATCGTGGACCCGTCCAAGGTGAACCCGCTGTCGGTCTGGGACCGCAACGACCGCATGTGGGCCGATACCCGCACGCAGGCCGAGGCGGATGGCATCGATCTGGATGACTGGCAAGACACGGTGATCCGAGATGGCAACAAAGTGCGGGTCTATATGTCCTCGCAGGCGCCGAACTTTGCGTTGGAGAGCTTTACGGTCAAAGAGGGCAATGAGGTGACGGTGATCGTGACCAATCTTGATGACATCGACGACCTGACCCACGGTTTCACAATGGGCAACCACGGTGTGGCGATGGAAATCTCGGCGCAAGCAACCAGCTCGGTTAGCTTTATCGCGGCGCAGCCGGGGGTTTTCTGGTACTATTGCCAGTGGTTCTGCCACGCGCTTCACATGGAAATGCGCGGCCGGATGTTCGTTGAACCAAAGGACGCCTAAGATGTTGCGTGCCCTGTCCATTTTGGTCTTGCTTGCCGCCTCGCCCCTGTGGGCGCGGGAGTGGGCTGTTGCGCCAGGTCAGGACACGCTTGCAAACGCCATCGCCGGGGCTGCCCCCGGCGATGTGCTAACACTTTCAAAGGGGCGCTATTTGGGCGCTTTAGTGATCAATAAACCCTTGGCCATTCTTGGCCCCGTTGACGCGGTGATTGACGGGCAGGGCAAAGGCACGGTCGTCACTGTCGACGCATCCGATGTCACGGTAAAAGGCGTTACGGTGACGGGTTCGGGGCAAAGCAGCCCTGATTTGGATTCCGGCGTCAAGATTTTGAAAAAGGCCGACCGCGCGTTAATTGAGGGCAATCATGTGCTGGGCAATTTGCACGGCATTGATGTGCATGGTGGCCGTGATGCTATGGTGCGCGGCAACACCATTGAGGGCACGCAAAACCCACGGATGAACGACCGTGGCAATGGGGTTTATGTTTGGAATTCGCCCGGTACGGTGGTTGAAGGCAACTCGGTCCGCTGGGGTCGCGATGGTATTTTCTCCAATACCTCACGCGATGGAACTTATCGCAACAACCTGTTCCGCGACCTGCGCTTTGCTGTGCATTACATGTACACCAACGATTCCGAGGTGTCGGGAAATGTGTCGATCGGCAACCACCTTGGCTATGCGATCATGTTCTCGAACAAGGTCATTTTGCGCGACAACCTGAGCCTTGGCGACCGGAGCCATGGCGTGATGCTGAACTATACCAACAGCTCGGACGTGTCGGGCAATTTGGTGCGCGGCGGGGCGAGCCGCTGCACATTTATCTACAATTCCCACAAGAACCTGATCTATGGAAATCGCTTTGAGGGCTGCGCAATTGGCATCCACTTTACCGCCGGGTCGGAACGCAATGTGCTGACGGGCAACGCCTTTATCGGCAATCGCGAGCAGGTGAAATACGTAGGCACCCGCGATGTAGAGTGGAGCTTTGAGGGTCGTGGCAATTACTGGTCGGACCATCCTGCCTTTGATCTGGATGGCAATGGCATTGCCGACAGCGCCTTTCGCCCCAATGATTTAATGGACCATATCTTGTGGTCACAACCTGCTGCCGCGTTGTTGATGGGCGCGCCTGCAGTGCAACTGATCCGCTGGTCCCAATCCAGCTTTCCGGCCACTTTGCCGGGTGGCGTGCTGGATTCCGCGCCCTTGATGGCCGCGCCCAGCATTGCCGTTCCCCCCGAATTTGCCGCGATGGAGGCCGATGCCGCCGCCCGCAGGCCCAAAGGACTGAATGATGACTTCGACATTAACGATCTCAGCGCTCACTAAGACCTATGACGGGGTGCGTGCCTTGTCAGATGTCTCGCTGCATGTCGCGGCGGGCGAGCGTGTCGCGTTGCTGGGCCATAATGGTGCTGGAAAATCGACCTTGATGAAGATTATACTGGGGCTGATTGCGGCGGATACGGGCGATATTTCGGTTTGTGGGGCGGCACCGGGCAGTGTGGCCGCGCGTGCGGCCGTGGCCTATTTGCCGGAAAATGCAGCCTTTCACCCTGCGCTGACAGGGCTGGAACAGATCAGCCATTATGTGCGCCTACGCGGCGAGCCTGCAGCAAAGGCGATGGACTTGCTCGACAGGGTGGGACTTGGCCATGCGGCAAAGCGGCGGATTGGCACCTATTCCAAGGGTATGCGCCAGCGTGTTGGGCTTGCCCAAACCCTGATCGGTGCGCCAAGGCTTTTGGTGTTGGATGAACCCACCAGCGGGCTTGACCCTGTATCGCGGCGTGACTTTTACACTTTGTTGGACGGGCTTGCCTCGGACGGGGCGGCGATACTTTTATCCAGTCACGCGCTGACCGAGGTAGAAGCCCAGACTGACCGGCTGCTCATTTTGTCGGGCGGGAAGCTGGTGGCCCAAGGCTCCCTGAGCGATTTGCGACGAGAGGCTGCTTTGCCAGTGGTGATGCACTTGACCGCCCGCAACGGCTATGTCGCCGATCTGATGGCCGCCCTGCCAGGGCTCGGTCCGGATTTGCGGATCAGTTGCAGCCAAGCCGACAAGCTGCCCACCTTGGCACGCATCGCAGCTTTGGAAGGCAAAATCGCGGATCTGGATGTGATGCCTCCCAGCCTTGAGGATATTTACAGCTATTTCAGCCGGAGGGACGGCCAATGATGGACCGCATTTTGGCAACTGCCATCACCGAGGCCCATATCGCACGGCGCAACCGTTGGGTTGCGATTGCCGTCATTTTGATGGTGGTGTTCTCTCTTGTATTGGCTGCGGCAGGTTCGGCGGCAACAGGTGCTTTGGGGGCTGACAGGCTTTCGGTCATTGTAGCATCGCTGACCTCCTTGTCGGTTTATCTGGTGCCTTTGGTCGCTCTTTTGATGTCGTTTGATGCTGTGGCGGGCGAGGTAGAGCGTGGCACGCTGCCCTTGCTACTAACCTATCCGGGCGCGCGCTGGGAGGTGCTGCTTGGCAAGCTGTTGGCGCATCTGGCGATTTTGACCTTTGCCATTGTGGCAGGCTATGGCGCGGCGGCGTTGGCCGCAATTCTGGCCGATCCGCGTGCGGTGGCAGGCCTGCCCGCGTTGTGGCGGCTCACTTGGACAAGCGTTGCACTTGGGGCCACCTTCCTGTGCGCAGGTTACGCCTTGTCATCCTTGGCCCGCAGGCCTTCTGGGGCAGCAGGCCTTGCGATTGGGCTCTGGCTTGGGTTGGTCGTGCTTTATGATCTTGGGCTGTTGGCAGCGATTGTCGCTGATGATGGCGGGGTCTTTACCACCCGGGTTTTCCCACTCGCCCTGTTGGCCAATCCTGCCGATGCCTTTCGCCTGTTCAATCTTGCCGCGGCCGAGGCGACGGCGGCTGCGGCGGGTGTTGGAGGGGCTGCGGCGTCTATCCCGCTGTGGCAATCCTTGTCGTCTTTACTGGCTTGGCCCGTTGCCGCCTTGGCCTTGGCAACACTGGCATTCCGCAAGGTGGTACCATGAAACATATCACATTGGTTCTCTGCCTATTTGCTCTCGCCGCCTGCAAAGAGGACGTGACGCAGGATGTCTCGGCTGTAACCCTGGATCCGCAAGCCGTGGGGCATTATTGCCAAATGGAATTGTTGGAGCATGACGGCCCCAAGGGCCAAGCACATTTGGCGGGCCTGCCCGGCGCGCCAATATTTTTTAGCCAAGTCCGCGATGCCGTGGCCTATATCCGGATGCCCGAACAAAGCCATTCCATTTTGGCTGTCTGGGTCAATGATATGGGGGCTGATGGGGCCAGCTGGGCCGCCCCCGGTGCTGACAACTGGATTCGTGCAGAGAGTGCCCTCTATGTGGTTGGCGCGCGTGTCAAAGGGGGGATGGGCGCGCCCGAGGTTGTGCCGTTTTCCGATCCGGCCCGCGCGGACGCCTTTGCGCAGATGAACGGGGGGTCGGTTATGTCGCTTGACCAAATCCCGGATGAGGCGGTCCTTGCCCCCGTTGATTTGGATGGCGTCGCCTTGGAGGGCGTCGCGCAAGGTGATGACAATGATACCGATTTTGAACAACGTTTGCGTGACCTTTCACGCAAGACCGGAGGATAAGACTATGACAACCCGTCGCCGTTTCTTGGCCATCAGCGCCGCCGCTTTCGCCTTGCCTGCCGCCGCCAAATCGCAACAGGTCTATACTTGGTCGGGTATGGCGCTAGGGGCGCGTGCGACTATCCGGCTAGCGCATGCGGATGCGCCCGCCATCACGGCGCGCGCGGCCGCCGAGATAGAACGGCTGGAGGATGTGTTTAGTCTGTATCGTCGCAACAGCGCGCTTTCGCGGCTGAACCAGAACGGCGCGTTGGGCGCACCTCCATTTGAACTGCTGGAATGTCTGTCCTTGGCGGGCGCGGTGCATCAAGCGACGGGCGGTCTTTTTGACCCGACGGTGCAACCACTCTGGGCCGTTTATGCAGAGGCCGCAGTGCAGAGCCAAACCCCTGATGCGCAAAAGATTGATGCGGCAATGGCGATGACGGGCTGGGAAGGGATGTCATTAGAAGCCGATCGCATTTCCCTGCGCCCTGGCATGGCGCTTACGCTGAACGGCATAGCGCAGGGGTATATTGCCGACCGCATAGCTGGATTGTTAGAGGGCGAAGGCTTGCAAGATATATTGATTGATACGGGTGAGTTTCGGGCAATTGGCCAGCAGCCACAAGGTGGCGCGTGGCCTGTATCGCTGGCCCAAGGCGGGGGCGTCGCACTGACATCGCGGGCGCTAGCCACATCGGCGCCGCTTGGTACGTTCTTTGATCCGGCGGGCACCTTGGGCCATATTTTAGACCCAAGAACCGGCTTAACTGCTGCACCGCGCTGGCGTGGGATCAGCATTTCCTCGGGCTCCGCGGCCCTTGCGGATGGTTTATCGACTGCGGCCTGCCTAATGGAAACGCGAGAGCAGATTGAGGCAAGCCTTGTCACATTTAGAGACAGTAGACTTGAGTCGGCCGTTAGCACATAAATCTAGCCTACTTCCAATACTCAAATGTGCTGAAGTATGTTTACATGCGCGAAAGGGGGCTTTGGCCCCCAAAGAAGCCTAACGGTGAATGTTCCATTCACCTACCGTCCAACGGGTTGCCGCCTTTTTTAACACTTCCCTCTCCTCGCGCAGCAGCCGGACTTCCTTGCGAATACGCTCATTCTCCTTTTCGACGTCCTCGTGCGGACCCGACATCAGATCGTCATGCTCCCTCTCGGGATATTGCTGCGCAATACCCTACCGGGCAGTGGATGCTTCTGAACCCACTTGTTCAAAGTCGAAAGACCCACACCCAAATCTGATGAAACTTGCGGTCGTGTTAAGCCGCTTGTAACCGCACTGCGCACTGCATCTCGCCGAAACTCGTCTGTGTATCTCGTTGCCATTCTTAATCTCCTTCATAGCAAACATTGCTCGAAAGAAACCGGAACTAAAACGGGGCAAGACCAATGGACACATGATTGGCCTTAACACCGTGCCGACGCGCCACTTCGTTGACCGTGACACCCACCACCAGCGTCTCGGAAACTATCCGGCCCTTCGCCTCATCCGACCACCGCCGCTTGGCTGACGGAGCCGCAAGCAACTCCACAAACCCAACGGCCTCCATATTGCGCTCCCGATGGACTCCCACTGACACCTCTCATGCAAATCTCCATGGGACGCGCAATCGCAGCTTACAGATTCAGCAGGAAGGTGGGGTTGGAATACTTGAAGTTACCCACAAGTCGTGTGGCAAATTGATTCACCCACAAGATTTGGTCTTGCTCCAGAAAACCCTATTGTGATTCGTCATGTGGCACCGCGTGAGTGAGCTGCGCAGATGGGGCAGAATTGGGTGGAAACAGAAACTGCTTAGTGCGATTTGGGGGATGCCCGGCTAAACCGGCGGCTTGGGGCAATGCTCGCAGCACTTGGGGAGCGACCGGGGAAATCGCTGCCCACGGCGTTCCAAGATTGGTCGAATACCAAGGCTGCCTACCGTTTTTTTTCTAACGGAAATGTCAGCGAAGACAAGATCCTAGAGGGCCATTTCGCCGCCTCCGCCTTGCGTATTCAAGCGACTGAGGGTCCGATCCTGATATTGCAGGATACTACGGAGTTCTCCTTCAAACGCGCCGCGCCAGAGAAGATCGGGTTCACCAAGATTGCAACCGGCCCAAAGGGCAAGGATCGGCGCCATCAGAAATACAGGGTTTGCGGGCTATTGATACATGCCAGCCTAGCGATAACGCCAGAGGGGCTGCCTTTGGGGCTGACGGCGGCCAAGTTCTGGTCGCGCGCCCAATTCAAGGGATGCGACGCGCTCAAGCGCAAGATCAATCCGACCCGGGTGCCGA
>NZ_JBGQOQ010000049.1:0-16912 GCF_052119765.1 Pseudorhodobacter sp. W20_MBD10_FR17 | reverse complement strand
TCACTAATGACGTCATTAAACACGTGTATTAGATCAAAGCCCCAAGCTCAGGCAGGCGGTGCCAATGGGGTGGTTACGGTAGACCAGAGGCCCACCATGCACTAACATTCAAACTGGACCACCCGTTGGAGGCACTCCAAATGCTTGCGCATCGCTCGCTTGATGTCTTTGACGATCTTCTCGCCAAGGCTTTTATGTGTTCCAGTTGTCTGTTTCATCTTCCACTCCTCAGTAGTTACGATGAGCCAAGAACACTCTCTTATCAAATAACGCTATTTGGACCCATACTCTTTACCGCTGACAAGCCGTCCTGAATGCGCCAAAAATGTTCGGGCGTCATGTCTGGCACCAAGCTGACCCGGATTAGGTCAGCTATCGAAATGATTTCGAAATGCCATCGCTCCGGATCAACATCGAAGTGCCGGGTCGTATATCCCTTAACAGCAATCAGACGGAGAATTGATCTGAGTCAACCCTGCGGCAGCAACGTGCGCTTAAGCAGGGGCCTAGAGTAGACGGATTCGGTAGGAACGGTAATGTCAAACGGACTTTCGGCAACGAAGAAAAAACTGATAGCGGGCGCGGTGCTTGTGGTGGCGCTTGGGTTAGGCGGTGCGCTTTGGTGGCAATCGACGCAAGCGGCGGCGCTGCCCGACGGGATCAGCATGTCCAACGGCCGTATTGAAGCCGAGCGGATTGAGGTTGCCACAAAACTCTCTGGCCGGATTTCCGAAATCCTGATCGCCGAAGGCGACTGGGTGGCGGCTGGGCAGGTCGTGGCGCGTCTTGAAGTGACAGAGGTGCAAGCCCAGATGCGTCAAGCCCAGGCCACGGTTGTGCAGGCACAGCAGCAAAAGCTGCAAGCCGAGGCGCTGTTGCGGCAACGCCAATCCGAGCTGACCACCGCGCAGGCCGAGTTCACGCGCATTGAGCAGCTTGCGACCAAAGACTTTGCGACGCAGTCCAGTTTGGACAGCCATCACACCGTGCTTGCCACCGCGGAGGCGGCGGTAGCGGCGGCCGATGCGGGGATTTCCTTGGCGGATGCCACAATCGCGGCGGCCCAAGCGGCGGTTGAGCGGATTCAAAGCCTGATCGACGATTCAAGCCTCATGGCGCCGCGGGCGGGGCGGGTGCAATATGTGCTTGCCCATGCGGGCGAGGTGGTCGCGGCGGGCAGCAGTGTGGTCACGCTGACCGACCTTTCGGATATGTATATGGCGGTGTTCCTGCCCTCGCGCGATGCGGGCCGTATGGCGATCGGGGCCGAGGCGCGCATCGTTTTGGATGCCATCCCGGACTATGTTATTCCCGCGACAGTGACATTTGTCGCCAGCTCGGCCCAGTTCACCCCGCGCTCGGTAGAGACGGAGCAAGAGCGCGATCAGCTGATGTTTCGCGTCAAGCTGACCATCGCGCCGGAACTGCTTGCTAACTATCAAGAACGGGCGCGGGCAGGGGTGCCGGGGGTTGGCTATGTGCGGGTCTTGGACAGCGCGGTTTGGCCCGATGATCTGACAGTGAGACTGCCGCAATGACCCAAAGCTCGGTCGCGCGGCTGGCCTCTGTCACGCATCTCTATGGGCCGGTCGCGGCGTTGGACGATGTGTCGCTGGACATTCCGGCGGGTTGCATGGCGGGGCTGATTGGTCCGGATGGGGTCGGTAAGTCGACGCTCTTGGCGCTGGTGTCGGGGGTGCGGCGGGTGCAGGCGGGCGCGGTGCAGGTGCTGGGCGGCGACATTCGCGACGGGGGCCATCTAAAAGACTGCAATCGCCGTATCGCCTATATGCCGCAGGGGCTGGGGCGCAATCTCTACCCGACGCTGACGGTTTATGAGAACCTCGATTTCTTTGGCCGCCTGTTTGCCCAATCGCAACCCGAGCGCCAAGCGCGCATCGCCGATCTGTTGCAGGCGACGGGGCTTGCGCCTTTTCCCGACCGCCCCGCAGGCAAGCTGTCGGGCGGCATGAAGCAAAAACTGTCGCTTTGCTCGGCGCTGATCCATGACCCTGACCTGCTGATTTTGGACGAGCCGACGACGGGCGTGGACCCTTTGTCGCGCCAGCAGTTTTGGGATCTGATCGACCGCATCCGCCAGCAACGCCCGCAAATGAGCGTGATCGTCGCCACCGCCTATATGGAAGAGGCCGAGCGGTTTGATTGGCTGGCCGCCATGTCAGAAGGCAAGGTAATTGCCACCGGCTCCCCAGCCGAAATTCGCGCGGCGGCGCAGCAACCTACGCTGGAGCAAGCCTTTATCGCCATGCTGCCCGAGGCTGCGCGGCGCGGCCACCAAGAGGTGATTGTACCGCCGCGCCAACGCGCTGACGGGCCGCCCGCCATTCAAGCGAAATCCCTTACCCGTAAGTTTGGAGATTTCACCGCCGTGGACGGCGTGAACTTCGACATAGAGCGCGGTGAGATTTTCGGCTTTCTGGGGTCGAATGGCTGCGGCAAGACCACGACAATGAAGATGCTGACGGGGCTTTTGCCCGCCAGCTCGGGTCAGGCGCTGCTGTTTGGCGAGACGCTGGACGCGGGCGACATGCGCACCCGCAAGCGGGTCGGCTATATGTCGCAATCCTTCTCGCTTTATACCGAGCTGACGGTGCGGCAAAACCTAGAGCTGCACGCCGAACTGTATCAGCTGCCGCTGGCCACGCGGGCGGCGCGTGTGACCGAGATGATGACGACCTTTGATCTGGCCGATGTCGCGGACGAGCGGCCAGAGGCCCTGCCGCTGGGTATCCGCCAACGCTTGCAGTTGGCTGTCGCGGTTATTCACGGGCCAGAGGTTCTTATTCTGGACGAGCCGACCTCTGGCGTGGACCCGATTGCGCGGGATGCGTTTTGGCAACATCTGATCGGGCTGTCGCGCCGCGATGGGGTGACGATTTTCGTCTCGACCCACTTTATGAACGAGGCGCAGCGCTGTGATCGCATCTCGTTGATGCATGCGGGCCGCGTTTTGGCGGTGGGGACGCCGACCGAGATCGCCAAGACCAAGGGCACTGACAGCTTAAGCGACGCGTTTGTGGCCTATCTGCGCGAAGCGGCAGGGCCAGAGGCCGAGACCACCGCCACCCAAGCCCCGCACGGCCAAGACACCCCTAAGAACGGCGGTGGATTTGGCCGCATGTGGGCCTTTGCCCGCCGCGAGTCGATGGAAATTTTGCGCGACCGCTTGCGGCTAGGCTTTGCCTTTCTGGGGCCAATCATTCTGATGCTGACCTTTGGCTATGGCATTTCCTTTGACGTCACGGATTTGCCCTATGCCGTGCTGGACCAAGACCAAACCGCCGAAAGCCGCACCTTGCTTGAGGCGTTTTCAGGCTCGCGCTATTTCGCCGAACAAGCCCCCGCCAGCAGCACAGCCGAGCTTCAGGCGCGGTTGCGCAGTGGCGAGATTGCCTTGGGGATCGAAGTGCCTGCCGATTTCGGGCGCTTGCTGCTGCAATCGCAGCGACCCGAGGTGCGGATTGCGGTCGACGCCGCCATGCCGTTTCGCGCCGAGACCACGCGCGGCTATCTGCAAGGCTTGGCGCTGTCTTATATGGACGACCAAATCGAGCGGACCTATGGCGAGGTCATCGACACCAGTGCGGCGAATGTGCAAACGCGGTTTCGCTATAACCAAAGCTTCAAGTCGGTTTTCGCGATTGTGCCTTCTGTCATCATGCTGATGCTGGTGTTGATCCCGTCGATGATGGCGGCGATGGGGGTGGTGCGCGAAAAGGAAACGGGCTCGATTGCCAATTTCCGGTCGACGCCTGTTACGCGGCTCGAGTTCATCTTGGGCAAGCAGTTGCCTTATGTCGCCATTGCCATGATCAGCTTTCTGACGCTTTTGGTGGTGGCTTATGGGGTGTTTGGTGTGACGGTGAAAGGCTCTGTGCTGGCGCTTTTTGTCGGGGCGTTCCTGTATGTGCTGGCAAGCACGGGGTTTGGCGTGTTGATCTCGACCTTTACCAAAACCCAAGTGGCGGCGACTTTTGCGGCGGCGATTATCTCGATCATTCCGGCGGTGAATTTCTCGGGGCTGTTGGTGCCGGTGGCCTCGCTTTCGGGGGGCGGGCGGTTGATCGGGTTGGGCTTTCCCTCGGCGTGGTTTCAGCAAATCAGCGTCGGCACCTTTACCAAAGGGTTAGGCTTTGCCGATCTGTGGCAGAACCACCTTGCGCTGGCGGGCTTTGCGGTGGTGTTCATCGCGGCGTCGGTCTTGGCGCTGAGCAAGCAGGAGCAGTAAGATGAAGCAATGGCTTTCCAACATCTACCGCCTTGGCCTGAAGGAATTGCGCAGCCTGCGGGCCGACCCGGTGCTGTTGCTGCTGATCGCCTATGTGTTCAGCTTTGCGGTCTATGCCGTCGCCACCGGCGCCAAGCTCGAGGTGGTCAACGCCTCGGTCGCCTATGTCGATCTTGACCGATCAGATCTGTCAGGGCGGATCATTGGCGCCATTCTGCCGCCCGAGTTTGACACGCCCAAGGAAATCGCCGCCTCGGATGTGGAACGGGTGATGAACGACGGCGATCATGTGTTTGTGCTGGTGTTTCCGCCGCGGTTCGAGGCCGATGTTTTGGCGGGCCGCCAGCCGTCTTTGCAGCTGAATGTCGATGCAACGGCGATGGTGCAGGCGGGCAATGGCTCGGTGTTTTTGCAAGAAATCATCGCCGCCGAGATCAGCAAATTCGTCGCCCGCGATGACACCGAGACCAGCTTGCCGATTGATCTGATCGTCACGGCGCAGTTCAACCCCAATCTGCAATCGACGTGGTTTTCCTCGGTGATGCAGGTAATCAACAACGTCACCATCCTGTCGGTGCTGCTGACGGGGGCGGCGCTGATCCGCGAGCGCGAACATGGCACGATTGAGCATCTTCTGGTGATGCCGGTGTCCCCGTCCGAAATCATGTTAGCCAAGATTTGGGCCAACGGTTTGGCGATCATCGTGGCGGCGGTGTTGTCGCTATGGCTGGTGGTGCAGGGGGTTTTGGGCGTGCCGATTGCGGGTTCGGTGACGCTGTTTGTGGTGGGGACGGTGCTGTATCTGGTGTCGGTGACGGGCTTGGGGATTTTGCTTGCGACCTTCACCACCTCGATGCCGCAGTTTGGTCTGCTGGCGCTGCCGGTGTTGGTGATTATGAACCTGCTGTCGGGCAGCACCACGCCGATGGAGAGCATTCCCGTTTGGCTTCAGGATGTTATGCAGGTCGCGCCCTCGACGCATTTTGTGTCCTTTGCGCAGGCGATCCTGTATCGCGGGGCGGGGTTTGACACCGTATGGCCGGATATGCTGGTGATGGCCGGGCTGAGTGCGGCATTTTTCATAGCGGCCCTGCTGCGGTTTCGCAAAACCATGGCCGCGACAGGATAATTTTTTAACGCCAAGGGCTTGGCTTTGATGCAGGTCAAAGCCGATGCCTGCCCAGCCCGTCATGTTCGCGCCATGACTGATCTAGCACAGCGCGATCTGGCGCCGCGATCTGATCAGCCTTTGTCCTCAAGGAGAGGCCCAATGGCAACAGACATAAACTCAAGCCCCCAAGCATCCGCCGCCGCGTCAGGCAAGCTGGGGCTCTTTTCACTAACGGCGTTGGTCGTCGGTTCTATGATCGGGGGCGGGGTCTTTAGCCTGCCGCAGAACATGGCGCGCGGGGCATCGGCGGGGGCTATCACTATCGGCTGGCTGATCACAGGCATCGGTATGCTGGCGTTGGCTTTTGTCTATAGAAACCTGTCGATGCGAAAGCCCAAGCTGGATGCGGGGCCGTATTCCTATGCCCGCGCGGGCTTTGGCGATTTTGTCGGCTTTAACAGCGCTTGGGGCTATTGGCTGAGCGCGTGGCTGGGCAATGTGTCCTATGCCGTGCTGATCTTTGGCGCGCTAAGCTATTTCTACCCGCCCTTTGGCGACGAGGGCAACACATGGCAAGCGATTGTCGGCGCGTCGATTGCGCTTTGGCTGATCCATGCGCTGGTCTTGATGGGGGTGCGCCAAGCGGCGATTGTCAACGTCATCACCACGATTGCCAAGCTTGCGCCGATTTTCCTGTTCATCGTGCTGGTGCTGGTGGCGTTCAACATGCCGACCTTCAAGCTTGATTTTTGGGGCACAGAGACGCTGACCCTTGGCAGCATCGCCGCACAAGTTCAAAGTACGATGCTGGTCACACTTTGGGTGTTCATCGGCATTGAGGGCGCAAGCGTCGGATCGGCCCGCGCGGCCAAGCGCAGCGACATCGGCAAGGCCACCATCCTTGGCTTTGTCACCGTGCTGTTGCTCTATCTTCTGGTGTCTTTGTTGTCACTGGGGGTGATGTCGCAGCCTGACTTGGCGGGCTTACCTGCTGCGGCCTCGATGGCGAATGTACTTGAATCCGTGGTCGGGCCTTGGGGATCCGTTGTGGTGCGCATCGGCTTGGTGATTTCTGTGGCAGGGGCGTTCCTAAGCTGGACGCTGCTGGCCGCTGAAATCCCGTTCCGTGCCGCCAAAGAGGGGATGTTGCCTGCATTCTTTGCGACCGAGAATGAGAACGGCTCGCCCTCTGGCGCGCTTTGGATCACCAATGTGTGCGTGCAGGTGGTGCTGTTCGTGACGCTTTACGCCAACTCAACCTATCTGGCGCTGTTCTACATCGCCTCGACAGCAATCCTTGTGCCTTATGTGTTCTCGGGGGCCTATGCGCTGAAACTGGCGCTGACCGGCGAAAGCTATGCCGCAGGCGAGGGGCGCGGTGCCGATATGGCGATTGGCGGCGTGGCGATGGTTTATGGTGCGTGGCTGATTTATGCGGCGGGGCCAGCCTATCTGCTGATGTGCGCGATCCTCTATGCGCTGGGGATTCCGTTCTATGTATGGGCGCGGCGGTCGCGCCATGAACAGGCGTTTACAGGTGCCGAGATGCTGATTGCTGCGGGTCTTATCGGGGCCGCCATTGTGGCTGCCTATCTGATGCAAACCGGCGCGATCAGCGCACTTTAATATCTTTGATAAAAGGAATGGCTGTCATGGAACACGCCAACACTCTGGGTGTCTTTTCGGAAACCGGTAAGCTGCGGCAAGTGATCGTTTGCAGGCCCGGTCTGGCGCATCGCCGCCTGACCCCAGTCAACTGTCAGGACCTGCTGTTTGACGATGTGTTTTGGGTTAAACAGGCGCAAAAGGACCACGACGTTTTCGCCAGCACCATGCGCGGCGAGGGGGTCGAGGTCTTGGACGTGAACGACCTTTTGGCCGAGACGCTGGGCATCCCCACCGCCCGCGCTTGGGTGCTGGACCATCGCATCACCCCCGACCAGATCGGCACGGGCATGATGTCCGAGCTGCGCGACTGGCTGAACGGGCTGTCAGGGGTGCAGCTGGCTGAATATCTCTTGGGCGGTTTGGCGGTGGATGATCTTCCGTTTAAGCCCACGGGCCTGTTCGGAAGCTATCTTGGCGCGCATGGGTTCATCCTGCCGCCGCTGCCGAATGCGCTGTTTACCCGCGACAACTCGGCGTGGATTTTTGGCGGTGTGGCGGTCAATCCGATGTATTGGGCGGCACGGCGGCCCGAGACTTTGCTCAACACCGCGATCTACACGTTCCACCCCAAATTCGCGGGCAAGGCCAAGATCCACTGGGGCGACCCGACGGTTGATCACGGTTTGGCCACGGTCGAGGGCGGCGACATCATGCCCGTCGGCAATGGCACCGTGCTGATCGGCATGGGCGAGCGGTCCTCGCCGCAAGGGGTTGGGCAGCTCGCCGAGGCGCTGTTCACCTCGGGCGCGGCAGAGCGGGTGCTGGCCTTTGCCATCCCGAAATCGCGCGCGGCGATGCATTTGGACACCGTGTTTACGCTGTGCGGTGGCGATGTGGTCACCACCTTCAAAGAGGTCGCGGACGAACTGACCTGCTATGATCTGCGGCCTGGGGATGGGACGGCGGCGCTGCGGTTCCACCACGACCCGCGCCCGATCTTTGACATCGTGGCCGAGGTGCTTGGCTACAAAAGCCTGCACATCGTGCCAACAGGCGGCACCACCGTCGAAGAACGCGCCCGCGAGCAGTGGAACGACGGCAACAACGTGCTGGCGCTGCGTCCGGGTGTGGTCATTGGCTATGACCGCAACGACGACACCAATGAAGCGCTGGCTGCGGCGGGCATCGAGGTGCTGGCAATCCCCGGCGCCGAGCTGGGGCGCGGACGTGGCGGGGGCCACTGCATGAGCTGCCCCACAATGCGCGATCCCCTTTGACCTGAAAGGTTACACCAATGGCTTACAATCTGAAAAACCGGCATTTTTTGACACTTCGCGATTTCACCTCGCGTGAAATTGGCTTTCTGTTGAAACTGGCCGCGGACCTCAAGGTCGCGAAATACACCGGAACCGAGGTGCCCAAGCTGCAAGGCAAGGACATCGCGCTGATCTTTGAAAAGGACAGCACCCGCACCCGCGTTGGGTTCGAGGTCGCGGCCTATGACCAAGGTGCGCGCGTCACTTATCTGGGGCCAACGGGGTCGCACATCGGCCATAAGGAATCCGTCAAAGACACCGCCCGCGTTTTGGGTCGGATTTATGACGCGATTGAATACCGCGGCTTTGGGCAGGACATCGTTGATCAGCTGGCAAAGTTTTCGGGCGTGCCGGTCTATAACGGCCTGACCAACGAGTTCCACCCGACGCAAATCCTTGCCGATTTCCTGACCATGCAAGAGCATGTCGAAAAGCCGCTGCACAAGGTGTCTTATGCGTTCCTTGGTGATGCGGGCAATAACATGGGCAACAGCCTGTTGATCGGTGGCGCCAAGATGGGCATGGATGTGCGGCTTTGCGCGCCCAAGGCCTGCTGGCCCAAACAAGCGATCATCGACGAGGCTAAGGCGATTGCCGCCGAGACGGGCGCGCAGGTGACGATCACCGAAAACGTGGACGAGGCAGTCAAAGGCGTGGACTTTGTCTATACCGACGTTTGGGTCTCGATGGGCGAGGCCAAAGAGAAATGGGCCGAGCGCATCAAGCTTTTGACCCCCTATCAGGTCAATGCGGCGGTGATGGCGAAGACGGGTAACCCGCGTGCGTGCTTTATGCACTGCTTGCCCGCCTTTCATAACACCGACACCACTGTCGGCGCCGAGATGAAGGCCGAGTTCGGTTTGGACGCGATGGAGGTGACCGACGAAGTGTTTGAAAGCACTGCCTCGATCGTCTTTGACCAAGCCGAAAACCGGATGCACACCATCAAGGCGGTGCTTGTCGCCACATTGGGGGCCTAAGATGCTGGTGGTTGCAGCCGTGGGCGGCAACGCGCTTTTGCAGCGCGGCCAGCCCCTGACAGCAGAGGCGCAGCGCGCCAATGTCAAAATTGCTGCCCTCGCTTTGGCGGAAATCGTGCGGGCAGGGCATCAGCTCATCGTGACGCATGGCAACGGCCCGCAAGTGGGGCTGCTGGCGTTGCAAGGTGCTGCCTATAAACCCGATGAGGCCTATCCGCTGGATGTCTTGGGCGCCGAAACCGAGGGCATGATTGGCTATCTGATTGAGCAAGAGCTGGAAAACGCGCTTGGCCACGATCACGCGGTAGCGACGCTTTTGACGCAGGTGATCGTCGATCCCAAAGACGCGGCCTTTGGCGCGCCGACTAAATTTGTCGGGCCAGTCTATACGCAGCAAGAGGCCGAGACCCGCGCCCAAGCCGCAGGCTGGGCCATCGCCCAAGACGGCCAGTACTGGCGCCGCGTTGTCGCGTCGCCCAAGCCCGTCGAGATCCCCGATCTGCGGGTGGTGCGGCTGTTGCTGGACCAAGGCGTGACGGTGATTTGCGCAGGCGGCGGCGGTATCCCCGTGGTGCGCCGCGCCGATGGCAGCATGATCGGCGTCGAGGCGGTGATCGACAAGGACGCCGCAAGCGCGCTTTTGGCCGCCGATATTGGCGCGGATGCCTTGCTGCTGCTGACCGATGTCGAGGCTGTTTTTAGCGGCTTTGGCACCGATACGGCCAAGGCCATGCAGTGGCTTTCCCCCGAGGAAGGCCGCGCTTTGCAGATGCCCGCAGGGTCGATGGGCCCCAAAATCGAGGCCGCTTGCGCGTTTGCAGATCAGGGCGGCGTCGCAAGCATCGGCCGTTTGGCGGATGCGCTCAAGCTACTGAATGGGGCCGCAGGCACCCGCATTTCAGCGGCCCCAAAGTCATAATACATTAACCGTGCTAACGACGCAGGGTGCAAAGCCCTGCCAAACCAGAAAAGGACTCTTCCATGAAAACCATATTTGTCACTGTCGCATGCGCGCTTTTTGCTTTGTCAGGATGCACCACGTCAGGCCATTACCCGATCACCGGCGAAGAATGCACCTCAAACGATCCAGTGCTGAAGCTGGATGCAAACGATTGCCTGCCATAATAATAGCGTCAACATTGGGTGTTCAACGCACCTGATTTCCGGCTATCGGCGCAAGCCTGTGCTAAAAATTTCTATAGTAGCTTCGCCGCTTTTGGCGGCGTGGCACTATTTTTGACTAACCTCGAGGATATTCCCGCCACCCCAATCGCGGGTTCGGGAGGATTCCTAATGCGTCCTTGGGTGTTTGATCCCATGGGTGGATAATGCAATCCGTTCGTGACGGTTGCACCAAGAGCTATTGCTTGTCTAACGTCAGCACCCGTGGGACAGATTTGAGGATTTGAATAAGGGAGGATTTCTGGTTCATCTTATCGATAGGAGATCGAGATGAGACAGTGAAGGATACTCCTGACGCATCTAGGAGCTTTCCAATGAAAGAATTGTCGATGGCATTTGTTGAATTAGCGCAACTGGAAGTTGCCACACTTTCAGGCCTAGTCTAGGTCAAAGATGGCGACGGAATCCTGCTCGGAAAAGTAACGTGGGGTTGTTGGGTGCCATATGCAGGGCTAATGCTGATCAGCCTCGGCGGGGTTCGGTTAGCGTCAGCGTGGCCTGCGCAATCACCAATTCCTCATCTGTCGGGACGATCAGCACATCAATTGTTGAGTGGGGCGCATTGATGTGGGTGGCGTGGCTGTCGTTCGCGACCGCGTTCAGATCGACGCCCAACCAATTCAGGTGGTCGCAGATACCCTTGCGAACTCGCGCGGATTTCTCGCCGATTCCGGCTGTAAAGATGATCGCATCCAACCCGCCGAGGGCTGGAACAAGGGCGGCCAATTGGCTGGCTGCACGATAGCAGAATAGCTCTATGGCCTCTTGCGCATTTGGGGCGGTGCTTGCCTCTAGAAGTGCCATGTCATTGCTGATGCCGGAGACACCCAACAGGCCGGACTCTTCATAAAGCAGTTTTGTGATGTCCTGTGGTGTCATTCCCTGATCCAAAAGGTAAAGCACGACGCCTGGATCAAGCGCCCCGCAGCGCGTGCCCATCATCAGCCCGTCAAGCGCGGTAAACCCCATACTGGTCGCAACGCTTTTCCGGTCATGCATCCCGCAGATGCTGGCCCCGTTGCCCAGATGACAGGCGATCACCCGCCCATCCGCCTTGTCGCCCAAATGGGCGGGAAGGGTGCCCGCAATATAGTCATAGGACAACCCGTGAAAGCCATACCGTAACACGCCTTCATCCGCCATCGCGCGGGGCAAAGCGAACAACTGCGCCAACCGGTTTTGGGTTCGGTGAAAGCTGGTGTCAAAGCAAGCGACCTGCGGCAGGTCTGGCATCGAGGCCGCGATACAGCGGATGGCCGCCAGATTGTGCGGCTGGTGCAGGGGAGCCAGCGGGACCAGCGCCATGAGCTCCACCATAAGCGCATCCGTCACCAGCGCTGGACCTGTATGATGACGCCTCCCATGCACCACGCGGTGCCCGGCGGCTGTTATGGTGATGCCGATTTGGTTGGTCTGTACCCAGTCAATCAGCATGGGGATCAGGATATCAATCTGGGTACTGCTACCCATTGGCGGGAAATCGCGGACCACCGGTTCTCCTGCGCTATCGCGCGCGGAAAATACGGGATTGTTGCCTATCCCTGCGATCTTGCCGCGCAAGACTGCCGCAGTTGCGCCCATATTCCTAGCATAAACCGCGAATTTAAGGCTGGAAGAGCCTGCGTTCAGGACAAGGATCGTGTCTGTCATGGCAACGGCAACGGCAACGGCAACGGCAGCGTCTGATGGCTGATGAAAAGCTGCGCCAAGGCACAAGATGCCAAACGCGCCGCGGCACTGTCGGCTCGGCTGGTCAGGATTATTGGCACCCTTGCCCCCAGTACAATGCCCGCCGCATCGGCACCTGCAAGATAGATCAACTGCTTGGCCATCATATTTGCCGACTCCAAATCGGGCGCGACAAGAATATCCGCTATGCCCGCTACATCTGACACAATCCCCTTGGCCGCGGCCGCAACTGGCGAAACCGCATTGTCAAAGGCCAGCGGCCCGTCCAGCACCCCGCCCGTGATCTGTCCCCGGTCGGCCATCTTGCAAAGGGCTGCCGCGTCAACGGTGGAGGGTATGTGGGGGTTCACCATCTCAACCGCTGAAAGGATAGCGACCTTGGGGCGTGTGATCCCAAGTGACCGCGCAAGATCGATGGCGTTCTGCACGATATCGCGTTTGACAGTAAGGTCGGGCTGGATGTTGATTGCTGCATCGGTGATCAGCAGCGGTTTGGGATAGGTAGGCACATCCAGCACATAGACATGGCTCATCCGTCGCTCGGTTCGCAGGCCAAGGGCTGCATCGATGACGGCTTCCATCAACTCGTCGGTGTGAAGCGAACCTTTCATCAGCGACGCTACTTTGCCTGCCTGCACCAATGCCACGGCAGCCGCAGCTGCCGCGTGGCTATGCGGGGTATCAACAATTTCGACGCCTTCAAGAGTGCGCCCAGCCTCTTTTGCAGCGGCTTCAATCTTTGGCCGCGGCCCCACCAGAACCGGGACGATCATTCCTTGATGGGCTGCATCCAGTGCGCCGGTCAAGGACAGCGGGTCGCAGGGATGCACAACCGCGGTGGGGATAGGGGCCAAGCCTTCGGTTGCGGCGATCAGCCGTGCATATTGCGCGCCCTGTACATGCAGATGTACCTCGGGCAGCACAACACGCGGGCGGCGCACTTTATCACGCGGGGCGATGACGCGGGCCACGCCCTCAATCACCATCTTGCCGTTTTGGTTCTGGCAGGTGCAGGCTAGCAGCAGCCGACCTTTTTCCAGCTTTTCTGTTACCTCGACCCGAACGGTGACGGTGTCGCCCAGACCAACGGGGGCTTCGAACTTCAGGCTTTGATCCAGAAAGATCGTGCCGGGGCCGGGTAGCTCGGTGCCCAGCACCGCCGAAATCAGCGCACCACCCCACATGCCATGGGCGATGACGCCGTGAAACATGTCAGTGCGAGCGTAATCTGCATCTACATGTGCCGGGTTTACGTCACCCGACATTACAGCGAACAACTCGATGTCCTGCGGTTTCAGCGTGCGCACCAGTTCGGCATGATCGCCCACCGCAATCTCATCGTAAGTCTTATTCTCGATATACTGCATTGTGGCGGCAGGGTCGCCTTGGTCAAGCGCGGACATGCAGGCCTCCATCAACATAAACGATATCGCCGGAAATACTGCGCGCGCCATCGCTGGCCAGCATTGCCGCGACCGCGCCGACATCTTCGATCGTCACAAAACTCTGTTCTGGTGCGCGGGCGCGTGCCGCATCAATCAACTCATCAAAATGCGCGATGCCCGACCCTGCGCGGGTTTGCAACGGCCCTGGAGATATAGCATTGACGCGGATGCGCTTTGGCCCAAGCTCGACGGCCAGCGCACGCATAGTCCCTTCAAGCGCGCCTTAACCGGCCCCATGATGTTGTAGTGATCAACGACTTTTTCACCGCCATAGTAAGTCATAGTCAGGATCGTGCCGCCCTCTGCCATTAAAGGCTCTGCCTGCTGTGACATGCGGATTAGCGAATGGACCGAGATATCCATCGCGCGCGCGAACCCGTCTTGCGAGCAGTCGACTACTCGCCCGTGCAGATCATCCGCAGGGCAAAAAGCGATGGAATGGACAAGAATATCAATCCGCCCCCAATGCTCTTTCACGGCTGCGAAAACCGCCTCCATCTGACCTGCCATTTCGACGTCCAGTGGTAACAGCAACTTTGCTCCCACGGCGTCAGCAACCGGCTGCACGTAGGGCTTGGCCTTTTCATTCACATAGGTCAGCGCAATCTCGGCCCCTGCATCTGAAAAAGCCTGCGCACATCCAGCGGCGATGGAATGGCCGTTTGCCACCCCAACGATCAAGGCAACCTTGCCTGCAAGCGTGCTCATCTTTGCATCACATAGGTGCCGGGCGCATCGCAAAGCGCCGCGTATTTCCCGTTATCAGACCCCATTTTCGGGGGCGGAACCGGCGTACCAGAGCGTGCATCAAGCCAAGTGGTAAATGCGGGCCACCATGAGCCGTCTTTTGCCTCCGTCTCGGCCATCCATTCATCCGGGTCGCGGTAAGAGGCATTTGCCGGCTTGTCCGCGATCCTGAAGTGACGACCGGCGTGACCGGGCTCTGACACAATCCCCGCGTTATGCCCGCCGCTGGTCAGCACGAAAGTCATGTCGGTATCGGCAAACAGATGCAGTTTGTAGACCGAATGCCAAGGGGCGACGTGATCATCCTCGGTGCCCACGGCAAAGATTGGCGCGCGGATGTCTGAAACAGCAATTGCCTTGTCACCGACATGATACCGCCCTTCGGCAAGATCATTGTTCAAAAACAGTTTGCGTAGATATTCAGAATGCATCCGCGCAGGCATCCGTGTCGCATCCGCGTTCCATGCCATCAGGTCAAACGCATCTCCGCGCTTGCCCAGCAAGTAGTCGCGGATTGCGGGTGCCCAGATCAGATCCCGTGCGCGTAGCAGGGCAAAGGCACCGGCCATCTGGTCCGATGACAGATAGCCTTTCTCGGCCATCATATCCTCGATCAACGTGACCTCGCTGTCATTGATGAACAGGCGTAGCGGCCCAGCCTCGGTGAAATCGACTTGGGCTGCAAGGAAGGTAGCCGAGGCAAGCCGCGTATCGTTATCCCGCCCCATCGCCGCCGCAGCAATCGACAGCAGTGTGCCGCCAAGGCAATAGCCGACCGCATGCAGTTTTGGCGCTTTGGTGATGGCCAACGCTGCGCCGATCGCATCTATCACGCCGTGTTGGCGATAGTCTTCCATGCCCAGATCGCGGTCACTGGCATCCGGGTTCTTCCATGATACCATGAAAACGGTATATCCTTGTGCCACTAGAAACCCGACCAACGAATTTTGCGCCGACAGATCGAGGATATAGTATTTCATGATCCAAGCCGGCACGATCAGGATTGGTTCGGGGCGCACGGTGCCCGTAGTGGGCGCGTATTGGATAAGTTCGATCAGATTGTTGCGGAACACCACTTTGCCGGGGGTGGTCGCCATATTGCGCCCGACTTCGAATGGCTGCGCCCCTGCAAGCTGCGCTGTTCCCGTTTTAGCAAGCACATCTTCTGCCAAATTTTTTGCACCCCGCACCAAGTTCTCGCCCTTCTCAGCAAGCGTGGCTGCGATCACATCGGGGTTGGTCAAGGCAAAGTTCGAAGGGGCTGTCGTGTCAGAGATCATGCCCGCGACAAAGCTCATCAGGTCTTCATGCGCAGGCGTGACGCCGTGAACGCCAGTCATGGCATCCTGCCACCATTGCCACGATTGTTGATGCGCCAACGACAAGACGTTGAACGGGTATTTTTCCCAGCGCTCACTGGCAAAGCGGTGGTCTGGGGCAGCCTCTGGCTTGCTAAAGCCAAGGCTTGCCGCCCAAAGTTCCTGACCGATGCGCACAGACTGTTCCATCAACTCTAGCCGTTTGCCGGGGGATGAGGCCAAATGTGTTGCCCAATCCATCCAAGCCTCGGCAAGCACCGAAGGAGAAAGCCCCGAAGTTGCCTTTGCCAATGTGGCATGGGCCATCCGGTCCAGCGCTTCATATGGTTTTTGCGCCTGCGGTAGCTCCGCTGGAACAACTGGCTTATGCGTCATGGGCCGCTGTGGCGACGCAGTCGGCAGGTCTGATTGAGAGGCGATCAGTTTGGGTTTGGTAGGCATAGCATGTCCTTCCATAGACGGTGCGATGGGCATATCGTCATCGCTTTCTTAAGCTGCTTGCTGCATCGCAGCATTGATCTGTGTCAGTTTGTGGTAGGAATGGGCATTGTTGCGCAACTGCAGCCTGAGTCATGACTTCCCCTTTCGCCGTTGGCTGATCTGACAACGGGCAGATTGGTTGACGCTGGCTTTGGATTTATAATTGCGAAGAGAGGAATCGTCCGCAGAGCGAACCCCAGGGCTGATAGCAGCGAGGGTTAGCTCCACCGCCTCTTGTGTCTAAGCATTTTCTCGCAGGTTCAATCTTAAAATGATAAGATTCAATAAGATAAGGAAAGGCGTTCTTCTCTAATTGCAGGCATCATACAAAGGCAAGTATTTATGAAGTCGAGCTCCCGCAACCAACACTAATTCATCAATATATTCAACGGCTTGAGTTTTATCACTCAGGCCTTTTTGCGTTTTGGACCCCGTGCTCAGCAAAAGTAACGCCCCCAAAGCGCCTTCCAGATGTAGGCTCAACTTGCCGCCCTCGGGCTGCGGTTTGAGCACAATCCGGTCAATCAAACCCCGTAATGCTTCCTTTGCTTCCAGCATCCCGTCGGGCTGTTGCAGCTGCGCAATGAGCAGCCCCACCTGGTCACGGTAGGTCTCCGCCATCTTCGGGTGAATTCTGATAGGGGAGGGGGCTGGTTCCTTTGACAGCTGCGCCTCTAGTTGGATCCGCTGCGCATCCAATGCGATCATCCGGTCTTTGACTTGATCGGCGGGGACACCTGCAATGATCGCATCGATCAGTTTGGAGTGGTCTTTTTTGGCCGCTGC
>NZ_JBGQOQ010000048.1:0-17429 GCF_052119765.1 Pseudorhodobacter sp. W20_MBD10_FR17 | reverse complement strand
ACGGAATTGAAGCCACAACCCCAGACCAGATCGCCGCATGACCGACAAGCCTCAAACACCAGATTTGACAATAACTCGACAATGTCAGGTTGTGGCCAATTCAGCTCATGTAGGACACAGTTTGCGCTTTTTTTGGGGCGGTACTACCCTGAGATGTGGCTCTTAATGACGACAGGCGTTACTTTGCCGTTAATGCAGAAGATCTGGGAATTGGGGGCTGTCTTGCGCTTGAAACTAATTTGCGCCTTGGCGATTGCGGGCATTGCCCTTTCCGGATGCAGCCTTCCGCGCGGTGCGGGTATAACTTCCGAAGTGTTGCACGAACAAAATGCAAAAGAGCCGACGTTTTCGGTGGTGGCCGTCAGTCGCAGCAATGTCGCGCAAGTGGCCAGTTGGCCCGTCACAGGGTGGAGCGGCGGCTACAATTGGATTCCAGCCAAGGGCGGCCCAAACGGTGTTTCCATCGTGTCTGGTGATCACGTTAAGTTGGTGATTTGGGACAGTCAGGACAATTCTTTGCTAACCGCAGCGGCCCAAAAACAAGTATCGTTTGCGCCGATGGAGGTTTCCCCACAGGGCACCATATTTGTGCCGTATCTTGGCGAAATCGTTGTGAATGGACTGACCCCAAGCGCCGCCCGCGAAGTGGTGCAAAAGGCGATGGAGCCGATTGCCGCGACCGCGCAGGTTCAACTTAGCGTTGAGGCGGGAATGCGCAATTCAGTTGACCTTGTCAGCGGCGCTGGCAAGCCCGGAACCTACCCGTTGCCAACCCGCAATTACACAATCCTTACGCTTTTGGCCGAAGGTGGCGGCATTGACCCAACCCTTAAAAACCCGCTCGTCCGGCTGATCCGCGATTCTAAAACCTATGAAATCCGTGCTGATCGGCTGTTCGCCGAGGCGAACAAGAATACGACGTTGCGTGGCGGTGACAAAGTTATCGTGCGCGAAGATGATCGTTATTTTACCTCGCTGGGCGCTACGGGCAGTGAAAACCTGATTGGCTTTGAACGAGAGTCGATCACGGCCCTTGAAGCGATGTCTTTGGTCGGCGGCTTGAATGGTAGCCGCGCCAATCCAAAGGGCGTTTTGATCTTGCGGGAATATCCGCAGAAAGCGCTTCGCGCGGATGGTCTGAAAGGGCCGAAAATGCGCAATGTTATTTTCACCTTTGATCTGACGACGGCAGATGGGCTGTTTGCTGCGCGGAACTTTAAGGTAAATCCTATGGATACCGTATTGGCGACCGAGTCTCCTTTGGCCACGGCAAACACAGTATTTGGGCTGATGCGGACAGTTGTGGGGTTGAACAACGCGCTCTGATAGAACAGCGTGGCGGCTAAAGTGTTCCTTATTCTAAAAAAGGGGGCGGCATGATTGTTCGAAGCCTTAGCCAAGTGATCGGCTCGGCGCATGATGTAACCGGCCCGGGCTGGAACAGCCGCCGTTTGCTGACTGCGCCTGACGGTATGGGCTACACCATGACCGATACGATCATCTTGGCCGGTGCCGAGATGACGCTGGACTACAAATCCCATCTTGAGGCGTGTTATTGTATTTCGGGCCGTGGTGAGATTGAAGATTTGGCGACAGGGCAGGTGCATCCGATCACGCCGGGGGTAATCTATGCCCTGAACGCGCATGACCGCCATACCCTGCGCGCCTTTGATGAAATGCGGCTGGTATGTACCTTTACGCCCGCGCTGACAGGAGAAGAAGTGCATGGAAAAGGCTATTGAAACGGGCACAGATGCTGGCCCCGAGGGCGAGCTGACGCTGCGCACTTTGGCGATGCCGCGTGATGTGAATACCAATGGCGATATCTTTGGTGGCTGGGTGCTAAGCCAGATGGACATCGCGGCGGGGATCATTGCCGGTGAGCGCGCCAATGGCCGCGTGACCACTGTCGCGCTGGACGCGATGAAGTTTATCCGGCCCGTGGGCGTGGGCGATGTGCTGTGCATCTATGGCCGCGTTATCCGCGTTGGACGTACCTCGATGGGCATAGAGATAGAAGCATGGGTGCGCCGTGGCCGCTTTGGCGCGCGCGAAAAGGTGACAGAAGCGGTGTTTACCTTTGTGGCGATCGATGATGCAGGGCGGCCACGGGTGGTGGAAAAGCGTTAAGTGTCTTTGCTTTAAAGTACGGGCTTAAAAGAACCCAAATACGTAAAGCAGGATAATCACGACGACAGGAACCCCCATAAACCAAGCGACAATACCTTTCATGATCTTCTCCATTTGCTGTTGCTATGGGAAGAACGCGTGTGGGGTGGGATTGGTTCCTTTTGGGGGGCTAAGTGCGATTTCTTACTCTGCAGCCTGTACTTTGGCATCAGACCATTGACCATAAGTGATGCTTTGGCCATCGACCAGCCAATCTGTTCGGCCGTTTCTGCTTGTTCCAAAAAGAAATACGGCTGCGGCACTTGGGCTTGTGAAGCCGATATCTTGCTGTAAACGAAATGTCTTGTCGTCCAGTTTAACGGCGCGCCCACTTTCGAGCGCTTGATCTCTTTGATTTCGGTTGCGATCATTAAAGGATGGGGCAACGTTTAAGCTTCCTGTTGCGCCTGCCAATATGACAAACTCCCCGTCCGCTTCGACTGCCGTTGCGATAATTCCCTTTGCGGAATTCCTCAAATAAAACTTAGTTTGTGGCTCTTCAGGGGGGAAATTAGGCTGCGGCCTAATCTGCGGTTTTCGAAAGAAATCCACCCCGATAACCGGAAGCACCAGCTGAAGCTCTTCAAGGAACGTTTCCATATCCGAGATGTCCGCCTCTGGAAGCTTGTCGAAAGTTGGTTCCGTTTTGTTCTGGAGTTCGCACTTTTTGGCGTCTGTTAGGAGCGAGATCAGACGACCTTCAAGATATTTTACATGCGCCTTTGTAAGGTTCATGTCTTTGCTTGTGACCGCAATAAAGCGGTCCCAATAGTCTTTTTCATTGTCGCGCGAATGGATGCGAAGACGCACCGAAAAATCATCACCCTCCCCCACATAAACGGAGGGGAGATCTGCGCCAAAAGAGTCGCTGTAAAGAATGTATATCCCAGTTCTTTTGAGTTCTTCGCGTTTCAGTGCTGCTTCAAGTCGTGTCCTCGGCGCGGCAAGGGCATGACCAGTCCAGTTGATGATTTCTGCAGTAAGGATCCCTGTTGCGGACCCCTCTGCGAGAAATAGTTTTACTGATCTGCCCTTGCCCAATGCCGCATTCCTTACCGCGCAAAGCGTTTGTACTTCGCCCGTTTTGGCTCCAACGCATCTGGACCCAAGCGGCGGATTTTGTCCTGCTCGTAGTCTTCAAAGTTGCCCTCGAACCATTCCACATGCGCGTCGCCTTCGAACGCGAGCATATGCGTGCAGAGGCGGTCGAGGAAAAAGCGGTCGTGCGAGATGATGATCGCGCAGCCGGCGAAATCCTCAATCGCTTGTTCCAGCGCTTGCAGGGTTTCCACGTCCAAATCGTTGGTCGGTTCATCAAGCAGCAGCACGTTCCCGCCCGAGCGCAGCAGTTTCGCCATGTGCACGCGGTTCCGCTCACCACCCGACAGCAGGCCAACCTTTTTCTGCTGGTCAGTGCCTTTAAAGTTGAACGAACCGGCATAAACGCGGCTGTTCACTTCCATGTCGCCAAGGTGAATGACCTCGGCCCCGCCCGAGATTTCCTCCCACGCGGTGGCATTCGGGTCGAGGCTGTCGCGCGACTGGTCAACATAGGCCAGCTGCACGGTGTCGCCCAAGGTGATCGTGCCCTCATCCGGCTTCTCTTGTCCGGTGATCATGCGGAACAGCGTCGATTTACCCGCGCCGTTCGGGCCGATAACCCCAACAATCGCCCCGGGTGGGATGGTAAACGTCAGGTTTTCCATCAACTGCTTGTCGCCCATATGCTTGGATAGGCCGACAACCTCGATGACCTTATTCCCGAGGCGTTCGCCGTTCGGAATAACGATCTGCGCGGTGGTTGACCGTTCCATAACCGTTTGACCAGCCATTTCATTATAGCGTGCAATACGGGCCTTGCCTTTGGATTGGCGGGCCTTGGCACCAGAACGGATCCACTCCAGTTCCTTTTCCAGCGCCTTTTGCTTGGTCTTGTCCTCGCGCGATTCCTGCTGCATCCGCTTGGCCTTTTGTTCCAGCCATGCGGAATAGTTGCCCTCATACGGAATGCCGCGACCGCGGTCGAGTTCCAGAATCCAGCTGGTGATATCGTCAAGGAAGTAACGGTCGTGCGTGACGATCAGGATCGTGCCTTTGTAATTGATCAGGTGCTTTTGCAGCCAAGCAATCGATTCGGCGTCAAGGTGGTTGGTCGGCTCGTCAAGCAGCAGCATGTCTGGCTCTTCCAGCAACAGCTTGCACAGCGCGATGCGGCGGCGTTCGCCGCCCGACAAATCCTCAACATTCGCGTCATCGGGCGGGCAGCGCAAAGCGTCCATTGCCACGCCGACAGTTGCGTCCAGTTCCCACAGGTTGCCCGCGTCTATCTGGTCTTGCAGGTTCGCCATCTCGTCAGCGGTTTCATCCGAATAGTTCATCGCCAATTCGTTGTAACGCTCTAGAATCGCGGTCTTACTTGCCACGCCGAGCATGACGTTTTCTTTGGCGGTCAGCTTTGGGTCAAGGTGCGGTTCCTGCGCCAGATAACCCACGCGCGCGCCTTTGGCGGCCCATGCTTCGCCTTTGAAATCTTTGTCCATACCGGCCATGATTTTCAGCAGGGTCGATTTACCCGCGCCGTTCACGCCGACCACACCGATTTTCACGCCGGGGAGAAAGTTCAGTTGAATATTTTCAAAGCATTTCTTGCCACCCGGATAGGTCTTTGACACGCCGTCCATGTGGTAGATGTATTGATAGCTGGCCATGATAGTGCTCCTGATCCGTTGTTAAGCGCTATGTAGCGATTGTTGTGGACAAGGGCAACAATGCGTCGAAAGCTTTGGCTAAAGCTGCGCGCAAGCGCCTGTCGGTTGTGTTCGGCTATATTAGACCGACATTTTATGTGCAGACAGTTCTCGACAGCGCCAAAGCTGTCTGCCAAAGCTGCGGTTTAATAGCGTTTTAAACGATATATGGCGATTGGGTCTGACAGGTTTATCACAAAAAGGCCGTCCGAGGGGGGCCCTGATGCGGAGGCAAGGAAGATAGCGCTTTATCCAAATTGCCACAGCCAGACAGGTCTTGGCGCGCAGCGAAAGTAGTTTTGAAATATGCGGCAAGGATTTCCAATCGCGACCAAGGGGATGGTCATCGGCCTGTTGGGCGGGTCGTTTGACCCTGCCCACGAAGGCCATGCGCATCTGACGCGCGAGGCGATCAAACGGTTCGGGTTGGATAGGGTGTGGTGGTTGGTGTCGCCCGGTAATCCGCTAAAGGCGCGTCAACCTGCGCCGATGGCCGACCGATTGGCGCAGGCGCAGGTGGTGATGGATGATCCGCGTGTGATTGTAACCGATATCGAGGCGCGTCTGGGCACACGCTATACCGCCGAGACGCTAAAGGCCCTGACCGCCCGCTATCCGGATGTGCGGTTTGTCTGGCTGATGGGGGCCGATAACCTGTTGCAGTTTGACCAATGGGACCGCTGGCAAGACATCATGCACATGGTGCCCGTGGGCGTTTTGGCCCGCCCCGGTAGCCGCATTCAAGCGCGGCTGTCCAAGACTGCCGAGGTGTTTTGGCGCGCGCGTGTACCGGATGGACTGGCGCAAACTTTGGCCCACGGTGCGCTGCCGCGATGGTGTTTTCTGAACATGCCTTTACGCAACGCCTCGTCCAGTGCCATTCGTGCGCGGGGGGAATGGGTCGGGCAGATCAGCAAAAAGCCTGAGTAGGGGTGCTGGACGTTTGCGTCTGCCTTGGGGTAGGTTTGTGATGGGTGTTGTGGGGGATCGGTGATGTATTCTAGACGTTGGGTTTTAACGGCGCTTTTGGCCAGCGCAGCCGTTCCCGGCTGTGCCGAAGCACCGGCGCGTTCACCGCGTCCGGCGTCAAAGCCCGGCTCTGGCATCGCGCGGTCGGGCGGCAGTGATGCGATCGTGTCGGCGGCAGGCCTGGGGGGCACCGTGGGCTTTGTCGTCATGGACAGCCGCAGCGGCAAAATCATCGAAGCTATGAATGAAACAGTGGGCCAACCGCCAGCCTCGGTGGCCAAGGCAATGACCAGCTTTTACGCGCTTGACCGGCTGGGCGCCAGCTATCGCTATGCAACGCGCGTTATGACCACAGGGCCGGTTCAAGGCGGGCGGCTGCAAGGCGACTTGATTTTGGTTGGCAGCGGCGACCCCAGCCTTGATACAGACCGCTTGGGCGATCTTGCGCAGACCTTGGCCGCCAAAGGGATCACCGAGATCAGCGGCCGCTACCTCGCCTTTGCTGGCGGTATTCCGCATATTGATGAAATTGACCACGAACAGCCTGATTTCGTGGGCTATAACCCTGCGGTTTCTGGGTTGAACCTGAACTATAACCGCGTGAATTTTGAATGGCGGCGTGGCAATAACGGCTATAATATTTCAATGGATGCGCGCGGCAAACGCTTTATCCCTGCCGTGGCGATGGCAAGCGTTAGCGCTGTGCCGCGCGAGGCACCGCTGTTTGCCTATAAGGCCGCCAATGACCGTGACACATGGACAGTGGCGCAAGCCGCGCTGGGCAAGGCAGGCAGCCGTTGGTTGCCCGTGCGCCACCCCGAGATATACACCGCCGAGGTGTTTGCCACCTTGATGCGTGCGCATGGCCTGCGCCTGCCCGAGGCATCGCTTATCGGTGCCCTGCCCGCAGGCGCGGTTGTCGCCGAGACGCGCAGCGATGCGCTGTCCGAGGTGATGCGCGATATGTTGAAATATTCGACCAACATGACGGCCGAGGCGCTGGGCCTTACGGCATCTGGCGCGGCAGGCCTAAAGGCCTCGGCGGCGCAGATGCAGGCTTGGGCTGCGGCCAAGCACGGCATTAGCAGCCGCTTTGTCGATCACTCTGGCCTTGGCGGAGATTCGCGGATTTCGGCAAACGATATGGCCAAGGCGTTTCATGCCGCGCGGGGCGGCATGTTGCCAGACCTTTTGAAACAGCAAGGCTTGCGCGGTGCGGATGGCAAAGAGATCAAAAATCACCCCACCCGCGTTGTGGCCAAAACCGGCACGCTGAACTTTGTGTCCGGCCTTGCGGGCTATGTGCAGCCTACGTCCGGCAAAGAGTTGACCTTTGCGATCTTTAGCGCCGATACAGCGCGGCGGGATGCGCTGTCGATGTCGGAACGTGAACAGCCCAAGGGCGGGTCGCAATGGACACGGCGGGCCCGCGATATGCAGGCCAAACTGATCAGCCACTGGGCGGCGCAATACACCTGAGGCGGCGTGCGCATACCGTTTGCGTCAGACTGTCATATGCCGTGCGCGCGCGCCACGCTCAATCGCGGCAGCGTGCAGGCGGTCAATTGCCAGCTCATCACGGATTTCCTGCAAGAATTGCAGCTCTTGTTCATAAAGCGTGCCATCGGCTGCGGCCACATCGCAGGCCAGAGCATAAGCCGTTTCAAACAGCTTTTCCGGCAGCGCGTCTTGAATTAACCCGAAAAACGCATCAAGCCCGTCTTCTTCTTCAAGCAAATCAAATACCACGCCTGACACTTGTGCAAAGCGGTCTGGGTCATAGCCTGCGAATACCGGCAGGTGGTTGACGATGCGCTGAATCGCCACCAGTTCGGACGTGCGCAAGTTTTCATCAGATGCCGACACGGCGACCATAATTGCCAAAAGCGCGTCTTGGGCGGTTATTGTGGCAAGTGTATCGGGCATCGGTTTCGTCCTTATATGGGTCATTTGGGTACAGATTATTGACCTATTGGCGGCGGGGCAATAGGAGTGGCCGGTCTATGACAACACGGTGTTGTTATACCAATATAAGGATGAGGGATATGTCTGCCCTGCGTGAAGCTGCGATGACGTCGAAAGCCTGGCCTTTTGAAGAGGCACGCGCGCTGCTGAAACGCTATGCCAAGAAAGCGCCGGAAAAGGGCTATGTGCTGTTTGAAACCGGCTATGGCCCCAGCGGCCTGCCGCATATCGGCACCTTTGGCGAGGTGGCACGCACAACCATGATCCGCCGCGCGTTTGAAGCTATTTCCGACATACCCACCCGTCTTATCTGTTTTTCGGATGATGTGGACGGCATGCGCAAAGTGCCCAGCAACGTGCCGCAGCAGGACATGCTGCGCGAGCACATGCAAAAGCCTTTGACCACCGTGCCCGACCCGTATGGCGAATATGAAAGCTTTGGCCATCACAACAACGCCATGCTGCGCCGTTTCCTTGATACCTTCGGGTTCGAGTATGAATTCATCAGCGCGTCCGAGTTTTACAAATCGGGGCAGTTTGATGATGTTTTGCGGCTGTGCGTTGAGCGCTATGACGCGATCATGGCGATCATGCTGAAATCCCTGCGGGAAGAGCGTCAGCAAACCTATTCGGCGTTTTTGCCGATTCACCCCGAAACCGGGCGGGTTTTGTATGTGCCGATGAAGAAAGTCGATGCCACCAACCACACCATCACCTTTGATGATGAGGATGGCCGTGAGTGGACGCTGCCCGTGACCGGCGGCAATGTTAAGTTGCAGTGGAAGCCCGATTTCGGCGCGCGCTGGGCGGCGTTGGACGTCGACTTTGAGATGTATGGCAAAGATCATTCGACCAACACCCCGATCTATGACGGGATTTGTGAGGCACTGGGCGGGCGCAAACCCAACCATATGACCTATGAGTTGTTCCTTGATGCGGATGGTCACAAGATCAGCAAATCCAGCGGCAACGGCCTGACAATCGATGAATGGCTAACCTATGCCAGCACCGAAAGCCTGTCGTACTTCATGTATCAAAAGCCCAAAACCGCCAAGCGGATGCATTTTGATGTGATCCCGCGTGCGATGGATGAATACCATCAGCAGCTGCGCGCCTATGCGGGCCAAGATATTGCGGCGCAGTTGAACAACCCTGTGTGGCACATCCACTCCGGCAACCCACCCGAAAGCAAAATGGTGGTGCCGTTCTCGATGTTGCTGAACCTTGCCAGCGTGTCGGCGGCATCGGATGCGGCGGGCCTCTGGGGCTTTATCAAGCGGTATGCGCCTGAGGCATCGCCTGAAACGCACCCCGATTTAGATGCGGCGGCGGGCTATGCGGTGCGCTATTTCGCCGATTTCGTGGCGCCAAAGCGGGTGTTCCGCCTGCCCACCGATCAAGAGCGCGCGGCTATGGAAGATATGCGCGCCCGTCTGGCCGCTTGGGAGGGTGGCTTGGACGCCGAGGCGCTGCAAAGCATGGTCTTTGCTGTTGGCAAAGATCACGGGTTCGAAAACCTGCGTGAGTGGTTCAAGGCGCTGTACGAAGTGCTGCTTGGTGCCAGCGAAGGCCCCCGCTTTGGCGGTTTTATCGCGCTTTACGGTGTCAAAGAATCACTGGCATTGATTGACCGTGGCCTTGCGGGCGAATTGCTGGGTTAAAGACTGCCCAACGCCGCCAAGCCAACGCTGCAAAGATCGGCCCCGCGATACGCTGCGGGGCCGAAAGTTTATGTGCTTAGCCGAATTTAAGAAACAGCTTGGAATAGGGAACCTTTAGCCCGCCAATGGCCGCCTTTACGGCCGCTTCGTCGGCAGCCCGTGCCGCAGTCAGCAACGCGTCAACGGATGCAAGCATCGCCGATGATAAGCTGTTGTACTCTGCGTCACCCTCGGTGCCAGCAGGCGGAAGCACCGCGATGTCTTGGGCCAAATAATCCAACACGACTGCATGTTCCAACACCCGCTGCATGGCGGCTGCATCCAGCACCGTCAAATCCAACTCTAGGACATGTTCCATCTCGGCATGGTATGCGTTCATGCGGTCAGAGAACCGCTCGATGCCATTGCGGGCGTGCAGCGCGCTAAAAGACTCACGTACCGCCTCTAACGTCAGGTGCGATGCGGCGAGGTCGCCGCTTGTGACCTCGTCTTGCGCTTTGGCGAGGGTCTTGCTGACCTCGGCGGTCATGTCTGGCCAAAGGGTATCGTCTTCATATTGCGGGGGCGGAGTCTGGCCATAGCTTGCCAACAGGCCTTGCCATTGCTGTTCCATTCCTGCCATCGCGGCCGCCGATTTTTCGGCATTGCCCGAGTTTGTGGCGAACAGTGCAACCCTATAGCTGGCATACATGCCGTCAAAGGCTGCATCAAATTCTGCTACAGGGCCAGCGAAGGCTGGCTGGCAAGCGAGTGTAAAAGCGATGGGAAGAAGGGCGAATACACGTTTCATGCTGTGTCCGATCTGTGTTGTTACGATGAGCCGATTCTCGCACTCTTCTGGCCCTGCGGCTCTGATTTAGATCATCTCAACCGCATCACGGCGGTACTAGCGGCGCATTTGTCCCGCTCATTTTTCGGGCTAGATTATGGTCTGAAACATATGCGGAGGGCTACAGAGTGCGAAAGTTTGTCTATGCTATGATCCTGATATGCGCGCATCCCGTGTTTGTGATGGCGCAAGAGGGGGCGAGGGCGACCCCTCAATCAACTATAAATGGCCAGTTAGATGCTTTTCAGGCCGATGATTTTGCCCGCGCTTTTGGCTTTGCTTCGCCGACAATCAAAGATATTTTTGGCACGGCAGACCGTTTTGGCGCCATGGTCCAAAACGGGTATCCAATGGTGTTTCGGCCCAAGTCTGTAAGGATGTTGGGGATTCGAGAGGTTGACGGGCAGATTTGGCAACAGGTAATGATCACTGATGAAAGCGGGAAAACCCATCTGCTGGATTACCAGATGATCGAGACGCCTGAGGGCTGGCAGATAAATGCAGTGCAGCTTTTGCTCCAAACGGGTGTTGGGGCGTGAAAACTCGGCGATCACGGACTTGCCCGCTTGACTGTGCCTGCGATTCCCCATAACAGACGCTGATAGAATTTTGGCATGCTGAAAACTGCAGCGGCCTTTGATGTTGATGTGACGCCCTTAGGGCGTTGAATACAAGGATCACGACTATGTCGCGCGTCTGCGAACTGAGCGGTAAAGGCCCAATGACTGGCAACACTGTCAGCCACGCCAAAAACAGAAACCGTCGCCGGTTTCTGCCAAACCTGAATGATGTCACGTTGTTGTCCGACGTGCTCGGTCAGTCTTTCTCTCTGCGTATTTCTGCTGCTGCCCTGCGCACAGTAGATCACCGCGGTGGGTTTGACGCATTCTTGGCAAAAGCCAAAAATGACGAGCTTTCGCCAAAAGCGCTGAAGATCAAAAAAGAAGTTGAAAAGGCACAGGCAGTAGCCTGATTGCTTTGCAATTTCAACGCATGGCCCCGCGGCAAGCGGGGCTTTTTGCGTTTGAGTGACCTGCGCTGAAATGACCCTTTTACAAAGGGCCGTGCCTGTATAACAAAGTCGCATGCTTCGGATAGTCCGCCCCATCAGCCTTGTTTTGCTCTGCCTTGCGCTAGTCGCGGGCAGCGTCTCTATGGCTGTGGCAAAGGGGCAGGCCGCTGCCATGTCAAACGGTGGCACGACGATCGTCATTTGCTCGGGTTATGGCGTACTCAGCATCACTTTGGACGATCAGGGAAACCCTGTTGGCCCGGTGCACCCATGCCCGGAGTGTCTTGCTGGTTTGGCAGCCTATTTGCCGCCCGACAGCCCAACCATCGCAGCCTTAACCAGCGCAGGCGAACGGGTTGTCGCAATTGGGCTAAGCACGCGGCCCCGCGCCGCAGACGTGCTGGTTACGCGGGCGAGAGGGCCGCCATTGATGGGTTGAGCGTCGCCGTTTCAAATCCATATCCAATGAAAGACCAAACACATGATCTCTAAATCCCTCTTCGCAGCGGCGTCAGCCGCTTTTCTAGCTATCGCTGCGGCACCTGTGGCCTTTGCCGCCGACATCACCATCGTCGATCCCTACATGCGCGTTTCGGGCGCAATGGCCACCAGTGGCGCGGCCTTTATGACGATCGAAAACCACGGCGCCGAAGATCGTCTGATCGACGCCCATTCGGATATTGCCCAAAAGGTTGAACTGCATACCCACCTGCAAGACGCTAATGGCGTGATGAAAATGGTGCATGTCGAGGAAGGCTTTCCTATTGCCGCTGGCGAAAACCACATGCTGCAACGCGGTGGCGAGCATGTTATGTTCTTGGGCCTGAATACGGTGCCGGTGCAGGGCGATGTTGTTACACTGACGCTGACCTTTGAAAAGGCAGGCGATATTGTTGTCGACGTTCCGGTCGACAATGACCGTACGCCAGAAATGGGAAAAGCTATGGACCATAGCAAAATGGGCCACGGCAAAATGAAATCCGGCACTGGCAACTGATTTGCAACCAATTGACTAACAGGCGGCCCCGATTGGGGCCGTTTTTGTTTGGGGGCACCCGCTTAACGCAAAACACCGACCAATCCCTTAGGCTGGTCGGTGTTGGCTATTGTATTACGCTAAAATCCTAGGTTGATTAGCCGCCGCAATAGGCCGCAGCCGTCTCACCAAAGTTTTTGTAGCGCGCCCAAAACTCGTTGTCGCGGTCACTTTTGGACATGCGAACCTTTTGCGCCTGATCTGGATCTGAAAAGAATTTGGCCGCTTTGCGCTGATCTCCACCCTTCAAGGTCATGTCGGCGACTTGCTGAATACAGCTACAGAGTGCGCGGCTTGCACCCTTACGGTCTGACTTATTACAGGCACTTTCAATTGGTCCCGCAAATGCGGTCATCGGCAGGGCAATTGCCAGCAGGCTTGCTGCGATCAGATGTTTTGTCATGGCTCGGCCTCATTGTTACGCAGGGTATGCCCCGCAGTCATTCCTTATATCGAAGGAACCTTACCGATTCTGGCAAGTTTTTTCAACAAAATTGGGTAAAACGGGCGATTTGTCGCTTAAGCGGAAACCCGGCACCAGTGCTTGGGGGCAGGCTGTGGCGCATCGCAAGATACCGCCCTTTTGGCGGCCCTAGTTTGTACAGATATCTTGTAGGCTAACCCAATCCCCATCGGGCAAAAGCGCGGGGGGAATCACATTGCTGAACGGATCTGCCTCAATCAGGCCCGCAGTGGTTGCACCCGAAGGGTCACGCATGGTCGCATAGGGGGTCGTGGCAAGGCCCGCCGCCTCAAATCGGGCGAGTAAGGTGTCGTCTGACGGTTGTTGCTGTTCGGAATTGATCAGGGTTTCTGCATAGCCGCGTACGGCCGCCTCGGGCAAATTGCCGGTTGTCAGCAGGCGAAAGGTTGCGCTCATGCCTGCGTATTGCAGGAGGTGCAGCATGGGGTCGTTCAGTTCGGCCGCAATGCGGGCCGCAAGGGCAAAGCCTGCGATTGTCTCTGGCCCGTCTCGCTCGGCCAGCAGGGATTCGGGTAGGACAACCAGCCGCCCCGGCAAGGCTTGGGCCATGGTCAGGCCGGTCCGCACCACCACAAGCTCAACCCCGCCGTCCGGCCCAAACAGCCGCCGCGACAGCTTGGCCAGTGCCGCCTTACCGCTTTTGGAATCGCAGGGCTGGCCGGTCAGGCGGGTCAAGTCTGCCAGAGCCTCGTTCCCGATATCTTGGCGCGTGGTGCGGGGCACGAAAGAGGCGGTGTGTTCGACCAGTGCATTGGGCAGCCAAAACACCCCTATGGCCAGAATGCCCACAGCGACCGCACCGAGTAGCGTGTTGCGCAGCCGCCCCCTGTGCGGGCGGGTTGCTTGAATGGCCGCATTCACGGTTTCCAGCGCCGAAATCATCTCGTTATCGTCAATTTCCAAGGTTTCCCCGTCAGAGGCATCCGGCGCATAGAGCGCGGGCATCTCACCGGGGTTCAGCCGTTTAACGGCGGGCAGCGACCAATGGGTCAACGCCACCTCACACTTGGGGTCGGACAATATCAGCGAGGTCGCCCCCAAATTGGCAATAACTTCCCGCCTCTGGCCCTTTGCGTTTTCACGCCACAGACCAGAGCTTTCCAGCTTTTGATATTTTTTCAGGGCCGTAATTGCCATTGATGGCCTTGCCTGCTGCCTTATTTTTCACCACGATAGACGACCGCCAAGGGTTTCACAATCTTACAGCGTCATTCCAACAGCTTTGCGGCGTTGCGTAACAAGAATTTTTGGATTTTTCCGGTTGATGTCTTGGGGAGCTCGCCAAAAACCACCTGTTTGGGGGTTTTAAATCCCGCCAAATGCTCGCGCGCAAAACGGATAAGCTGCGCTTCGGTCACGTCGGCATCTGCTTTCAATTCGACAAAGGCGCAAGGCACCTCGCCCCAAGTGCCGCAAGGCTTGGCCACCACGGCGCAAAGCGACACGGCTGGGTGGTGCATCAGCGCGTTTTCCACCTCGACCGAGCTGACATTCTCGCCCCCGGAAATGATGATATCTTTGGCGCGGTCGGTGATCTTGATGTAGCCGTCAGGGTGTTGAAACGCGATGTCGCCGGAATGGAACCACCCGCCTTCAAACGCCTCGGCGGTGGCTTCGGGGTTCTTGAAATAGCCCTTCATCACGGTATTCCCGCGGATCATAATCTCGCCCTGTGTGGCGCCATCTCGGGGGACGGGCTGCATGGCCGCATTCATCACAACCGCCTGACCGGCCATCGGCTGCACAACGCCGGTGCGCGCCTTGATCGCGGCACGCTCGGCTTGGGGCAGGGCGTCCCATTGCGCATCCCACAGGCATTCGGTGATGTGGCCATAGGTCTCGGTCAGCCCGTAGACCTGTTTGACCGAAAAGCCCAAAGGTTCGATTGCTGCAAGCGTAGCCGCAGCAGGGGGGGCGCCTGCGGTAAAAACTTGTACGATATGGTCAAATGCGCGGCGCTGGTCGGCCTTGGCTTGGATCAGCATATTCAGCACAATCGGCGCACCGCCAAAATGGGAAACGCCATGATCGGCAATCGCATCATAAATCGCGCCTGCGGTTATGTCGCGGCAAAACACAATCGTTCCGCCCACAACCGGCATCATCCAAGTATGCCCCCAGCCATTGCAGTGAAACAATGGTACAATGGTCAAATACGTCGGGTGCATCGTCATGCCCCAACTGACCACGGTGCCCATCGTTAGCAAATACGCCCCACGATGATGGCACACCACACCCTTGGGCCGCCCCGTGGTGCCCGACGTATAGTTCAGCGCGATGCTCTCCCACTCATCTTCCGGCATGTGCCAAGCATCATCCGGATCGCCAAAGTCTAACAGGGCTTCATAGGTCGGATAGCGGCCTGTCGCGGTAAATCCTGCCTCGGTATCGGGTACTTCGATGATATGCGGCGGCGGGCCGGCTTGCAGCTCTATCGCGGCTTCGGCCAGCGGCAAAAAAGCCGTGTCGCACAGCAAAACCACTGCGCCGCCATGGTCAAAGATATAGCCAACTGTGTCGGCCTCTAGCCGCGTGTTGATGGTGTTGATCACGGCGCCACAGGCCGGCACGCCAAAATGGGCCTCGGCATGCGCGGGGACGTTGGGCAGCAAAGTTGCCACTACATCGCCCGGGCGTACCCCATGCGCAGCTAGGGCCGACGCAAGACGGCTGACACGGTCAAAATATTGCCCATAGGTGCGACGGGTTTGGCCATAGATCACAGCGGGCCGATTGGGAAACACATCTGCAGCCCGCGCCAAATGTGACAACGGTGTCAATGCCACATGATTGGCCGCACAACGTTCCAAGCCCGTCTCATCCGTAAGCCAGCCCATAGATCCCCCCGTGGTATTTCTTTGGGGTAGCATGGCCGATTATGGATGAGTCGGTAAAGTCAAATGAGTGGGCCGGAAGGGTTTGTAACCTGTTTGGATCAGATCACCCGCGAAAGGCCTCAGGCGGTTTCGCAATCCCCAACCGCTTGGCGCCAATGTTTGCGGCACAGCGAAACATAGCTCTCATTGCCGCCGATCTGCACCTGATCGCCGTCTTTCAGAACGGCCCCATCCGGCCCTTTGCGCACCACCATTGTCGCCTTTTTACCGCAATGGCAAATGGTGCGCACCTCGCGCATTTCATCGGCCCACGCCAGCAAAGCCGCAGAGCCAGGGAAGAGATTTCCTTGAAAATCAACGCGCAAGCCGTAGCACATAATTGGCACGCCCAAATCATCCACGGCCCGGGCCAACTGCCAAACCTGTGCCTTGGTCAGAAACTGGGCCTCATCAATGAACACACAGGCCACAGGGCCTTTGGCCTGCTGGGCCGCAATTTTGGCGTAAATATCCTCGCCTGGGGCAAAAGTATCAGCGTCTTGTCCAATACCGATGCGACTGGCAATTCGCGCATGGCCCGCCCGCTTGTCCAGCTGGGCGGTGATCAAATAGGTCTTCATCCCGCTTTCGCGATAGTTGTGCGAAGCCTGCAAAAGCGAGGTCGATTTGCCCGCATTCATCGTAGAAAAGTGAAAATACAGCTTTGCCATGCCGCTTGATACCGATGCTTGGCTTCGGTGGAAAGCAGAAATTCTGCTGCCGAACGTTAGGGTAGGCCGTGTCGCGAAGTCTTGCCTGCAAGGCCAGAAAACGCGGGGAGGCAATCGTGTGAACACGCCGTCCCCCCCGCAAAACCTTTTAAAAGGGATTCTGGATGAGTGAAGCAGTATGGGCACTTATTGGCGTTGTAATCGGAGGCGTCTTGACGGGATGCGTAGAGCTATTTCTACAAAGGCGGCAATTTCAGCATGAGATAAGTCTTCTGAAACAGCAAAGGCTCGGCGCCGAAGTTGCAAAGGAAATATTGACGGAGATGCTAAATCACAAGTCGTATGTTGATCGCTCATTTCAAGCGCTAAGAAGGCCGATTGGCGGATTCTCGGACGACGAAGTTCGACAGATGCTCCATGATGTTAATGCTAGGCGTGTTGAACGCGATAACGGTTCGGAATGGTGGTTTCTGCGGTCCCGAACATCGGAGCGTCACAAGAATCCCGAGTGACCTCCGCCACATGTTCGGCCGATGCTGTTGAAAAACTCGTCGGCGACTTCGGAATGGTTTTTGCGCTTCGTAATTTTTCAGTGAGCTTTCGTCAGTTTGAGCAACCGCCAGACCGGTTTTCTCAGCCAATCGGCGCAGATGGGGCCGTTATTGTGCAGAGCTTGGCCAGTTTTCGCAGATTTTGAGCGGTGGCGGCGAGTGTAAACTCGTCTTTCACGCCTAATGGTCCCCTAAGCCTCAGACGGTTGAGGCCCAGGATACGCTTCAGATGCGCGAACAGCATCTCAACTTTCTTACGCCGTTTTTGCGCGATCTCGTTAAACGCAGACGCCGTGCAACTGCGCGCAAAATCACGCACCACCTCGTATTTCCCGCGTTGAAGGCTGCGGGTATCGCTGTTCGGGCAACATTGCGCCTTCAGGGGGCAAGCCTGACAGTCCGCCTTTGTCGCGCGATACTTGCGTGGCTTCATCTCGGTCGAGATGCGGTCCAGATCGG
>NZ_JBGQOQ010000047.1:0-20145 GCF_052119765.1 Pseudorhodobacter sp. W20_MBD10_FR17 | reverse complement strand
CCCTCTGCTTGGTTGCAATAAAACCATCTTGGCACAATTGATGCCGTTGGGGTGGGGGCATCCACCGCATCAGTTCACCGCCGGAATAGTCAACGGCTATTGCTGGATGGATTGCAGGTATTCTGCGATGGTCAACACACGGCCCCGTATCTGCGGCTCGGCCCCGCCCATCATGCCGGACGAGGGTTGCAACTCCTCACGAAATAGGGCGCCATAGACTGGCATCGGCTCTTTATGCGCCCGCAATCCGCTGCGCCCGTCAATAATGTGAATCACACGCAGCAAGGGAAATTTACCATCATTGCGCTGGCTAAGCGTTGTCAGGTCTGGCACTTTAACGATCAGCAATTCAGTCAGATCGCCATCTCCCTTGGCCTCGTCACCATGGCATGTGGCACAGTATTGAGTGTAATAGTGCTTTCCCCAATCTTCCCTTTGCTCTTGCGCCATGGCGGCGCTGGTAAGAAATAGCGGGAAAAGTATGACCGAAAATTTCATGGTGTAACCCTCCAATTTCTTTACAGGATGGCCAGAACGCCATGTGGGCGCATTGACAGCCGTCAATGCCCGGATGGCCGAGCGTTTCCCGCAATACGGGGCCGTTCTGATATCCGCTTGCCGTTGAATTGCCGTCAGCCGGGCATGAATCCTTTGGCACAAAAGCCTTCGTCGATTTCAGTTCTGGCGGCTTGGATTTCGTCTACTTTCCTTGACAAATATCTGTTTTATAGTAACAAAATATTCAATTGACGCATTGTAAATCGTGGCAGGACATCCTTGCTGACTTAATCACATGCTAATATTCAATTTTATGCGTTGAAAAAGGTGCCGATATCGTAGAGCGTAAAGCGTAAAGCGATATTTGATATTTTTGGTTTCGTTGTGCCCCGTTTTCCGCAAAAAATGACTGAAGGTGCAAAAATAAATGAGTGAGATTTCCGTTCTTATTGTTGAAGACGACCCCGATGTCCGCAAGGGTCTGCGGCTTGGGTTAGAGGCACAAGGGTGGCAGGTGTACGAGGCATGGAACCGCACAACAATGCTTGAGGCTTTGCGTGGGAATAGAATTTCTATCATCACTCTTGATCTCAATTTGGGAAAAGATGACGGGCTTAAAATCGCCTTGGAAATGCGCCAGCAGTGGAACACCCCTGTGGTCATGATCTCGGGCCGTCACGAGCCCTATGACCGCGTTCGGGGGCTGGAGTGTGGAGCGGATGACTACATCGTCAAACCCTTCCATATCCGTGAAGTTGTTCTGAGGTTGCAAAAGACGCTAGAGAGTTATCAAAACCCCGTCGATGCGCCTACAAAGATTGTGTTTGATCACAGCGAACTGGACCTAAAGCGCATGGTGGCCCAGGATCGCGACGGCACACCGCTGGACCTGACAAGCATGGAATTGCAGTTGCTAGAACTCTTCGTGCGCAACCCGGGGCGGGTTCTAAGCCGCGATGAAATATCGAATGCCTTATACGGGCGCGACTGGTCGCATCTTGATCGGTCGATTGACGGGCATGTTGCGCGGCTGCGCCGCAAAATCGGGCAACCGGATGAGCTATCGCCCTTGATACGCTCTGTGCGTGGCGTAGGTTATGTTTTCAGCGGCGATGTCGTCGCTATTCCTGAGGAAACATAAGCGCACGCTCTATCGCCCGCGCCAGAACTGCCATTGAATAGGGCTTTCTAAGTAATTCCGGAAGCGGACCGTCTGGTTTTGGCGGCCTGCTGCGCGCAGACGTATAACCGGACGTCAAGAGCCTTGCTGTTTTGGGATAGTGGCGCCGGACGATGCCCAAAAGGTCGTAGCCCGAAATTTCGCCCGGCATGACCATGTCCGAAAAAACAAGGTCGACCGGCTCGCCATCAGCCAACAACTGGAGTGCCTCTGCCCCGTCACTGGCTTCGATCACGGCATAGCCAAGCGCCTCGAGACGTTTCATCGTGGCTTCGCGAACCATCGCACCGTCTTCGACGACAAGAATCAACTGGCCGTTCCCAAAGGGCATTTCGTCTTGTTGAACCGGTTTTTCCGTGGGGCATTCGGCCACCGGCAGAAAAAGCGACACCTTGGTTCCCTTGCCCAGTTCGGAGTTGATTGCCAAGAACCCGTTGACCTTTGTTATCGAGGTGTCGACACTGGTCAACCCTAGGCCCTTGCCCATTGTCGGCCCTTTGCTGGTGAAAAACGGCTCTCGAGCCCTTTGCAGATCTGCAGGTGACATCCCTATGCCGGTATCTAACACACTCAACTCCAGATAGCGCCCCGGCTTTCCTTCGGCATAGCGCGCGGCCGCTTCGGTATTTAAGTCGACCGCGCATGTGGCGATAACTATCTTGCCACCGTTCAAATGCGCATCACGGGCGTTGACGACCAGATTCAGGATGGCACCGTCCAATTCGGCTGAATCAATGCGCGTGCAAAGATCTTCGGCACCGGGAATGAAATGCAAGGATATGTCTTCGTTAAGTATCCGTTCCAGCATGGACCACATCCGAAGTATGTGTTTGTCCAACTGAATGGGCGGCGCCTGATCGTCCTTGTCTCCCGACAAGCTAAGCAGCTTTTTATTAAAGTCGCCCCCCATCGCAGCCGCGTCAATCGCGCTTTGCAATAGTTCGTTGGCGGCCTCGTCAGACACCCGCATCGCAGCCAGTTCAAGATTGGCCTGAATGACGGATAGCAGGTTGTTGAAATCATGCGCGATGATGCCGGAAATTCTGCCAATGGCCTCAAGCCCACGCGACCGCGCGAGGGATTTCTGCAAGTCATGGCGTTCGGTTTCGTCTATCAATATGCCTATTAACCGCGACGGCATTTTCTGACCGTTCACATCAGTGAACAAGACGCGCCCGATAAGTTGCATGTGGCGCTTTGTGCCCGCTACGACCGGCTCCAGTTCGGTTTTGAACAAACCGTCGTTGGCAGGCTCTTTTGTGCCATTCCACGCATCAATGAAAGCTACGGAGTCGGATGGGTTCAGTGCATTGCCCCAATCAGCAACATCCTTCGGCAGGCCCTGTTTGTCCAAGCCGAGCAGCTGTAGAAATGTGTCGCTCAGATTGCAGCCCCCTGTCGTCAAATCTCTGTCTAACAGCCCTAACCCTAATGCGTCGATCATAAGATGCAGGTGGGTTTCACTGTTCTTTAGCTGCGTCTCGACCGTTTTCTGCCGGTTTATAACCTCAGAGAATGCCGTTATGCCGACGATATTCCCGTTAGAATCGGTGGTCGGCTTGATCCGCCAGCGTTCCCAATTAATGTGCCCATCGGGATATTCAACACGTTCTTCTGGGCAAAACACGTCTTCACCAGCAAGGGCACGATTGTGTGCTTCCCGCAAGTGTGCAGGCAGATCGGGAAACACATCATAATGCGTTTTGCCAGCAAGGTTTCGGCCCCCCATAGCATAGCGTTCCGCCCATCGCTGAGACCATGCAATAAACCGCATGTCGCAATCGAACATGGCTATGGCGGCCGGCGTTTCTGAGATGAACACTGCCAGCCGACTGTCTAGAGCATTGAAGTTTGGTGAATCTTTCTTGTCTGACATATCAATCATGTCCCCCTCACACCCCAGAAAAAGGTTGGGCTTGAAAACCCTCAACGTACAATTCTCAACAATTCTGACACAGACGAATTCGCTAAACTCGTTTAAAGATAATGCATGGATTAAGTGTGCAAGCCAATCCTCGTTTCTTTGCCTTGGTGAACGCGCACGATGACTTTGGGGGGAGAGATTGATGGTCTATTTCATGGGCATGCAACAGCAGACGTCCAACCACTGTGCCTCTTGTGCAGCACGCCACATCGGGCTTTGCGGGGCGCTGGGTGAAACGCCCTGTGCTATTTCACCCATGCGGGGCCACCCTATGAGCTATCAACCCGGCGAAGAAATTGCCCCGCAAGGCGAACGCTCTGAAAAGCTGGGAATTGTCGCCTCGGGGGTGGTCAAGATAGTCCTGATTACTGAAGACGGCGAGAACCATTTGCTCCAGCTTGTTGAGCCGGGGGAATTCGTTGGCGATCCCTGCCAAAAGAGCAACGTATTTTCATGGGAGGCGGCCACCCCTAGCAGTATCTGCTGGATAAATCGGCAGGCCCTGGACGGCATGATGCAAGAAAACCCGCAGCTGAATCGGGCTTATATAGGGGTCATTGCACATCAACTTGAAACGCAGCGGCTTTGGACTGCGGCAATGCGCGGACGCAACACGTTGCAACGCATTGCGTTTTGGATCTATCAACAGATCCCGAAAACCCGCGATTTCAGCGCGCCGCTCGTTCAGGTTAACCTGACGCGTCGTGATCTTGCTTCACTGCTGGATATGACCGTGGAAACACTGTGCCGCGGGCTGCACCAGCTGTCAGAGCGTGGGGCAATCGACCTGATAACCCCAACCAAGATCAGGGTCACAAATAGGGTAAAGCTGCAGCTTTTCGCGCGCCATGAGCAATGCGGCATCGACAAGCTATTGAACAGTGCAAGAGACGTGAAACCCGGAAAGGCGTTGCCCTGTTTTTCCAAAGCCGAACACCGCGAAACAATTGGATAAACCGACCGATTGCCGTGACGTCCGGTGCGCAACCAAGGCGGGGTAAAAGGCAGATATGTGCCACCGCCCGATCCGACGGCATCTAAACCGAAGCTCTGCAAAAATTCCTGTCAAAACAATCGCATTGGGCCTTCTAGTCTCATCCGAGGCTGAGTGGCTTATCAACAAGGTAATCACAATTGCAACGGCGCTTGATGCGCATGTGACCGGACTGCACGCTCACTCGTCGGTTGTTTTCTTGGATGGAATTGCCAACCTTCCAATGGTCTATTCCACTCTGCAAGAGTGGGGGAGGAACGAATCCGACAAAATCCGCGACCTGTTTGGCGAACAGATGCGGAAAAATGGCATTTCCGCCGAATTTCGTCGACAAGAAATCTTATATGACAGTGAGGATTTTTTGTTATCCTCTGCGCGCGGGTCAGACCTTGGCATGATTGGAGGCCATGGGTCGGGCACCCGTTCGCCCGATGATCGGGCAATGGTGGATCGATTGATCCGCAACATTGGTTGCCCGGTGCTTGTTGTTTCACCCGAATCCGCCTTGAACGCCACCTTCCAGAATATTACCGTCGGCTGGAGCGAAACGTGTGAAGCAACGCGTGCAGCACATGACGCGCTTGACCTTGCGAAAGCCGGTGCAGACATCGATCTTATCCGGGTTGTTGCTCGGACAGTTGGTGTGCAAGCCGGATTTGACAGCCGCGACGATTTTGCCACGGCACTTGATCGGCGTGGTTTCAAAGTCAGAACTGCGGATAGGATGGCGACGGTCGAAAACCGTGGCAAAGACCTGCTTCGCGTCTTGATAGATACCGAAGTCGATCTGTTGGTGGTCGGGGCGTTTGGGGATTCCAGAATCTATGGTTTTGCGGTGGGTGCCGTTACAACCCATCTGTTGAAAAAGGCCAAACTGCCCGTGCTTCTATCACGGTGATAAAGGCTCGTTTTATGCCCTTCCCGCCAACCTGTGAAAATTGCGCTAACCCCGCCAAAGAAATCTTGTGACGCAAAGTTGGCGCGCCACACACTCGAGCCGGGCCAATATCACAGCCCGGCTTTCAGGTTGGTCTGTCAGGCTTCAGCTGCCGATTGCGATGTGATCCACCACAAACGACACACCCGGCGCAGCCCAAGCGGCTCTCTCGGCGGCATCACGCTCGGCCCATGTTCGGACTTTGCCATCAAGCGTGACCCTGCGATCATCAACCCTGACCTGAATGCGCTTTGCTTCCAGTTCGGCATCGCGCCGCAAAGCGTCCTCGATCCGCTGACGCACATCCGACGGGCTGGCGGATGGTATAATCTCGATCGAGTTTGCCACGCCTTTGACACCTGCCAGATAACGCACTGCCTGCTCGGCCGCCTGCTTTTCAAAGTGCCACTTGACCTTGCCTGTCAACGAAACCAGACCGCCTTCGACCTTTACCTGAATGGCGTTGGTCGGAACGGAACTGTTCCAGCCAAGCGAACTGACGGCACGCTTGGCGATTTCGTCATCTGCTGTCAGATGTGTTCCAAGGGGACGAACCTCAATTTCTTGGGCAATCGCACGCACCCCTTTGACCCGCTTGACCACATTTTCGGCGGTCCGCTTCTGCGAATAGGTCGGTACATGCCCCGTAAGGGTCACTGTGCCATTCTCGACAGCAACGCCAATATCGGCGGCATCAATACTCGGCTCGAATTCAAGTTCGTCAAGGACGTCCTGCCTAAGCTCTGTGTCTTTCATGATGTGTTCTCCTGAATATGCTGGCTGATTCTCAACCTGCCCAGCCAACTTGGCAAGTTGCACCGGCCCGCGCATTGACACCTAACAACGAACGAACAGCAGCTTGCAAAACTGCAATCGCGGAGAGGCTACCAAACCTTTGCATAGATTGGCTTTCCTGTGCCTCTGCCATCCGTTGGCACATCAGAGACGCCCCGACGTCAAACAAAACGAAATCCAAACGCATAAATGCAACCCTAACTTGACCCCGATCAATTCAAGGGGGTCGGGACAGGTGCATCATTCAAAAGCAGTGAGAATGGAGAATGCTTGTGCCGACAGAATTGAAGCTGCTTGTTTTAACCCTCGCGCGGTTCGTTTTCGGCGATCGGCGAGAGGCACAGATACCCCGCTTTGGGGGCGGTGTTTACGTCCCTATTTAGCTGCACCCATCAGCGAACAGCACAATCGAACAAGGCCAAATCGGCCACAATCTCAGTTTCGGTTTTGGCTCATGACGACACAACACGTAACAGGAGGATAAGATGTCAGCCCAAGGTTTGGAAGTAATCGATCATACTGTGCAACTGACCCATGAATGGATCAATGAGTTGCGTGAGCGACTGGATTGGAGCAGTAGCCGTGATGCGCTGAGGTTGCTGCGGATCACATTGGTGCAAATCCGCAATCATTTGGGGCATGACGAAGTGGCGCAGTTGTCTGCGCAGATGCCATTGCTGATCCGGGGCATGTTTTTTGAAGGCTGGCAACCATCTCATACGCCGAGCTATGGTTGAATTTGATGGCGTGGATGCCGTCGGGAGGGGGCATCCACGCCATCAAATTCCCGCATAGCTCCATACGCCCGTGCGCGACCGCAAGGCCGAAAGCTTTACTGATGCCATTGCTGCACATCTGTCGGACTCACAAGAATGGCGCGGGGTATCAGATATTGTAGAGGTATTCAAAACTTTGGAAAATCGGATTTCCGAAGGGGAGATCAGGGATATCAAAGCGGGCCTTCCAGGGGCGATTTGCGACCTGTGGCCCGATTGACGTGATTTAGGGGGCTGCCGTTTGGCTAAGGCAAGAATGGCATCATGTGCTGGCAACTGGCGATGGTGGCTTGGGCAGTGGCCTGCCGAATAGTGACCACGACATGCCTAGCATCGCTCACCCGCTAAAACGAAACAGGGTGATTGGGTAAAACGCGCATGGGCTTACCCCACATTCTCACCCCCACCAACAGAAGGCCACGGTGCCAAAGCAGAATCAAGTAGAATTGAAACGTCTTTTAGAACTGACTCAAGCGGTTGATCCGTGTTTATCCGAAACCAACCCATCCGGCCCGGATCGTTGTCAGCTTGCCGCCGCACAACATGCGCATCCGCGTCGGATGCGTCTGGGCCGCGCGATGCCACCCGATCAAGCCGCGTTTGGAGCGGCGAGTCCAGCCATATCCCGACAAACGCACAGCCAGTGGCCGTCGCTACATCTTGTGCAGCTTGGCGCGTAGCGGGGTCGCAATGCACCGCATCCAGTATGGCGCAATGGCGCTGGTGCAATATCTGGCCTGCCTGCTTGCGCAGTTCAGCATAGGTTTGATCTGTGATCTGCGGCGAATACCCACTGGCTGCCAAATGGTCCAACGGATCACAATGCAGCAGCGTCTTGCGCACAACGTCGCTGCGGATGTGAATAGCGCCGGGGGCCGCACCAATCTGGTGGGCAACCGCCCGCGCAATTGTGGTTTTACCCGTGCCGGAAAAGCCGCCGATCGCAACCAGAACAGGCGGCTGCGGCCTCAGATACCCCGCCGCCCGCGCCAGATAGCCGCGCGCATCACGCACGAAACTGTCGCTGTTTTCGGACACCGCTGCTGTCTGCATGTCGACCATTGCCCGGATGGCCGCCCGAACCGCAAGGTAAAGAGGCAAAAGCGACAACCCCGCCTGCGCAAGGCCCGCGCCTGTTGCCGGCAGATAGGCGTTCAAAACCAAGTTCGCCGAGTGTCGCATGCCAAGGTGATCCAGATCCATCAGCAAAAAGGCAAGATCATAAAGCGTGTCGCAGGTTCCCAACCTTTCATCGAATTCCAACGCGTCAAAGGGCGTGGGGCGACCGTCGATCATCACGATATTGCGCAAATGCAAGTCACCGTGGCACCGGCGGATATGACCTTGCCGCGACCGCAGATTCAGGTACCTTTTTTGATTGGACCATATGGCCCGTGCTTGTGCGACCCAAGCTTGGCCATCCGTGCAAAAACTTTTTGGCATTGTCGCAAAAACACGGCCAAGCTCTTCCAATATCTCCATAATCAAAACCGCGCCGCCCAAATTGCGCGCCGGGGCGGCGCGGTGATAGCGGGCTATCGCCTTGCCCAGAGCTTGGGCCAAATCGTCATCAATACCGCCCCTTGCGGCGATATGGGTCAGCTCTGCCTCGGGTCGAAAGCGATTCATCACAAGAACCCATTCGACCGCTGCCCCTTTGACCCCCAAGGCAAGCGTGCCATCATCGCGGCGCACAATCGGCATCACATTTCGATAGATCGAAAGTGCTGTTGGCTGGTTCAACGCCAGCTCCCGGTCAAGTAAGGCATGGCGCTTTTCGACGGTGGAAAGGTCCATGTAATCATATTTCACAGCACGTTTGATTTTCAGTGCCAGATCGCCAATCAGGAAAATCATCGCGCCATGGGTGTCGATACGTTCCGCGCGCGCGCCCTTTCCTGCCTCGGCTTCTAAGAACCGGATAACATTAATTTGCTCAGGCTGGGTGTGACTTTCATGTTTCATTTTGCCGAACCTCTCTTAACGCGATCTCAGAGGCCGAAGGCCAAGCAAACCGCATGTGCGCCGCTTAAACGGCTTGCCGTTATCTCAGTGGCACAACAGAATTGCATGATCCGTTTGCTCCAGCATCGTCCTCGTTGTTCCGCCAAAGATCGCTTCGCGCAGACGTGAATGGCCATAGGCCCCCATTACAATCAATGCCGCCCCGTTTTCCTTGGCGCGTTTCATCAAGGCAACGCCAACCTCGACGCCACCCGATGGGCATTGGTCGATCGTCACCGCGCAGCCTTGGTGGCTAAGCCATGCGGCAACCTCGGAACCCGCTGCATCGCCATCGGCACCGTCTGACGCACGCGGGTCGAACACTATGATCCTGACATCTTTGGTCGCTCGTAAAATGGGCAAAGCAGACCTGACAGCCCGCGATGCGGCAAGGCCGTTTTTCCACGCGACGATTGCTGATGCAGGCTGAAAGACGGCATTGTTTTTCAGCCCATTCAGCACTACTCCGGCCGGCGCCTTGAACAAAGCAACGTGCAGGATTTCGTGAAAAAGTACCTCATCTGGGCGAAGATCGTTACCAAACAGAATCAGATCGCAACACAGGGCTTGTTGCACGACTTCATCGCACAGATCGACCATTGCACCGCTGACAACCCGCAGATCAACACTGACCCCCTGATCGGCCATATACTCTGCGATCTGACTTCGCGTGCGCTCTAGCCCGCTGTTTAACGCATCAACATTTGCCTGCCAATCATCGGGCACGCCATAGGCCCCATAGGCCGTCATCCCATAAACATAGCTTGGAAGCTGTGGCATCGCGCCAAGGATCAAAATGCGCAAATGCAGGTTTCTCTCTCGAGCGGCGTTGGCCAATACTTCTAGGTCACTTGTCTTGGCCGCGACGCCAAGAACGATAAGCAAGGTAGCATTTTTCATTGGGGGCCCCTTTGGTGTCAAGGCTTGCAGAATGCCGACATTACAAGGCGCATTATTGACCGCCATCAAGTCAAGGGCAGAAAAGTGGGCCAAAGTGGAACAGTCGAGCCGCAATTGCGACCGGCATTTGGCAAGGCACAAATTTCTTGACCGGAGTGTATGACATGAAAAATCAAAGCGGGGCGCCACCACCCCCTGCTCCTCCAGCGGCCGAGCAGTTGATGTGGCCGCTGGTCCTGATTTTGGTTTTCTTTGCGCTTTGGTCGGTGCAGCGCACGGGCGATACAACGGCACCGCGCGTTGTGGCCTATAGCGAGGTAAAGGCCCTGATCGGCCAAGGCCGCGTGACCGCAGCAACGCTTGAGGAAAACGCGATCGAGGTCACCTTGGGCGATGCAACGCAAGAGAGCAGCGAACGCGTGCGCGCTATAACCCCACACCAGTCTGATCCCGAACTGCTGCCATTGCTTGAACGCGAAGGGGTTATGGTCACCGCGCAAAAACCGGCAGAGCCTTCGGTTCTGGTCTGGCTGTTGCCGTGGCTTTTGATTCTGGTTTTCTATGTCTGGATCAGCCGCAAAATGATGGGGGGTGGCCTGAGCGGCGGTCTGCCCGGCGGGATCGGGGATTTCATAGGTGGTCGTTCGACCAAACCCACCAAACCCACGCGCAAAATTACCTTTGACGACGTGGCGGGCCAAGATATGGCCAAGCGCGAAGTGTCCGAGCTGGTCGAGTTTCTGCGCGATCCGGACCGTTTTCGCAGGGTGGGCGCCACAGTTCCGCATGGGGTTTTGCTGATGGGCCCCCCCGGCACTGGCAAAACCTTGCTGGCCCGCGCCTTGGCCGGAGAGGCGGATGTGCCGTTTTTCTCGACTTCAGGGTCAGAGTTTATCGAGGTGTTCGTGGGCGTTGGTGCAGGCAGGGTGCGCCAGATGTTCGAAGAGGCCCGCAAACAGGCCCCCGCGATTATCTTCATTGATGAGTTGGACAGCATCGGGCGCACCCGCGGCACAGGATTGGGCGGCGGGCATGACGAACGTGAACAAACCCTTAACCAGATTTTGGCAGAGCTGGATGGTTTTACCGCACGCGAAGCCGTGGTTGTCTTGGCCGCAACCAATAGGCCCGACGTGCTGGACCCTGCGCTGCTGCGCCCCGGCCGGTTTGACCGCCATGTCACCCTGTCATTGCCGGACAAGGTGGCGCGGCGTGCCATTCTGGATGTGCATATCAAGGATATCCCGCTGCGCCATGATGTCGATCTGGATCAGGTGGCAGCAGGCACACCGGGCTTTTCCGGCGCTGATCTGAAAAACCTGTTGAATGAGGCCGCGATCACTGCCGCTCGCAGGTCCGGTAGCGATGTTTCCCCCGCCGATCTGGATGATGCCCGCGACAAGGTGATGATGGGGACTGTCCGCACGATGGCAATCCAACCGGATGAGCGGCACCGCTTGGCAGTACACGAGGCTGGACATGCTGCTGCGGCATTCTACAGCCCCGACGCCGACCCGCTGTACAAGGTCACGATCATTCCGCGCGGCCACAGCCTTGGCAGCACCCATATGCTGCCCGAAAATGAACGCCACACCTTGCCCGAGGCGTATTTACGGGTGCAACTGACCACGCTTTTGGCCGGACGGGTTGCCGAAAAACTGTTTTTGGGCTCGGTCAGTTCGGGGGCCGATGACGATATTCGCCGTGCGACCGCCCTTGCCCGTTCAATGGTCTCGCGCTGGGGTATGGACCCCGACATTGGCCCCGTGGACCTGCGGGAAAGCGAAGATCACCCATTCCTTGGCCAGCAAATCGCCCGACCGCGCAGCTTTGCAGATGCGACCGCGGCACGGGTCGATAAGGCGGTTATTGACTTGCTGCGTGCGGCCGAAAAGCAGGCCATGCGTGTGCTGGAAGACCACCGTCCCCAAGTGCTGCTGCTGATCGAACGGCTGGAGGCCGATGAAACGCTGGGTTTTGACGCAATCAAAAGCTGCCTTTCCACTGGCACAACGGTCCACCCTTTCGCAAAGCCGCGCAAGGGCAACTTACCCCTTGAACCGGAAAAAGGCCAATGACCAAAGCCAAAGACGCGACACCTGTGATTGTGCCGCCGCAACTGCCCGCCGTGATTCACCCACATGATGCCCATCCGCATCAAAACCTTGATCGCGCAGCGCGGGCGGGCATGGCGCGGCTGACCGGCGGCGTGTCGCCGCATGCGTTTATCTCGGCATGGCATGATTGGGCCCTGCATTTGTTGCGGTCTCCGGGGCGCATACTTGAGCTGGCGGAACGCGCGCAGACCAATGCGCTGCACCTGTCAGGGATTGCCACAAACGGCGCAACCGCCCCGCCCTTTCCGCCCAAAAGCTATGACAGGCGTTTTGACCATCCGAACTGGCAAAACGTACCTTTTTGGCAGTTGCATCAAGGGTTTTTGGCCATTCAGGACTGGTGGGATTTTGCCACCGACCCCCTGCGCGGTTTGCGGCAGGAAGATGCCGACCGCACGCGATTTATGACACGTCAATTGCTGGATACCGTGTCGCCGTCAAATTTCCCGTGGCTGAACCCCGAGATCATTGAGGCCACAATCAAAACAAATGGTCGCAACCTAACCGATGGGGCTGCGCATTTCTGGCAAGACTGGCTGAAAACCGTGACACAGGCGCATGATCCCCCGCCGGTTGGCTATGAAATCGGCAAAGAACTGGCCTGCACGCCGGGTGAAGTTGTGTTTCGCAACGACCTGTTTGAGCTGATCCAGTATGCGCCGCAAACCGAGGCAGTGCAGGCAGAGCCGATCCTGATCGTTCCCGCATGGATTATGAAATATTACATTCTTGATCTGTCGCCACATAATTCGATGGTCAAGTATCTGGTTGGCAAGGGCTTTACCGTCTTTATGATTTCTTGGTGCAATCCGACTGCCGAACAAGCCCATCTATCGCTGGAAGACTATCGCAAACGGGGTGTTATGGCAGCTTTGGGTGCCATAAACGCCATTGTGCCTGCGCAAAAAATCCATACGGTCGGCTATTGCCTTGGCGGAACAATTCTGGCGATCGCGGCGGCCACAATGGCGCGTGACCGCGACAAGCGGCTCGGCTCGATCACGCTGATGGCTGCGCAGGTCGATTTTGTCGAGGCAGGCGAGTTGCTGATGTTTCTGGATGAAAGCCAGATTGCGTTCATCGAGGATATGATGTGGGACAAAGGCTATCTGGACCGCCCGCAAATGGCACGCGCTTTTGCGGCCATCCGGTCCGAAGATCTGATTTATTCCCGCGCGGTGCGCCGTTATTTCTTGGGACGCGCCGATCTGGCTTCGGATCTGGGGGTGTGGAATGCCGATAGCACGCGGATGCCTGCAAGAATGCATTCCGAATATCTGCGCGGCTTGTTTCTGGAAAACCGTTTGACGGCAGGGCGGTTTGCGGTCGAGGGTCGGGTCATCGCGCTGAAGGACATTTCCGCGCCGATGTTTGTGATCGGGACAGAGACAGATCATGTCGCGCCGTGGAAATCGGTTTATAAAACCCAACTATTCACCGATTGTGATCTGACATTCGTCCTGACCAAAGGCGGCCACAACAGCGGTATCCTAAGCGAACCGGGACACCCTAGGCGGCATTACCGCATCTCGCACCGCCGTGCTGGTGGGCATTATATCGGGCCAGATGCTTGGCATCAGCAACAGCCTGTCGAAAGCGGATCTTGGTGGCCAGCGTGGATAAAATGGTTGGTCGCAAAAAACAGCGGCACGGTTGCACCCCCAAAGACCGGCGCGCGCTCTAAGGGCTTTGCGCCCCTTTGCGCGGCACCCGGCTCGTATGTTCTTCAGCTTTAGTCCAAAACCGCCCAAGTCTGCCGTAGATGCTGCGCCCCAAATCACGCTGGTATCATTTCAATTCGCAACGCGCTTTATGGTTTCTGCACGAGGTCCCGCCGAAGACTGACTTGACCAAGATCAACGCAAGAAAGGTGATGATCCTTTACAAATACATCTGACGCAAGCCTTGGGAAGCCACTGACAACGCCGCGATGAATAGCACGCGACCCCAGCGCCAGCGCTCATTGAAATGCGCAGGGACAGGCATGATTGAACAGCTCCTTTTGGCCACAGATTTTACGTCGCGATCCGAACTCGCGCTGGACAGAGCGCTGGTCTTGGCATCTGGCCAAGCAGATAAAATCGGGGCCTTGCATGTGATTGACGACACCGTTTCCACCGCGCTTTTGCGTGGAGAAGAAAGCGCGGCGCCCCCGATCTTGGCAGAGCTTTTTGATGCGCGTCTGGAACCTGATGCACCCCGCCCTAAAATACTGATCCGCAAAGGCGACCCGTTTGAAGAAATCCTTGCGGCGGCCGATGATCGGGGTGACGATCTTATCATTATGGGCGCGCCTCGCCGCCGTCGCTTTCTGGAAAGCCTGCGCGGCACCACCTTGGAACGTGTCTTGCGGGCAAGCAGCCGACCGGTGCTATCGGTGCGCGGCCCCGCAAAAACGCACTATCGCCGCGTTCTTTTTGCGACCGACCTGTCCGAGGCATCCGGCTTTGCCCTGCAAACGGCCGGGTGTTTGGGTTTACTGGATGGCATCCATATTACCGCAGTCCATGCCTTGTGGCCGCCTGTGCCACATATGGTGGCCGACAGGCGAATACCTAGCGATTTAGCGCAAAAGCAAATGGCCGCCGAAAAGGCCGAAGCGAAAAGAGAGATGGAAGGGTTTCTGAGTGGCCTTACTCTTGGGCCACTCAGGATTGATAGCAGGGTTATTGAGGGAACACCGCATATGGCCATACGCGATTGTATTCCCGATTTTTCGCCCGATCTGGTCGTGCTGGGAACCCGCGGGCGCTCTGGCATTCTGCGGCTGATGCTCGGCAGTGTTGCCGAAGATTTACTAAGTTGGCTTCCCGTCGATGTATTGGCCGTTCCACCCGAGGACACCGCCCGTCCGCAAAATGCCAAGCACCACCCCAGAAAACCTTAACCGCTACGAAAAAAGGAGAACATCATGTACCAGCATATTCTGATCGCAGTCGCGCTCGACGTTGAAAAAGACCCAGACAAGTCGCTAGAGGTTGCAAAGCTGCTTGCTACCAAGGCAACACGCGTCACGGTTTTGCATGTCAAAGAAGAAATCCCGGCCTATGCCATCGCCTATATGCCGAAAAATTATGAGATCGGCCTGCATGACGCCATTCGCAGCCAGTTAAAGGAGCTGGCACAAGGGTTTGAGAATGGGCGCGCCGAGTTGGTCCATGGCCACTCTGGCCGAACCATCCTTGAATGGGCTGACGAGCACGCGGTTGACTGCATCATTCTTAATTCGCACCAGCCGAGTTTTGAGGATTATATCCTTGGCAGTACCGCCGCACGGGTTGTGCGCCATGCAAAATGTTCGGTGCATGTGATCCGCTGAGATACGCCTATATTACATGGCGGCCTGTCAGGGTCAATCGAAGCTGTTTTTCAACTTCGATGGTCACAAAAAATACGACACCAACGGCCAGGATCAATGCGCCGTCGCCAAACTGTATTGACGCTGTGCCAAAAAGACTCTGCGCAACTGGCCAGTAAGTCACGGCCAGTTGCGCCGGAACGATAATAGCAATGCAAAGCCAAACTGCCTTGGTCCCACGCGCGGCGGCCCATGTCAGCGATGTTCCAAAGATGTTGCGGACAAAGAAAAGGTGAAAGATCTCAAGCACGACCAGCATGTTCAGCGATATGGTTTGTGCCAATGCAGGCGCATGGCCTTTGTCGAGCACGTAGCTGTACAGACCGAAAATCGCCACTATGAAAAGCATCGTGACGAATACGATATGCCAGATCAATGGCCCGCTGACCAAAGACGCATCGCTTGGCCGCGGCAGCCGCGACATGGTGCCCTGTTCTGTCGGTTCGAATGCCAGTGCAAGGCCAAGCGTGACTCCGGTCACGAGATTGATCCACAAAACCTGCAACGGTGAAATCGGCAGTGCTAGCCCAAGCAGCAAAGCCACCAGAATGACCCCAGCTTCGCCAAAGCTGGTAGGCAATTCAAACGCAAGCACCTTTCGCAGGTTCACATAGACTGTGCGCCCTTCGCGCACTGCCGCCGCAATAGAGGCAAAATTGTCATCCGCCAGCACCAGTTCCGCCGCCTCTTTGGCCGCCTCTGATCCTTTGATACCCATCGCGATACCCACATCCGCACGTTTCAGCGCGGGGGCATCGTTCACCCCGTCGCCGGTCATCGCAACGGTCAAGCCATGCGCTTGCAGCGCCATGACCAGCCGCAGCTTATGCTCGGGCGAGGTGCGGGCGAAAATATGCGTGTTTTGCACCGACACGGCCAGCTCGGCGTCGGTCATCCTATCCAGATCGGCACCGGTCAGCACCGAATCCGCGTTTTTCAACCCGATTTGCTTGCCGATTGCGCCAGCTGTACCGGCGTGATCGCCAGTGATCATCTTGACTGCAATGCCCGCTTGATAACACTCGGCGATAGCCTCAATAGCTTCTTCACGGGGCGGGTCGATAAGCCCGACAAACCCGACAAGCGTAAGGTGGCCCTGCAAATCCGTGTCATCCAAGCGATCTGCCAAGTGAGCGCGTGTCGCCACCGCTAAAACCCGTTGCCCTTGCGATGCAATGTCATGCGCTGCGGTGTTCCAAAACGCAGCATCCAGCGGTTCTGGCCCGTCCCTCCCCGCCTGATCGCGGCACATCCCCAGCAAGCGTTCCGGCGCACCTTTGACCAAAGCCATAGAGGTGCCGTCCGAATGTATGGCAAGCACAGCCATGTAGCGATGCGCCGCCTCAAACGGAATTTCATCAAGACGTGTCCAACCATCGGCTTTGGCGCCCGTCTTGCCAGCAAATGCCAGCAAAGCGCCCTCCATCGGGTCACCCGCTATTTGCCAAGTTCCGTCATCAAGGGCTAGGGACGCATCATTGCACAATTGCGCGGCCAGCCCCAGATCATGCAGCTCTTGTGCCAGGGGTTCAGGCTGCACATCGCCTGTAGGCGCATATCCCTGGCCCGATATCGCAAACCTGCCGACAGGCGTTATGGCGGTCGCGACCATCATCTCGTTTCGGGTCAGGGTTCCGGTTTTGTCAGTGCAAATGACTGACACAGCGCCAATCGTTTCAATGGCAGGCAGACGGCGCACAATGGCATTGCGCCGCGCCATAGCTTGCACACCAACGGATAGGGTGATCGTCAGAACGGCTGGCAAACCTTCGGGAATTGCAGCCACCGCAAGGCCGACGACGGCCATAAACTGATCTGAAAACGGGATGTGTTCGACAAAATAGCCGAACACCAATAAAAGCCCTGCAACCAGCAAAATCAGCACAGTCAACCAGCGCGCAAAGCGGTCCGTCTGCTGAACTAGCGGTGTCGTCAGAACCTCGACCGCACCGAGCATCCCACTGATCCGGCCAATTTCGGTTGCGGAACCAGTGGCGACCACAACACCACGGCCGGTGCCCGCAACGACCAAGGTGCCGCTGAAAGCCATCGACACGCGGTCGCCCAAGGCTGCATCTGCCGTCACCGCCTCTGTTACTTTTTCAGCGGCCACGGATTCGCCGGTCAGGATGGCCTCTTGCACGCGCAGGCCTTTCACGGCGATCAATCGAAGGTCGGCGGGCACTTTATCCCCTGCCTCTAACAACACCACATCACCCGGTACCAAATCAAAGGCCTCAATGCTGATCCGTGCATCACTCCGCAAGACCGACGCTTGTGGCGCCAACATCTGGCGAATGGCCGCCATCGAGTCCTCGGCACGGCCTTCTTGGATGAACCCGATGACGGCGTTGGCGATAACCACGGCAAGGATTACCCCAGTATCGACCCAATGGTCCAAAGACGCGGTCACGATTGCAGCAATGATCAGCACATAGACCAGAACATTATGAAAATGCGCCAAAAAACGAAGCACGCGCGAGCGGCGCCGCAACACAGGCAACCTGTTTGGGCCATGTTCTACAAGCCTGCGGGCAGCCTCTTTATCCGACAAGCCGGTTTCTGTCGTTGCCATTGCCTCATAGCATTCAGCGGTGTCTTTGGCATGGGGGTGCTGTAATGGGCTGATCATCCCTTCATTCTCCGACGCGATGAGCGCTCTGTGCGCAATAACACAAGTTTGATTGCGACACCGCTTTTCTGGGGCCGTTTCTGGGCTGAGAACCGCACTGCTATGACTTTTCAAAGCCATGCATGGATTGATGGGCAGAGGCGATGATTTCATCTTGATTCGCAACTGAACGCTTCCATGCTGGCACCGTCAAATCCATTGGTACGGCCCGCGCGTCAAATATCTGTGGATACATATGGCCCAAGCGACCGGAATAGGTTGCAGCTAAATAGAAACTGCCCGCTATGCATAAATTATGGGGGCTTTGCGTTAAAGTGGTACGTTATCATAGCCGCGTTTGGTGGAAGGCGTTGCACTAATCTGCGCTTGAGTGAATGGTGTCGAAACGATCTTCATCATATGCGCAGCCTCGGCCTGGCAATCAGCAATCGCCTTGCTGAAAAAATCAGTTTGAACCTTCTGAACATCCTCAAAGCACTTACAACCCAGCAATACCTTTTTGGCCTCGACATCTTGCTGCATACGCAAAGATGTGAATTTCCAAGCCGCCCCCCCTAAATCAGACCACGCGTTCAATGTGGCAGTCTGAACCGGCCTAAGACGTGCCATATTTTGCAGGCCAGTGGTAAACAAGTCAGTCACCGCAGTTGTGGGCGTTTTGGAATTTTTGTTCACTTTCAGCTCCTTCAGTTTCTTACAGGTCAAATATGCACGATTCCAACCGTACCCACGATCCGAGGATGGCCAACCAAGCCGTGCCGCAAGGCACCTTTAGGCGCTGTAACCATAGGTCGTTTCAGTTTGATGAAATTGATATCTGTCAATCAGATGGGAACAGAACCGTTCATGACGTGACAAATGGCCTGTGGACCAAAGACAGGCCAACACACAAATGGATATCTTACGTGTTGGAAAAATCGGTAAAAGTAGCGCGGCACAAGCATTCGCACCGCCCTTCCGAGATATGACTGTAAAGCTTGGAAATAGTCGAACCACTTAACCGAGCCGGGTGTGGGCTGCGCCAATCCGTTGCGGCAGGCCACAAACAAACAGCCGCATTGGTTGCCAAACGGCTAACGCGGATTTTGGGTTTCATTCCCATTGCGACATGCTGCTGATTTACCCGTTACCCCCTGATCGGCGACAGCCCTTTGGTATTTTGCGCCGAGCATGAAGCCATCTGTCCAGTTTACCCACGCGCATTGATATTCGTCAAAAGGGTGATGTTGAACGGATGCGATAGTTGGGCGCGAAACGCATCCCAGGAGATGAAACCCATGCATCACTTTTCAAAAACTGCAGCGGCCCTGCTCATTTTGCTTTCGACCGCTTGCGTGCCAGGCCCTTACCGTCCAAATGAGGCGGCGGGAGGGATAACCGGTGCCGTCGTTGGCGGCGTGGTAGGATCTCAATTCGGGAGTGGGGATGGCCGCCTTGTCACGACCGGAATTGGCGTTTTGATTGGATCTTTGATCGGAAGCGAGATTGGCCGGTCAATGGATACTAGCGATCGGATCCGGGCTGACATGGCGATACGACAAAGCTATTCAACACGTGTCGGCGATACTGTTCGATGGAACAATCAAACGACGGGAAATTCTGGAACGATAGTTGTGCTCCGCGATGGCAGGTCGACAGGAGGTCTGTACTGCCGTGAATTCCAGCAACGTATCACGATTGATGGTCGAACAGCCATTGGGACGGGCATTGCGTGTCGCCAACCCGACGGCACATGGCGAATATTGCAATAGCAGCGGCACGTTACGTCAAAGACCCATGCAGCAAGCCAGCTGAAAGTCCTTTGTCCCCGAATAACATCTGGTACCAAGTCTGCTGGTTTGGTGAGAGGGTGCGGGGCGCTGTGACATTCTTACAAGGTTGAAAGTGCCGGTTTTGGATTTGAGGCCCATCAATATAATAAAAGAAAATTGGTATCTCTCAATTTCTTACAAACTAGGGCCTGTGGACAATCAGGATTCCCATTGGGTTTGATTTCTGATTCAAACTTCCCAAATGGAGGTTTGAATGAA
>NZ_JBGQOQ010000046.1:0-20190 GCF_052119765.1 Pseudorhodobacter sp. W20_MBD10_FR17 | reverse complement strand
CCAAATCACGGCGCTTCGATCAGCGCGTATCGCCTGCAACAAGCGCCAATACCGCGAGAGCGGTTTCGTCCTTGTCCGCGTTGCAGCCATCTACATACGATACAGCCAATGTCCGTAGTGAACCCAAAGTGCTGATTTCTGTGATGCGGCGAATGTCGACTTCCATACTTCGCTTTGATCACCTCTTCGGTCTAAGAACGTCACAAGGAATGGCGGGGGCGTCTTTGTAGGTCTCGGAAACGAAATGCGTCGTGTATCGGACTATGTTTTCGTCGCCATCAAACAGCCGGTCGCAGACCTCTTGATACTCGACCAGATTTTGGAAGTTCCCTATAAGTATCGCGTCTAACTCGCCTGTTACGCCATACGCATACGCTATGGCAGGTTCCGCCTCGACGCGCTTGGCGAACGCGGCTCTTTTCGCGAGATTGTAATCTTTGGTCGTGGCTGTGATGATTGCCCGCAGTCCGCGCCCTAATTTGGCACTATCCACAAGATAAATGTTTTTGGTCAGGATGCCTGCGTTTTGAAGGTCTCGAACCCGACGTAAACACGTTGATGGCGTCGAATTGACCACTTCGGCCAATTCCGCGTTTGTTATGTCTCCGCGTTGTTGCAACGTCTCGATGATGCGAATGTTAAGTGTGTCCATAGAAGGCCTGCAATAATGTGCCACTTTTTCGGTATCTTTGACCACAACATGCACGAAAAACCTATAGTTTCTATGAAAATCTTCTACCGCTGAACCAAACTGGAGAGATCACATGGCGTTCGAAATAGGCATTGGCCCAAACAACCGAAAATCCGTCTATTTCGACGCAACCGTTACTGATGGTGTGGCATGCTTTTCGGTTTACAATCATATGCTTATCCCAGCGCATTTCGGAAACCCACAAGCTGAGTATGACAGCCTAATGAACGGCGTGACGATGTGGGATGTCGCCGCCCAGCGCCAAGTCGAGGTTTCTGGGCCAGACGCCGCGCGGCTTATTCAATATTTGACCACTCGCGATATTAGTAAGACCAAAATTGGCCAAGGACGCTATGTTCCGATCTGCAATCACCAAGGCCAGCTAATCAATGATCCGGTTTTGTTGAGGCTCGCGGCTGACAGGTTTTGGCTCTCTATAGCGGACAGCGATATAGAGCTGTGGGCGAGCGCTATTGCCGCCGAGCGCAAATGGGATGTGCAGGTGTTTGAACCGGACGTTTCTCCGCTCGCGATTCAAGGCCCATTGGCCAAAGAGCTGGTTGCTGATCTCTTTGGCGATTGGGTCAAAGAGCTGACGTATTTTGGCTTCAAGCAAACTGAACTGCAGGGAATCCCGCTTGTGCTGGCGCGGTCTGGCTGGTCCAAGCAAGGCGGTTATGAGTTGTATCTGCAAGACGGTACGCGTGGCTTTGAGCTGTGGAACATAGTCAAGGCAAAAGGGGCCGCATACGGCATTCGCCCCGGCGCGCCCAACGATTTGGAGCGAATTGAAAGCGGATTGGTTTCTTACGGAGCCGATGGGCGTTTGCAAGCGAACCCCTGTAATCCGTTCGAAATATCTTTGGGCAAGTTGGTCGATTTTGACAAAGCAGATGACTTCATCGGGAAGGCCGCCCTTCAGAAAATCAAGAAAAAAGGCGCGAAGCGCAGGCGTGTTGGCTTTGTTATCTCTGGCGCGCCGGTTCCTGCCTGCCAGCATTCTCTGGACGTGAAAACGGCGAACGGGAAAACTGTTGGTGTCCTGAGCGAGTTTGTATTTTCCAACCGATTTTCAAAGAATATTGGCGTCGGAATGATCGCGATGGATATCGGGAATGATGCCGCAGATTTGGTAGTCCAATTGGACGGGGAAACCCGCCAAATCGCCATTGAGCCATTGCCCTTTTCTTTTTAGCTGGTGGCGCGGGAAGCGGCCACTCAAACTGGTGCAGCGAACTCAGACTAAGTCCGCTCATCGGACCTCCGCCCTTCAAAAATGCTGCACGACGCACGAATGGCCGGTCTCGGGAAGCCGCAATGCTGCACCAACGCTAGGCATGAAGGACGGCTCTGGGCCGATCATGACGCTCAAGGCCCCCCTGGCATGGTTCCTCCCCGGCCCCGTTTGTATGCGGGGGGGCGCAGCGCGGCATTTCGCTAGCGACTGGCTTCTTCACCGGGGAATCCACTTGGAATCCACCTCGCCCAGGGCATGATATAAAACGGCTTAATTTCAAATATTTACGTGGATCTACAGGTCGCCTAGGGTGGATTCTTGACTAAACCACTCAAGAATCCACCTGCCGGAATCCAGGCACTGGAATCCACCTTGCTGAAGTTGTTTTTTGAGTATGCGTCGGACCGCGATGGAGTTGGATTTCGTCATAGTCAGCCTGAAATCAGATCAATCGAGACGCTGCTCCTGAAGGTGCGGAGTGCCAGGATGCCCGGGCCTTGATTTGCAGGTCACTATCACCAACCGCGTCGCAAAGTTCCATCGGACCTGGTAACCGTGATCATGATTTCCGACTGCGCCTGCCAACGCCGGCGCTGGGCCATTCGTCCGGCGCACCTATGCGATACACCCGCCCCCGGCCCTCGAGCCTCTTTGAGATGACGGCCAACCCCAGCTTCTTCTTCAGCTGACCAGAGATGGCCCCTCGCACGGAATGGGTCTGCCAGCCGGTTACCGCGGAGATATCGGCGATGCTGACACCATCCGGGGCCTGCAGCAGCGCGATCAGCTCCGCCTGCTTGGTGCCCTTGCGCGGCGAGAACGGTGCGGCGTCCGCTTCCGGCATTGGTTTACGCAGCCCGGCCATGGCCTTCGCTACCACCGGTTCGATACCGATGGCAGCGAGTCCGGCTTCGGTGGCGATCAGGGTCGTGCCATGACCATCGCCGGTCTCGCGCCAGAGCGGCTCATTCTGCCGCAGGTCGGCTTCTACCTCTTCAATCAACCTGCGTTCGATCATCAGCGTGACGACTTTCTTTGCGGCAGCACCATGCAGCCCCTTAGGCAGCGGCATCGCAAGGTTGCCAGGACGGGGAGACGCGGCAGTGAGGATCAGACTCTGCGTGTCGGTCAGGCGGATCATGAGGGTCTCCGGATGCAAACGGCAGCGCAGCATGCGTTGCCTTCTACCGGAGCAGACCCCGCAGGGTCGCCCAGTTTTGTGGCTGGCCTCCGTGGCTTTGCTGTTCCGATGGTAGTAAAGTTCGCTCTGCCGCACGCAATCATCAACGATAATCGATGCAATATTATTGCTTTATCTAGGCGATCGGGAAGCCGGTCATTCACTGTCGGGAATCTGTCCGCAGCTGTATACGTTTTCAGCGTCCTTCGTAGCAGGGCACATCGACACCCGTCACGCGGACGAAGCGTGGAGTCGCTACAACTTGCATGCGCGGCTGCTTCACTGTGCTTTGCAGACCTTCACGAGGGATTGCGCACGAATTACACATCTCAAGTAGTTATCAACTTGATCCAGCGAGACAGTCTGTCCAGTCCTCCAGAGGTCAAGAACAACAAATTGGTGTGCGTCGGCGTGGGAGGGGGTGGGCCTCAAATCCAACCTTCTCCAGTCTATGGCATTGAAATCATTTGTATGACACGGCGCACATCAGGCACCCGGTCAAGACTTTACATCTAGCGGTACTGGAGGTGCCCTGCTCTCGCCCGAATACGCCTCAAGGCCGGATTGACAATCATCCGATGAAGTCCGCGCGCCGCTCGAGCAGGCTTTCGTAGAGGAAATCGACGAAAAGCCTGACCCGCTGCACCCGGCGCAGATCCCCATGCATCAGCACCCAAGTCGAGCGCCTTTGGTCTAGCTCGGTTCCTGGCATCCGTTGAAGTTCGGGAAAGACGCTCTGCACCCATGCGGCAAGGAACGTCATGCCCGCTCCGGCCCGGGCGAGATGCATATGCATCGCAGGATCTGGGATGGCATGGCGCACCGTGGCACGCGGAAACGGCGAGGCGGCGATCATCGCCTGCAATTCCGGCACCTCACCGTAACCGAGCCAGGTCAGCCCCTCGCCGCGCGGCCCGGCATCGTGCAAATGCCTGTCGATATAGCTACGCGAGGCCAATACACCGATCGACAGCGGAAACAGCTTGCGCCCCACGGCATCACCGGTGAGGTCGCGCACATGGCGGATAGAGACGTCAGCCTCAAGCTTTTCGATCGAGTCGATGGCGTAGGACAGGTTCATGTCGATGTGGATGTCGGGATAGAGCGACAGGAACTCGCCCAGAACCGGCGCCAGCAGGAAATGCGCGGTCATCGGATCGGCCGACAGACGGATGCGACCCGCCGCCTCGCTATCGAGCCCGCGAACGGCGTTGAAGCCCTGGCGCAAGGACGCTTCGGCCTCGAGTGCCTGCGGCAGCAGCTTGCGGCCCGCCGCCGACAGTTCCAGCCCGCCCGCACTGCGCCGGAACAGCTGCACACCCAGCTGCGCCTCCAACCCCTCAACTTGTCGGCGCACGGTGGCGTGGGTGCCGTCCAACTGTTCGGCGGCCCCGCGCAGCGATCCCGCCCGCGCCACGGCCAGAAAGGCCGGAAGAGATTTCCAATCCACCATATGGAACGATTATGAACCACACCGGTGCAAAAACTGCAATATCTGGATGGAAATCGGTTCGATAGAGACAGGGCAATCGAACCGAAGGGACATCAGCATGACTGCGACACTCTCTGCATGGAGCATTGATCATTATGGCACCCCCGAGGTGCTGAACCCGGTGACCCGGCCCATTCCGACACCTGGTCCCACCGAGATCCTGATCCGTATCCGCGCCTCGGCCGTGACGCGCGCCGATGGCATGATGCGGGCCGGGCAGCCCCGCTTTGCACGTCTTTTCCTTGGCCTGCGCCGCCCGCGTCAGAACCTGTCGGGCACCGGGCTCTCGGGCGAGGTGATCGCCGTGGGCGACCGCGTCAGCCGGTTTGCCGTGGGCGACGCCGTCTTCGGCGAGGCGGGGCTGAAGTTCGGGGCAAATGCCAGCCACATCTGCCTAGATGAGTCTGGCGTGCTGATGAAAAAGCCTGCGGCACTTTCGCATGAGGACGCTGCCGTGATGTGCGATGGGCCGCTGACTTCGCTGAACTTCCTGCGGGAGGTGGCAGACCTGTGCGCGGGGCAAAAGGTCCTGATCCTCGGCGCCTCGGGCAGCCTCGGAAGTGCTGCGGTGCAGATCGCCGCGGCGATGGGGGCCGAGGTCAGCGGCACCTGCAGCGCCCGCAACGCCGACATGGTGGCCGCACTCGGGGCCGGCCGGGTCATCGACTACGGCCGGGAGGATTTCACCCGACAGGCCGAGCGGTACGACGTGATCTACGACACGCTTGGCGTCTCGTCCTTGACCGAGGCCAAGGGAAGCCTGACCCGCTCCGGACGATACGTCTGCCCTGTGCTGGGCCTCGGTCTGCTGGGCGCAATGTTGCGCACCGCGATTGCGGGCCGGCGCAAGGCGCGCTTCTCGGCGACGGGCATGCTCAAGCCGGACGTGCTGCGCCCGATGCTGGGCACCCTCACCCGGATGGTCGAGGACGGCAAGCTGGTCCCTGTCATCGACCGGGTCTATGGTCTACCATATGACGCCCCCTGCATTTGCCTTGTTCAGAGGGGTCGAGGAACAAGCCCCCAATTTCCGTGCCTATCATTGCAATGAAACCGACCGGCGCTCCATCGATCTCCAAAACCCATGTTTCGGCATTTGGCAGATAGATATCGCGCATATCTCTGCGAACCTGATTTCTGACTTCATCAGACAAGAAGGGGTGTGCAAGTGGTTCTGCTATATCCCAGATTGCGATCAAGGCATCGGTATCGTCCGCTTTATATCTACGCATCATGGACCTACTTCCTATTTTTCTGCTGGATCGCGTTGATCATTTTATGAAGCGATTTGTCGGCGGTTTTGCGTTCGGCCAAAGTGGACGCGTTAAAGCGTTCTTCCGCGACCAGTTTGCTCCATCGCGCACGTCGATCAGGATCAATTTCGCCGCGCGCCAATGCACCTTGGATGGCGCAACCGGGTTCGCTGTCATGTCTGCAATCGCTGAAACGACATTGGCGCGCCAAGGCAACGATGTCAGCAAACACATCTGCAATACCGGTCTCTACATCGGTGAGTTGAAGCTCTCGCATGCCGGGCGTGTCCAGCACCCCGCAGCCATCTGCTGTGAAGTGCAGTTGTCGCCGCGTCGTCGTGTGGCGCCCCTTGCTGTCATCTTCGCGAATGGCAGCCGTATCGGCGACGCCATCGCGAAAGAGAGCATTGACTAGTGTCGACTTTCCGACACCAGACGACCCCAGAAAGGCAATCGTTTGGCCCGGCTTGCACCATGGAGCCAACTTGGCAATTGGTTCTTCACTCAAGGCATTGAGCACTTCGACCAAAACGCGGTTTGAAATGGCGCTTGCCGTTTTTACGTAGGCGTCCGGGTCGTCGCAAAGGTCTGCCTTGGTCAGCAAAATCACAGGAGTTACCTCCGCCTCGAACGCCAAGGCGACATAGCGTTCGAGGCGCGCGATGTTGAAGTCATTGTTGCAGGACGACACGATAAAGACCGTATCCACGTTGGCAGCAATTAGCTGCCGTTTGCGGTCTGAGCCCGGCGCACGACGCTCAAAAACGCTCCTGCGTTCCAAGACCTGACTATTGGATGGCTTTTGCGGATTATAGAGCAACCAGTCACCGACTGTCGCATTTGGCACCGGTGGGATGAGGGTATCAAGACTTTCGCCCAGCACCCGCAGGCCGGTTCTGTGAACTTCAACCACACGAACAGGCGGTGCATCAGCGGCCGCGTCAACGTCGATTTGTTGGCTAAAGAAGGGCTTCCAGCCAAACTTTTCTAAAGACGAAGGCTCGCATTTAGGGATCTTGTGTGAACCCGAAGGTGGCAAGAATTTGGAATAGTCCCGTATCATTTTTGGGATCTTTCATGTTCGGAGTACGGGCCAAGCCCGCCCCACAAAAACTAAATTTGACCAGACACAACAAAAATAATCGCTCGCAGCAATTACGCGACGGCGTTGGATTTTGTTTAGCTTTACATCGGGAGGGCGCTCTGCCTCCCCGCATTATCGGGTCATAAAATCTCCATGAATGTGCTAGTGGCGTAAATCAGTGCGCTGATTTTTGCAAGACTTTGAGTTTTACAGATTGTGACAGGCGAACAATCGTGCGCGATGCAGTGTAAAGGAACAGGGGCTTGGTCTGCTCTGTGTCGGTGCAGAGAAAATCGAGCTTTGATGGTCGCCTGAATGTTAGCTTCACCTGATCGCTCCATGAGATTTCGCTCTTGTGGAGAATGACCGCAAACCGCCCATGTGAAGGGTGACGCTTGACGTTGATAGAGGCCCTCAACGGGCTCTGCACTTTGAGCCTAGTCATTTGGAGGCGCCGCATGGGATCGATCGTCAAGGGTCTCGCACCAAGTCTTCAAGCTTCTGTTTTCAAGAGCGATTGCCCTGCCGACAATGACTTTGAGAAGGGGCCAAAAAGCGAATGCGGCGAAGCCTGACACATGGATAGTCATGATGCTGTCGCTGCCATGTGGCGTCTCAATAATCTCGTGGCCAGCAACCATTGGAATGGTAATCCCCCCATTTCTAACGGGGAGCAGTCGTAGAATTCACGCGGCCATTTTCAGTTTCTGTGCGGGTGTGATGCCGCCGATGCGCATGTTGGGGCGGTCGTTGTTGTAAGTCCATAGCCATTGCGTGGCGTGATCTTGGGCCTCCTCGATGCTTTCGATGATATACTGATCCAGCCATTCATGCCTGACCGTGCGGTTGTAGCGCTCGATATAGGCGTTCTGTTGCGGCTGGCCGGGTTGGATGTGCTGGATGGTAACCCCATGTTTCTCGGCCCATTTCATTAGCTTTTCGCTGATGTATTCCGGCCCGTTGTCGACCCGAATGGTCCCGGGTTTTCCTCGCCATTCGATGATGCGATCCAGGCTTCGGATCACACGCTCGGCGGGCAAGGAAAAGTCCACCTCGATGCCGAGCCCTTCGCGGTTGAAGTCGTCCAGCACGTTCAGCAACCGAAAGGCACGGCCATCACCCAGCCGGTCGGCCATGAAGTCCATCGACCAAGTCACGTTCGGCGCATCTGGCACCGCCAGCGCATCGGGTTTGTCCCGCTTCAGCCGCTTTCGGGGCTTGATGCGCAGGTTCAACTCCAGCTCGCAGTAGATCCGGTAGACGCGCTTGTGGTTCCATGGATGCCCCTTCACGTTGCGCAAATGCAGAAAACACAGGCCGAACCCCCAGGTTTTGCGGGCGTCGGTCAGACCGGTCAACAGATCGGCGATCTCCTCATTCTCGGCGCGCAACTTGGGCCCATAGCGATAGCAGGTCTCGCTGACCCCAAAGGCCCGGCAGGCCAGCGCAATGCTTGCCCCACGTCGCGCCACTGCATTCTCGGCCATCTCGCGGCGTTGAGATGGCCGATCTACTTTTTTCCCAGCGCTTCCTTCAGCAAATCGTTCTGCATGCTCAGGTCCGCAAACATTCGCTTCAGCCTGCGGTTCTCTTCCTCAATGGCCTTCATCTGGCTGACCATGGACGCATCCATGCCGCCATACTTTGCCCGCCATTTGTAGAAGGACGCGTTGCTCATCCCATGTTCACGGCACAGCTCGGCCACCGGCACACCGCCTTCGGCCTGGCGCAGGATCGCAAGGATCTGGGGTTCGCTATATCTGGTCATCTTCATCTGAATCTCCTCATGCATCTTGCCGAGAAAATTCTACTTCCGCAGCCCCTTACTTTCGGGGGGGATTACCGAATGCCATAGGTTTTCGCCTTCCAAGTGAATGCATGACTGTCATCAAAGTTGGAAACCCGCCAAGTGGTTTCGCGCTGCGCAGGCTGTTTCAGTTTCAATGCGCTGCCCGCGCCAAAGGGGCCTTGGTCAAGTCGAACAACTTTCGTTACCGTTGGCGTCCATTTGGGCCAATCCTCAACTTCAACGATCACCTGCCATACGAGGTCGGACGATCGAAGATGAAATAGTGTGTCGCCGTATCAACGCGCCGAGCAAGGAAACCGACGGGTCGATCTTCTGGCAGGTATCTGTTACCAAGGGCGATGGGTTTCGCCCACACGCACTGTCTAACGTCTTAGGCTCTGCGCGCGGCATCGGGCCAACGCCCGCTATGCCGTTGGCCATGTCCTCATCATTAAGCATCTCGAAACTGTGATGGAAAAAGGCCCAGATATACATCAGAAACATCGACAGTCTTGCCGGGGTTCATGATGTTTCCTGGATCAACGGCACGTTTCAGCACCGCCATGAGCGCATAGGCCGCACCGTGCTCCTTAGCCATATAGATCTTCTTGCCGGTGCCTACACCGTGTTCTCCCGTGACTGTGCCGCCATATGACAGAGCGACATGGTTCACCTTTGCAGCCAGTGATTTTGCCGCAGCAAGGTCGTCTGGAACATTCGGGTCGAACAGGATCATAAGATGAAAATTGCCATCCCCGACATGGCCTACAATCGGGGCAATCAACCCAGACTCTGCGATCAGTTCCTTGGACCTTGCGATACAGTCAGCCAAAGCTGAAATCGGCACACAGCAATCGGTGATGAGCCCCTCGCAGCCCTTTTTAAGGGATTTTCCAGCATAGTAAGCGTTGTGACGTGCGGTCCACAGCCGATTGCGATCTTCGGCCTTGGTTGCCCACAGAAAGCTGCCCACGTCAAATTCTTCGGCAACGCTTTCAAACAGTTCAACCTGCTCCTTTACTCCGGCTTGCGACCCATGAAATTCAAGGAACAGATGTGGTTTTTCTGGCAGGTTCAGATCGGGATTGAATATGTTCATCCCTCCCATTTGAACTTCGTCCAGCAATTCTATTCTCGCCATCGGAATACCCATCTGGATGGCCATAATCACGGAGTTCACCGCGTTATCGACAGTCTCGAACGAACAGGTTGCCGCGAGAATTGTGTCGGGCTGTCCGAACAGTCGTACCGTCAACTGCGTGATGATACCAAGAGTACCTTCGGAGCCGATAAACAGATGCGTCAGGTCATATCCCGCCGAGGATTTGCGTGCGCGAGAGCCAGTTTGAATGATTGTGCCATCAGGTAGCACAACTTCAAGTGCCAGAACATTCTCGCGCATGGTGCCATAACGCACTGTATTAGTGCCGGACGCCCGAGTGGCGGCCATTCCACCAAGTGTTGCGTCTGCGCCAGGATCCACAGTGAACATCAGCCCGGTCGCGCGCAGTTCCTCGTTAAGCTTTGATCGCGAGACACCGGGCTGAACGACTGCATCCAGATCGCTTTCGTGAATTGCCAGGATCTTGTTCATGCGGCTGGTATCCACACTAAGTCCCCCGTGAATTGGAATCACGTGACCTTCAAGCGAGGTGCCAATACCGAAAGGCACGACTGGAACACCGTAGCGGGAACAGATCTTCATGATCTCGCTCACCTCTTGGGCGGTCTCGGGAAAGGCTACAGCATCCGGTAGGGCAGGTTCAGAATACGCCTCATCATGACTATGAAGTTCGAGGATGGAATCGCCAGTTGAAAGCCGCTCGCCCAACATTTCCTTCAAGGCAGAAAGTGCGAGATCGGTGTGGTCAATAGTCATATCGACTTCCTAAATTTCCAAAATATTTGGGAGCGGTACTTGAGCGCATCCGCCATTTGACCGACGCGGACTCAATCCAGTTGCGAATTGGAGGGCTCTGCGACTCCATCACCAGCCCATCTGGCAAAGAGATGGATCAAAATAATGATCATAGAGACAGGAACAGCCACGGAAATCCAGACCATTGGAATCCCAAGCGTATCTGCTGTCAGACCCGATTGCCGTGCAAGGTACCCTTTTGCAAATCCGCCCCGTAGTCCGATAAAGCAGAAGTAGATCACAGGCAGGATGAAGGTCAGCACTGCAAGGCTTTGGATGGCTTTTGCAAAAGTTGCCAGAATATGTGGTGGGTCAGGAAACACGCTTTGCATCAAAACTGCATCGGATTGGGTTTTGAACGACAGGGTTGCCCCCAGAAGGCCGGTCCAGACCATCGCATAGCGCGCGACGTCTTCGGTCCAGACTGGGGGGGAAGAGAAAACATAGCGGGCGATGATTTGGACGATCACCGTCACAAACATCAGACAAACTGCAAAGACCGCAATGCGGCGCATGAGCAGGTGCAAGCTGTCGCTGGTACTGATGATGAGGTGGCGCATCCGTCTCTCCTGCAATGAATGGCGGGCCGCAGCGAGCAACCCGCCTATTGTTTTAGCGGTTCTCGTCAGAGAGCTTTTTCCACAGGGCGGTATCCTCTGCCGACATCAGGTCTGAATCGTAGACCGGCAAAGATGCCTCGCGGAAGACTGCGCGTTCCTCTGGTGTCAGGCGCTGAACAGTCACACCTTTTTCCTCAAGTGCGGCGAGACCTTTCTCGGAGGCTTCAGCCAGCCAGGCGCGTGTGGCAGCATCGGCTGTTACAACAGCCGCATCAACCGTCGCGCGATCGGCATCTGACAAGCCATCGTACCATGCCTTTGACGCGATTACGGCACGCAGCGGCCAGATCACATCGGCAGTGGCAAAGTTTTTGACGAAGTCGGTCTGACCGAACATCACCGGCACGAAGGGCGAGTTGAGGTAGCCGTCGATCACACCCGTCTGCAAACCCGCAGGCACTTCGCCCCATGGTACGATTGTGCCGCTGGAGCCCCACGCCTCATACATAGCAATTTGTGCGTCATCCAGGGCGCGCATGCGCAGGTTGGACATATCGGCGGGCGAGCGGACGGCTTGGGTCGTGGTAATCACACCAGAGGCGGGTCCAAGCGGTGCCATGGAGAGCACGATCACGTCTTGTGCGGCCAGATTTTTATTGATCCGATTATAAACATCACCGGCGGCCAAGGCGCGGTCCATATGCGCAACATCGTCGAAGATATACGGCAGGCGCACGCCATAGATAAACGGATCGACTTGCGCAATCGCGCGCACGTCCGACATCGAAACCTCCAGCAATCCGGTCGAGACCTGATCGAATTTCTCTGCCTCGTTGCCGACAGAGCCAACCGGCATTTCGCGGGTTTCCATTCCTCCTTCATTCAGCGCTTTGGCGAAGGCAAAGGACCAGTTGTAGGAGCCCGATTGTTCGAGATCCGGCTTGCCGTCCAGTGCGATCTTGACCTCTGCGAATACAGAGGTCGACAGTGCGAGCAGTGCCGCCAGTGTCAGTGCCGTGAGTTTCATTGTTAGTCCTCCCATTTTTAGTTCACAGAAAATCCGAACAGGGCCGGTAGTGTGAGGCTGAGGCTTGGCCAATAGACCAAAGCCAGCAACAGCAGCACCTGTACGAAAATGAAGGGCAGCACAGCATAGGTGAGCCGCCAGTAATTGAGTTTGGTAAGTGCGGATACGACCACAAGGCATTTGCCCAGCGGTGGCGTGATCAGACCAACACACAGATTGAAGCATAGCACGATGCCAAGGTGTATCGGGCTGATACCCTGTTCCATCGCCTGAGGCGCAAAGAGCGGTATCAGCAGGGTCAGGGCAACGGGTGTATCCATGAACATGCCTGCGATCAGAAAGATGCCCACAAGGAAAAACAGATATTTAGTGCCTGTCAGCCCGAAGGAGTCGACCCATGTTGCCAGCGCGCTGGACCAGCCCAACTGGCCCGCCAGATACCCCAGCACCGAAATCGCTGCGAGAATGATAAAGATTGTGCCGGTCATCTTGGCTGTGGCCTCGACCGCGTCGAAGATCATGCGCCAGTTCAACCCTTTGTAGAACTGGCCTGCCATTAGCGCGAAGAAGACGGCGATGGCGGAGCCTTCTGTCGGGGTGGCCAGTCCAAAGACCAGCGAGCCAAGGATCACCAGGGGCAGGCACAAAGCAGGGGCTGCATTCAACAAGCTCGGCAAAAAACGCGGAAGATCATCAGAGGCTCCACCCGGATGCCCTTTTATATGTGCAATAACCGCATTCAGGATCATCAACGCAGCTGCCAGCAACAGGCCGGGGATCACACCTGCAATGAACAAGGCTGCAACAGAGGCACCCGTGAGGCCGCCATAGATAATCATGATGATAGATGGCGGTATGATCGGACCTATCATCGAAGAGGCTGCCGTAATCGCTCCTGCATAATAGGGATCATAGCCGCGTGCCGTCATTTCGGGCACGAATGTGCGCGACAAGGCAGCACTATCAGCAATCGCTGAGCCTGAGATGCCTGCAAAGAACACGCTTGTGAGAATATTCACATGCCCCAACCCACCGCGAAAGCGTCCGACGATGGACATGGCGAAATCAATCAGGCTGCGGGTCACCCCTGCGCGGCTCATGATCTCTGCGGTCAGGATGAAAAGTGGCATCGCCATAAAGGCAAAAACGTCAAGCTGGGCAAAGATGCGTTGCGGCAGGATGGATAGAAACTGCGTTTTATCGACTGCGACAAAGGTAAGAACGGATACCGCCCCCATGAGATAGGCAAAGGCAGTGCCGCTGATCAGCAAGAGAATGAAGATGATCGGAATAAAGTACATAATGCTAAACTGCCGTTCCGAGGGGGGCCGTCTTGGATTGAACATCTCGATCCATGACCGGCGGGTGTGTTACGATTGAACGTAAGTCTATGCCTGACGGTGTGAGGCTTGTCATATCAGGGCAGGGCCGCGCCATGTCCGGATTTCCCGCAAAGAGTGTTTCCAGCGATTTGGCCGTAGCCAGCAACGCTTCGTCGCTACGGACAGCGCCCAGAACCTGAAGTCCGAAGGGCATGCCTTGGGGATCGCGGCCGCAAGGCAGGGTGATAGATGGGCCGCCTGCCAGTGACCCACGATAGGTCAGGGCCAACCAACGGTAATAGATATCCATGCTCTGCCCCTCGATCTCTGCTGCATGCCCTTGGGTCCAAGGGAACGGGGATACCGGTGCGGTAGGCAGAAGGATAACATCAAAGTCCTGCATCAGCGCGTTGAAGCGGCGCAGAATGCGCGTTTGCTCGGCATGCGCCCATGCCCGATCAGCCAAAGACATGGACTGGCCCAACTCAACATTCGTTTGAATATCGAGGCCAAAAGCTGTGGGCTCTGTTTTCGTCACTTCACCGAAAGCGGCCAGAAAGCTTTCGGCACGCAGAATGTCAAAGCATCGGTCCATATTGCCAAGATTAAGATCAACGGGACAGCAGTCTTGAACGTGCGGCGCGATCTTCTCGATCCGATCGCGGAAAGTTTCGCGAATAGCCAGATCTACTGGTGCGCCACCGAAATCTTCACTGTAACCGACCCGCAAGGCGCTAAGGTCGACGTCTGGCAAGGTCGTAAACCGGGTCTGCGCGGACTGTGCCGATAGCGGGTCGTCAGGGTGGTACCCATGCGAAATGCTTAAAATCAATGTCAGATCATCGACGGTACGGGTCATCGGGCCAAGAACCGAAATACCTGACCACCCCAGCGGTCGGGTCGGATGCGCAATTACGTCTACCGATGGGCGAAACCCAACGATCCCGCAGAGGGCCGCGGGCAATCTGAGCGAGCCACCAGTGTCTGACCCAGTGCATACAGGTAAGAGATTTGCCGCCAGCGCGGCCGCAGATCCGCCTGAAGAACCGCCGGCTATCAGGTTGGCGTCAAATGGATTTGCCGTGGCACCCCAAACCGGATTACGGCTGTTACCGCCGGCGCCGCACTCAGGAACGTTTGTTTTTGCCAGAATAATAGCTCCTGCGTTACGCAGCCGCGCAACCATCGGAAAATCACTTTTTGGCACATAGCTCCGCATGCGTGGGCTACCATGGCTCGTCAGCAACCCTTCGGTATCTTGAATATCCTTTACGCCAATGGGCAACCCGTCGAGCGGCCCCTTAGGGGTTCCAGCGCTCCACCGGCTGGATGCCTGCGCCGCCTCAAAGATCGCACGTTCAGTATCTATAGCTGTCAGGGCATTTATCTTGGGGTTCACCTTAGAAATGCGCTCAAGACATACCGCGAGGTAATCAGTTGGCGTCAGCCTGCGATCCGCAAATCGTCTGAGGACATCGCGCGCCGAGAGGGTCATCAATCCGGCCACACTCATGCCCGCAACAATGACATATCCCGCATACTCAACTCGGTCACTTTGTCCCTCCCAAGAAAATGACTGAAGTTATGATAATACGGGCCTGACAGGAAAAATAATGAAAGATTGACTTACAACATTAACCAAAAGGAATGGTTTTTAGGTCCTCAGTTGTTTTCCGTAAGCATTTAAGAAAAAACGACAACGCATGATTGGTCTCTTCTTGGCCACCTCGCCAGAAGCATCGGACCTCGGACAGAAATCCACGCGTGTCCAGCGGAAGCGTAACAATGTCTCCGCGTGCCGCATGGGACTGGGCAAGGCGTTGCGGCATCAGCCCCAGTGCGGGAATTGCGTCCAACAGTGCGAGATTTAGCATCAAAGAGAGAGAGGCAATCGTATTCGCGGGTGGTGCCAGTCCGCTTTCGGCAAAGAGTGCATCAACCGCCCGCCGGGCAACCGAATTTGCCTGGGGCATGATCCAGGGGAAATCGACGACTTCGCTCCACTCAATGTCAGGCTGTCTTGCCAGCGGGTGATTGCGGCCTGCAACGACGATAATCGGTTCCGCAAAAAGCTTTAGCTGTTCAATGCCAGACAGTTCCCGGGGCTGCCAGATCCTGGCGATCAGCAAATCCAACGCACCGCCTTGCAACTCTGGAAGAAGCTCTACGAAGTGCCCCTCTCTGACCGAGATGCTCGCCTGCGGCGTGCTGCTTTTGAATAGTGCAATGGTGCCGGGCAAAAGGGTCGGTGCAACCGAACTGACAACGCCAACAGTAACGGCACCCGAAATCCCGCTCGCCATAGCCTCGATATCGAAAGCCGCCCGATCAAGCTGACTGAGGGCCTGCTTGGCATGATCTACCAGACGCCGCCCTATTGCCGTCAAGAAAAGGCGGTTCCGATCGCGGGTCACGATCGGAACGCCGACTATTTTTTCCAGTTCTGCAATCTGCTTGGAGACAGCGGGTTGAGTTACATTGAGCTCCTCCGACACCCGCGCAACCAGTTTTAGGTCGGACAAGGCAGCAATTACGCGCAAGTGGCGAAGCGTTATAGCCTTCTGGAAATCATTGTTCGAAATAGCCGTTACTCGCTGGGTTGGTGACTGGATGAGACACTCTTAACATAGAAAGATCGTACAGATCGACATCGGTTTGAACGCTCACTGCGGTTGAGAAAAGTGGTTGGGCGACAATTCAGGAGACGTCAAGTCACGCGGTCGCCGATTGGCCGCTCAACCCCTGCCCCGTCTCTTTTCCGCTTGCCGCAGCATTTCCGTGAATACAGACACCTTCGCAGCGCGGAACTTCGACGCAGGAAAAACCACGAAGATGCCCCCTTCGGGCAGATGCCAATCGGGCAGCACATGGGTCAGTGCACCCGACGCCAGATGGTCACGGACAAGATAATCCGGCAGGATCGCCAGACCTGCTCCCTCCTTTACGGCGGCCATGATCGCGGGCGCACTGTCGATTGAAAGATCGCTTTGCAATTTGACGGAAACCGTTTCGCTGGCAGAGTTTTCGAACAGCCAATGCAGGGGGTCAGGCAGCGCCTTGTTTGCGACGAACGACACGGCGGAAAGATCATTCGGGTGTCGGATGTCATCGAACCAAAGGGGGCTGTCGCCCGTGCCAACAAGAAGCTGCCTGAAACCGCCCATCTTGCGTGCCAACAGGGTCGAGTCGCGAAGCCACCCGACCCGAATGGCCAGATCCAGATCACCCGCCATTAGATCGCTGTGATCGTCGCCCAGATACAGCTCGACCCGACAATCGGGGTATTGGCGTCGAAACGCCGCGACAAGAGGGGCTACGATCGCCGCGCCGTAATCATTCGGCGCGGTCATGCGCAATGTGCCCACGGGCTGTTCTGTGAGTTGGGACAACTCATTAAAGGCCTCTTCCGCCTCGTTTAGGATTGATGTGCAGCGCGTGTAGAAAAGCTGGCCAGCCTCAGTGACGCTGACCTTGCGCGTGTTGCGCACCAGCAGCGTCGCCTTCAGCTCTTGCTCCAACTGCGTCACTTGGCTGCTGACCACGGCCTTGGTCACGCCAAGGCGTTCTGCGGCATTGGTAAAGGATCCGGTTTCGACCACGGCAGCGAAATAGGCGAGCCTGTTGAGGTTGTGTGCTTTGGACATGCTTACACTGTTAGCCTTTGACATACAGATTGTCAAAATTGTTTGCCTTAACGTGGGAAATGGATGCGCCTATATCCATCTCCTAGGAGACAAACCATGACACAAACAGTGACACTGCCGGGCGGTTCTAATGTGGAAGGAGTTGCGGCGACCCGGCTCGGCAACGAAGAAACGCCCAGGCCCCTTGTAGGCATTGCCAAGTTGTTTGATTGTTCTGAATTAGATATTGGGTAACCTTAGCATTGACGGATTTGCCGCCTTCAAGCACCTGCATCTAGTCGTGTGTGATATCGTAGCTGAGTGGCGACGAGTATCAACGCCCACAAGGCGATAGCTGCGAGAAGTGCCATACGTCCATACCGCCATCCGGTGCCCCAATTGTAGAACGATGCATTGCTCATTCCATGCTCACGGCATAACTAGGCCACCGGCACTCCGCTTTCAGCCTGCCGAAGGATCGCGATGATCTGCGCCTCTGTGTATCCACCTGTTTTCATTCAGAACCTTATCGCTCTTCTTGGCGAGAAAATTCTACTAGTGTAGCCTCTTACCTTCAGGGGGGACCGACCGCCGCTTCGCTCATACGCTTTGGCACATCAGGATTCTGCGCAGTTTAATTATGGAACTGGTTCTGTTTTGTCAGTTGTGCTGTTTTGTGAGTGGGAGGGTCAGCACAAAACAACTTCCTTTGCCGACAACACTGCTTACGGTGAGACTACCGCCCTGCAACTGGGCCAAGCTTCGTGAGATAGCCAGTCCCATACCAGTGCCGCCAGCGCGCCGCGTAGCCGTTGAATCGACTTGGTAGAAAACGTCGAATATACTATCGAACTCCGTCTCAGATATGCCTTCTCCACTGTCATAGATCTCGAAACGGACCATGTCGGCGTGTTCCTTGACATAAAGGCGAACAAATCCTCTATCGGTAAATTTGATCGCATTTCCAACCAAATTGATCAAAATTTGTCGGACTCTCATTTTATCCGCAAATACCGTCTCGACCTCTTGCACGACTTCAAAATCAAGCCCTTTTTTTCTTGAAAGGGTACTGAGCTGCTGAAAAACTGGGTCGACGATATCTTTGATATTACAAATTGTAGGTTCAAACGTCAGGCTTCCAGATTCAATTTTTGCCACATCCAGCAATTCATTGATCAAATGCTCTAGGTGCTCTCCTGACTGAACCAATCTCTGCAGCAAGCCGCCAAGTTGGACGAAAATATCGTCCAGCATTGCTTTAGCTTGTGCCCTCGGTACATCGCCTTCTTCATAAGCCGCAATCAGTGCCTTAGACGAACGAAGCAACCGGGCATTTTCCGAGAGCCTTGCGACGCCCATGATCACCGTTAATGGCGTTCGCAACTCATGACTTAGAACCCCCATAAAGTCAGTCTTGGCCTTACTGGCCGCTTCAGCAGCCAATTTGGCTCGAGTAAGTTCAGTCACATCCACACGCAGACCAACAATACCGCCATCTTTCAGCGGGTGATTAGACGTTTTGATGACCCGTCCATCGGCAAGGTGGTGGTCCATATCCAGCTTTTCGCCGACGCGACGCTTTGCTTGCCGATCATCGATCCAGTTCGACACGTCTATTTCTGCAGGGGGGGGGGCTTGCTTCTCAAGCCACGCAGTAAATACTGTAAAATACGGTGTCCCGGGTCTGAGGACTTCTTTGGGAAGATCATAGATGTCCCGGTACTTTGTATTGCTGAGTATCAGCCTATCATCAGCATCGAACATGACAAACCCATCATTCAGGGCTTCAATTCCGCTATTTAGCAATAGCTTGGCACGCTTGCGTGTATGTGAAAGCCTCAGGATGTAGACCAGCGTCCCCAGCAGCAGAAAACTGGCCATTCCTATGATAATTCGCTGTCGCCACTGATCGGGAGAGGTTCTCGGCCACCCGCCCTTTGTCACAGCATGCATAACCCAACTCTCTAAAGCGAAATCGAAATGCAGCGTTACGGCGTCTTCCCCAACCGATACTCTATCGCCGTAAAGATTAGCATCCGTGTCATCCCCTAAGTGCTGTGCAATTTCGATGAACAAATCATACTTTTGGGCAGCTTTTGTAATGCCCGTTCGCTCTAGGAACTGGCCATAATCCAGAACCAATGAGACAATTCCCCAAAGCTTTGGCCCGCCGCCGCCGGTATCTTCATCAACGAAACCATCTGGATTGCGCAGATAGACCGGAGCGCGCAATATGAGCCCTGTTCCACCCTGAGCCAGATTGATTGGTCCGGTAATCAATTCATTGCCAGCCGTCATCATCCTCTGAATGGCCGGAAATTGATTTTCGGTCTTTCTGTAATCTAAACCCAGAGCACCCTGATTGCCCTCCAGCGGGTCAATTAGGGTGATAACCATGTTGGGCGCTCCGGCAATACTGATCATAGACTCATCAACGCCGCGAATACTCTGCGCGCGTCTGGAAAACTCATCTTGGCTGATATTCGGATTGTCGCCGATGAAGGTGGCAAGTTCGCGCAAGGCAAGTGACTGAGACTGAATAACTTTGCCAAAGGCCTCTCTGACTTCTACCAGTTCCAAATAAGTGTCTGAACGAACTTCCTGAATGTATGTCGCGTACAAGAGGCGGTCTAAACGATATGCCGTAACCACGATAAGTGTGCTAGCAGCAAAAAGCGCAACTAAGGCCCAAACCCCACCGATCACTGTTTGCTTAGAGAGGCTTATTTCCAAAATTGAGTCCGCTTTACTGAGTACTTAGAAACGCTTTAAAGGGCGCACATGTTAATCGACCAATGGCAGCATACCTCAATCAATATACGTCGGTATCAGATTTCTGGCATGTTGACAATTCTGGCCTGAACAAGTGCATCGCTTTATGTGTCTTTTGCCTATGCATATGCGTGCTCCTCGGTATTCAGTTCGGGCATCGCGCTTGGAGTTATTGTCAAATCTGGTGTTTGAGGCTTGTCGGTCATGCGGCGATCTGGTCTGGGGTTGTGGCTTCAATTCCG
>NZ_JBGQOQ010000045.1:0-21070 GCF_052119765.1 Pseudorhodobacter sp. W20_MBD10_FR17 | reverse complement strand
ATACATGAACTATCTCCAAGATAGTCCAAGTTTTCGTCCGCACCCCCGCCGGGTCAGTTCTCAGTGACAATTAACACAATGGGTCCATAGTTTGCGGGGAACTTGCTCTGCGCCGCCGATGATATAGCGCTGGTGATCGTCGCATTCCGTGACGTTGACCCGCAGAATTTCCAGCATGGAATTGGGGAAGTCTGAATCCCAACCGCCCGTGCCAAAGCCGACCTGCCCAAACACCTCGCGGTGGTGGAAGGACAGCTTTTGAAATGCGTCGGACGATGCGACAAAGTCATAAAATGTGCGTTCGTCCCACGCTTTCACCAGCGGGTCCCATATCTCTTTGATGCGGGGAATGTCGCGGTCACGCAGGGCTTGTTTTAATGCGCTGAAATTTGCACCTTCCTCGAGCGCGGCAGTATAGGCCTGTGCTACTTCGGTAAACATCGGGGGCAGGTCGGCAAGCGTTTTGGCATAATGGGTCTGGCCCAACAAATCGATCACGGTAGAGCCCGCAGCAGGGGTAAGTGGGTTGGGGAAAGGCGCGCTCTCTAACCCAAGTAAGTTGACATAGTGATAAAAGCCGGTGGACGAGACTGGAAAGCGCATGCCGCCCAACTCGGCGATTACGCCGTCAACACCCTCGAACGGTTGCGACCGGAGCCTGCCGCCGAACTGGCCGGATTCAAACAAAATGGGGCGCAGGCCAAGCTTCATCAACTCGTATCCGGCAATCACGCCCGCCGCACCCGAACCAATGATTGCCACTTTTGCGCCCAAAGCACTTTCAGGCAATGTGCCAAGACCCGAGGGGTGGCTGATCCAGTCATCATAGGCAAAAGGGAAGTCTGGGCCGAAAACGGTTACAGGTTTCATGTGGGCTTTCCATAAAGATCGGGTCTGCGGTCTCGCAGGTGAAGCTGGTTTTGCCGCGCGGCCTGCAAGGTTGCGCGGTCAAGGGTTGCATAAAACAGGCCTGTCTGGTGCTTGTCCGCGCGGGCCAGATCACCGCCATCAGGGCCGCAGAGGCATGATAAGCCGTTGTAATTGAAAGCACCCTCGGTGCCCGCATAGTTGCAATAGGCAACATAGACTGCGTTTTCTTCGGCCCGGGCTGGCACAAGGCGCGCAGCCACGCTGTCGAACGGTTCCATGTTTGCGGTGGGGGTGACGATCAGTTCGGCACCACGCAAGGCGAGATCCCGGGCGACTTCGGGGAACTCGATGTCATAGCAAATCGCATGGCCGATCCGCCAACCGCACAGATCAAACACAGGAGACAATGTGTCGCCTGCCGCGAATTGGGCGCGGTCGACAGCGCCGAACAAATGGGTTTTGTGATAGAGTGCGCGTGGGCAGCCGGTTTTATCAATGGCGATGCAGCTGTTGAAAGGCAGGTCCGCATTGGGTGAGGGCAACCCAATAACCAAGGCGATGTTATGCGCTACGGCAAGACTGCATAGCTTGTCTTGTACGGCCTCAAAGACCGCGGCGTTTTTAGCGGCCATTTCAGCCCCGACATTATATCCCCCAATGAACATTTCCGGGGATACAAATAGGTCAGCATGCGCGGCGGCCGCTGTCGCCACCGCCGAGCCAAGACGAGAAAGGCAGCGGTCGATATCGCTACCGGGAGCGGTTTGCCAGAGTGCGACTTTCATCTGCATGTTGACCTGATAGGAATTGGCATTGGCGACGTATCATCCACCTGTATTGATGCCTTCCGTGGCGGCGACTTCAGTTCTTCTAAGCATAGTAAATAGGCGTGAATCCGGTCAAAGGCCAGCCTCTTGGCTTGGTTGAAGGAATCTTGGAGCTGCAGAACCAAACCAACTGTCGGCTTGTCGTATGCTGGTACAATCCACTGCGGGTTTGTTTTTCGCACCTTCGCCTGAAGTAAAAGCCCCACAAGTTCAGTGGCTTGGTTCTGGAGTGGCTAACCCAAGACCCACTGTCGCGTGTGAATGCACATGCGTTCCGAGCACCGCCAACGGACTGCATGGCCTACTCGTTCCGTCGAATCGTCGGCGAACGCGTCAAAGTCCGACGCTCTGCGGCTGGCGACCGAACCGAAAAACTATGAATGTGCAATGCAGAATAGTGACTGAAAGGACCAACATGCGCGGTGCAGATACTCTTGTTGAAATGTTAATCGGATACGGCGTTGATGTCGTTTTTGGTGTGCCGGGTGACATCGATCCCGTGCAGCCGAATGTTGAACGGGCCAAAAATGGGTGCGCGGATTGACGAACATCGAGAATGTTTGGTTGCCATTGTCGGGAGATGGACGAAATTGTCCGACTGAAAGGCCAGGGCAAAGGGCCCCACACAGATCCTGTCCCGCGGGCTGGTGTCGCTCGCCAGCCTCACAAACCATATGGAAAGCAGTCGACGCGCCATTCAAGTTCAACACCCAGATTTCTAAAGTTCCACTTTTGTTCCTTTTGCATATCCAGTGATGCAGAGCCGAGTCTGCATCACTGGCCTGCGGTTCAAATTTCCAACGGCTCTCGGTGGCATTGCTGCCGGCTTCGGTCTGGATCAGCATCAGCCCCGTGGTGCAGCCCGCCTCAGCCGCGAGCTGAAAACGGCGACCGGCGGTCAGCGCCAGCGGCTGCGAGGGTTCGGCAATCACCAAAGGCACTAGGCCGCGCGCAAGGTCTCATCAATACACCAGAGCAGGTCGACCTGGTTTGTCGGGCGATGCAGGTGCAGCCGTTCGCCCACGCCCTGCGGCAGGCCGCGCAGCATCGGCATTTTGGACGCATGGGCGGGCAGTAGCCAGACCAAAGCGCCGAGGCGGCGCGCGGATTGAAACCACGCGAAGGCGCGGCGGCCGCGGCCTTCGGCCTCATGCACGCGGCGCTTTAAGAGGGAGACTTTGGGGTGCTATTGGGGCACAATTCCGACGTAAGGCGGATCGGCCCAATACCGTGTCTTTTGCGTGATCATACACAAACGTAATGCGGGCGAGTTGCGCTATGTCAATCTAGGGGTGATCGGTTTGGGTTAAGCTTACGAAAAGGTAGAGACTGTCCTAGAGTTGCTGCATGGGGGCGAATAGGCTGATGGATTACAAGGATTATTACAAGGTGTTGGGTGTCGAGCGCACAGCACCACAAGATGAGGTCAAGCGCGCCTATCGCAAGCTGGTCCGAAAATACCACCCTGACGTGAATACCGGGCCCGGTGCGGTCGAAGCCGAAGCGAAATTCAAGGATGTGGGCGAGGCGTATGAGGTGTTGCAAGACCCCGAAAAGCGCGCGGCCTATGACCAGTTGGGCGCCAATTACAAAGAGGGCCAAGCCTTTAGGCCGCCACCCGATTGGGACCAAGGGTTTGAGTTTTCGGGCGGCGGCTATACTGGCGCCGACCCGAATGAATTTGGGGCGTTCTTTGATGAATTATTCGCGCGTCAAGGCAAGCCCGCACAAAACAGGGGCGGCGATCGCCAGTTCAGCGCGCCGGGGCAAGATCATCATGCAAAAATCGTGATCACGCTAGAGGAAGCCTATAGCGGCGGCACCCGCGACTTTACCCTGCGCGCCCCCGAGCTTGACCCCGATGGCCATGTGGTACTGCGCGAACGCTCCATTCGGGTGGCTATCCCGAAAGGGGTGATCGACGGACAGCATATCCGAATTGCGGGCAAAGGCTCGGCCGGGATTGGTCGGGGCAAGGCGGGCGATCTGTTTTTGGAAGTGGCGATCAAGGATGACAAAGCCTACCGGATTGAGGGTCGCGATGTGTTCATGGACCTGCCTATTTCGCCATGGGAGGCGGCTTTGGGCGCGAAAATCAGCCTGCCAACCCCTAGCGGCGATGTGGAGCTGAACATTCCGAAACACGCGCAATCGGGCAAAAAGCTGCGGCTAAAGGGGCGCGGCATTCCGGGCAAACATGCGGGCGATCTGTATGCCGTGATCAAAATCGTCATTCCGCCAAGCGAAAGCACCAAAGCCCGCGAATTGTATGAACAGATGGCGCGAGAGATGGATTTTGACCCGCGCGCAAGACTGGGAGGATAAACCATGCCCGATTCAACTGCCCTCGTGCCAATGTGCGAAATTGTTAAACCGCTGACGCTGCTTGATTTATGCCGGATTTGCGGGTCTTCTGCGGATTGGGTGATCGAACTGGTCGACGAAGGTATTCTGGACCCCCAAGGCGAAGGCCGCGCCGTTTGGCGGTTTGAAAGCACCAGCATCACTATCGTCCACAAGGTGCAACGCCTGCAACGCGATTTGCGGCTGAACATGCCGGGTGTCGCGGTGGTGCTGTCGCTCGCCGATGAAAATGCCGCGCTGAAACGCCGGTTGCAGATGCTGGAAAACGACCCCCGCTATGCGATCTGGATGCACGGGCCAGATGACCCGGCGAGTTGACGTTTTCCGATCGCGGCGATGCTGCCCGATTAAACTTTTCTAAAATCATTCGAGGCCGATTATGACCAAAGATCCAAAAACTGACCACACGACCTATATCAATATCCCCGAAGCTGTCGGCGTGTTTGACAATTTTGAAACCCTGCAAGCCGCGATCTATGATTTGATGATGTCGGGGTTCAGCCGCTATGACATCAGCCTGCTGGGCGACAAAGAGGCGATGAAAGAAAAGCTGGGCAAATCCTATTGGCAGGCGAAGGACCTGGAGGACAACCCCGACGCACCGCGTGCAGCGTTCGTGTCCGAGGAAGCCATTGGCGAGTTGGAAGGCGCTGTTGCGGGCGGGTTCTTTTTCTTGGGGTCTTACATTGCCATGGCGGCGATGCTGACACCTCTCAGCACCTTGGCGGCTTCAATCGCGGCGATTGCGATTGGTGGCGGGCCTGCCGCAGTGGTTGGCGCCGTGCTCGCGCGGCGTGTCGGCCAGCACCATAAGGATTACTACGCCGATCAAATCCGGCAGGGGGGCATTTTGCTGTGGGTTCGAACTACCGACACAGCCAAGCAAGACCTCGCCGTCAAGATTTTGAAAGGTCATTCCGGGCGTGATGTGCATGTGCATGACTGGAGCGAATGACGACCATTGCGATTTCGTCAGTGGATTGGCCAGCCCCACACCCTACAACGCCCCCTGAAGGGGGGGCGCTATGGCTGATCTGCCAAGCCGAACCGCTAGGCAATGTCCCGCGATGGCCGCGTCCAGCCAAGCCCATCTTTTTTGAGTAGTAACAATGAATAAGCAAAAACAATTCAATTGGACGTTCTGGATCATTGCCGCGCTTGTTTGGTTGGGTATTCAGGTTTGGATGGGCTACCGCACTGTAATGCCGCTGCAGTATAGCGAGTTTTTAACCTATCTGGAACAGGGCAAGGTTGCCGAGGTCACTGTCACCGAAAGCATGATCAATGGCAAGTTTACCGCACCCGTCGAGGGCAAGGATTACTTTGTCGCCGACCGTGTCGACCCCAGCTTTGCTGCGGAATTGGAAAAAGCCAAAGTCGCATTCACCGGCGGATCAGACCAGAACTGGATGACCAACCTGATTTCTTGGGTTGCGCCCGTTTTGATCTTCTTTGGGCTTTGGATGGTTCTGATGCGCCGTATGCAGGGTGGGCAAGGGTTGGGCGGACTGGTGAACATCGGCAAATCCAAAGCTAAGGTCTATCTGGAAACGCAAACCGGCGTGAGCTTTAAGGATGTGGCCGGGGTGGATGAGGCCAAGGCCGAGTTGCAAGAGATTGTGTCTTTCCTGAAAGACAAAGACAAATACGGCCGCCTTGGCGCGCATATCCCCAAGGGCATTTTGCTGGTTGGCCCGCCCGGCACTGGCAAAACACTGCTGGCCCGCGCGGTGGCGGGCGAGGCGGGCGTGCCGTTCTTCTCAATTTCGGGGTCAGAATTTGTCGAGATGTTTGTCGGCGTCGGCGCTGCCCGCGTGCGTGATTTGTTTGAGCAGGCCCAAAAGGCTGCGCCTTGTATTATTTTCATTGATGAGTTGGACGCGCTTGGCCGCGCGCGTTCCGCCATATCAGGTTATGGGGGCGGCGATGAAAAAGAGCAAACCCTGAACCAGCTATTGTCTGAATTGGATGGTTTTGACCTTCGGGTGGGTATCGTGCTTTTGGCGGCCACAAACCGGCCCGAGGTACTGGATGCAGCACTGCTGCGGGCAGGTCGGTTTGATCGCCAGATCGTGGTCGATCGCCCCGAACGCAAAGGCCGCGCCGAGATTTTGCGCGTCCATACAAAGCGCATCACGCTGGCCAAAGACGTCGATTTGGATCAGGTTGCGGCCCTTACGCCGGGCTTTACTGGCGCCGATCTGGCCAATCTGGTGAATGAGGCCGCGATCGTGGCGACCCGCCGCGATGGCGACACGGTCACGATGGCCGACCTGACGGCGGCGGTAGAACGGATTGTGGCCGGCGTTGAGCGGAAATCGCGTGTGCTTGGCCCCGCCGAGCGCGCCCGCGTGGCACATCACGAAATGGGGCATGCACTGGCCGCAGCCAATGTGGCGCACGCTGATCCGGTGCATAAAGTGTCGATCATTCCGCGCTCTATCGGGGCGTTGGGTTATACGATGCAACGCCCCACCGAAGACCGCTTTTTGATCACCTTTTCTGAATTGAAAGACCGCATGACGGTGCTTATGGCAGGCCGTGCCGCCGAGGATTTGGTGTTCAGCGACATCTCGACCGGCGCATCGGATGATTTGGCCAAAGCCACTGATATTGCACGCGAATGCGTTACGCGGTTTGGGATGTCTGCAGCGGTTGGTCAGGCGGTTCTAGAGGAAAAGCACGGCCAATACCTTGACCAATCTCCCTTTGGCATTGCGGGGCGGGATTACTCCGAACAAACCGCGCGTGAGGTAGATTTGGCCGTGCGCCAACTGATCGAGGACGCCTATGCCAATGCCAAATCCATTTTGACCACGCATATGGTCGATCTGAAAGCTGGTGCCACCTTGTTGCTGGAAAAAGAAACCATCACGCCTTTGGAGTTTGCCCCGATTTCACGCGCAAAAAGCCCGTGAGGTCGTTAGGTTTTGCCGAAACCGGTGCCGAACGACCAAGGGAGACAGGACATGACGGATAAAATTACAGCCCTCGTGGCGCAAATTCACCTTTTGCAAGATGAGTTGGAGCAAGAGTTTGCTCACCGCCAAGATCAATTCAACTTTAAGATTGAGCAGCGTAAAATCACTTTTGCACAAGACGTTGCACGGCAGCACGCATTGCTGAAACGAAAGCTGATGCCCTATCTGGTTGGCGCGCATCCCTTGGTAGTTTTGACGGCCCCGATCATTTACGCGATGATCATTCCCTTTTTGCTGCTGGACTTGTTTGTGACGATTTACCAAACGATTTGTTTTCCCGTTTACGGAATCGAAAAGGTAAAAAGAGCTGGTTACATTACCTTTGATCGCGATCAATTGCCTTATCTGAATGCGGTTGAAAAGCTGAACTGCGCCTATTGTTCCTATGGCAATGGGCTAATGGCCTATGCCACTGAAATTGCAGCGCGCACTGAAAAGCGCTGGTGCCCGATCAAACACGCCAAACGTATGCCGGGCGTGCATCGTCATTACCATGACTTCCTCGATTATGGCGATGCCGAAGGCTACCGGCGACTGCAATCAAAATCACCCAAGGACAAGGTTGACTAAGTTGGGCTTTGGTCTCGGTGCTGCGATGGCGAAGCGTCTTGATTTGGGGCAATCTGTCCATATCAATATACAGTAGGGTAAAGGTGGCACGCCCACCAATGTGAAAGACTCAGCGATGCTTACAGTCCTCTCAAGGTGCAATGCTTCTGAAATTCTAGCGACCAATCGTAATGCCATGTGGCGGGCCTGTTACTCGGTTGGGCCAATGGCATGAGCAACGTTCGCGAATACTGGGCCGTCGAGACCACCGATCTGCTGGTGCGTCTGGGTTCGAGTAAAGATGGCCTAGCGCAAGGTGAGGCTGAGCGGCGTATAGTTGAGTATGGCGAAAACCGGATCATTGAGGAGGGCGATGATGGCGCGGTAAAGCTGTTGCTGCGGCAGTTCGAAAGCCCGCTTGTCCTGATTTTGATCTTTGCAGCTGTTGTTTCGATGGTCCTGCATGAATGGTCGGAATCCGCGATCATCTTGGCAATTGTCTTTGGCAGCACAGCCTTGGGGTTCGTGCAGGAATTTCGCGCCTCACAAGCCGTGCAGGATTTGCGCGGGCGCTTATCGCTTAAGGTCAATGTGGTACGGGATGGTGCGTTAAGGCAGATTGACACGGTTCAGGTGGTGCCCGGCGATATTGTGGTACTGGCGGCGGGCAATCTTATCCCTGCCGATGGGATTGTGCTTGAGGCACGTGATTTTCTGGTGGCGCAAGCCGCCCTGACGGGTGAGTCCTTTCCCGTTGAAAAACGGGCAGGCGTGGTGCTGCCTAATGCGACGCTGCAAGACCGGGCCAATATGGTCTTTCAAGGAACCTCGGTGCGCAGTGGAACGGCACGAATTGTTGTCGCTCAAACCGGGCGTGTCACGGCGTTCGGGGCGATTGCCGCGCGTCTGTCCCGAGCCGAACCCGAAACCGACTTTGCACGCGGGATACGTAAGTTCGGTTATCTGCTGACGCGTGTTATGATGGTGATTGTCATATGTGTGTTGCTGGCGAACCTGTTGCTGGACCGCCCCGTGGTAGAAAGTCTGTTGTTCTCTGTAGCACTTGCCGTTGGTCTGACGCCAGAGCTGTTGCCCGCTATTATCAGCGTTACGCTGTCGTCGGGGGCGCGGCGCATGGCGGACCGAGGGGTTATCGTGCGCAGGCTGGCCGCCATTGAAAATCTGGGCAGCGCCGATATTTTGTGTACGGATAAAACCGGTACTCTGACCCGTGGCGTTGTAGAACTAAGCGCGGCCATGGGCCCAGAAGGTCAGCCCTCGGACAAGGTTTTGCAGTTGGCGCAAATCAATGCCGCGCTGGAAACAGGGATTGAGAATCCGCTGGATGCAGCCATCCTCGCCAGTGCCGCGGCGCGGGGTTTTGCCCCGCCTGTCGCCCAAAAGATCGATGAAATACCTTATGATTTCCTGCGCAAGCGGCTGACAATCGTGGTGGAAACTGGATCACAGGGCCAGCACCTGATCATCAGTAAAGGCGCGTTTGATGAGGTGCTTGCCTGTTGCAACCGCGTACAAGGGGCAAAGGGACCGGAGCCGCTTGACGATAGCATGCGTGCAAAACTGATTGCCTATTACGCGGCGCAAGGGGCCGAAGGGTTTCGCGTTTTGGGGATTGCCACAAGCGAAGTTGCGGCCAAGGCGCATTACGGTCACGAGGATGAAGTAGGGCTTGTTTTTGCAGGTTTTTTTGAGTTTTTCGACCCGATCAAACCGGGCATAACCGAGACCCTTGCCGCATTGGCAGCACTTGGAGTGCGGGTCAAGGTGATCACCGGCGACAACCGGCATGTTGCGGCGCATGTTGGTGCTGCAGTGGGCCTTGGCAGTGCATTTCTGACTGGGGCAGATTTGGCAGATATGCGGGATGAGGCGCTGTGGCATCTGGCCGAGGCTACAGATATCTTTTCCGAAATAGATCCGCAGCAAAAAGAGCGTATCGTGCGCGCGTTGCAATCGCGGGGGCATAGCGTTGCCTATCTGGGTGATGGTATCAATGATGCGCCTGCACTAAAGGCGGCGGATGTCGGTATATCGGTAGAGGGCGCGGTGGATGTTGCTCGCGATAGCGCCGATATTGTACTGCTGGATCGCGATCTGGATGTGCTGCGGCAAGGGATCGTTGATGGCCGCCGCACGTTCGCCAATACCATGAAATACATTCAAATCACCACCAGCGCCAACTTCGGCAACATGATCAGCATGGCGCTCGGAACACTGTTTTTGCCGTTTCTGCCGCTGACGGCGGGCCAGATCCTGCTGAACAACTTCCTCTCCGATATTCCCTCAATTGCAATTTCTACCGACACAGTGGATTCTGAAACAGTGTCCTCGGCACCGCGCTGGAATATAGGGGGGCTGCGCCGTTTCATGATCGTATTTGGGCTGATCAGCACCGTGTTTGACCTCGCGCTCTTTGGTTTGCTGGTGCTGGTGTTCCACACCACCCAGGTCGAATTTCAAAGCACTTGGTTTATCGTCTCGCTGTTAACCGAGTTGGCGGTCGTGTTGGTTCTACGCACGGCGCACCCGTTTTGGAAAAGCCATCCGGGGCGCGTTCTGGTGCTGACCACAGCTGTCGTTTTTCTGATGGCGCTTGCCTTGCCGTATCTTGGCGTGGTGGCGGTGTGGATGGAGCTTGCGCCCCTGCCGCTGCCACTTTTTCTGACCGGATTGGCCGTAGTCTTTGCCTATGTCGCGACAACCGAAATGGTGAAGCGGGCCTATTATCGGCACCGTTTTAGCGCGGGCGCAAACCAAGGCTAAGCATAAGAAAGGAAAGCATTATGCGTTGGACTGAAAATGACTATTTTATGGGGTGTGGTATGGGCCTAGGCCCGCTTGGGCTGCTGGTGATGGCTTTGCTGTTTGTCCTGCCATTTTGGAAGATATCCACTAAGGCAGGTTTTTCAGGATGGTGGAGCCTGCTGATGTTCATCCCAGTTGCGAATTTGGTTTTCCTGTATGTTCTGGCTTTTTCAGACTGGCCAACGGTTTCAGGCCGCGCGAACAGGAGCTGATTTGGGGGTGTCAAGACTGGCGCCAAGTGACTTGATACTACAGATAGGCGGGCTTTGCTGGTTTTCGATAATCGAGAGGGGGTAGGCCGTTGTCGATAGGTTGCCCCCCCCACCACACAGCAAATTGCGGTTTGCGCCAGTGCTCAAATAATGGATCGCACGATCAAACGCCGGGGGGCAAAAGCCTACATCGCAGCAAACTGCCGCATGGGTTTTTGTATGTTTCCGGCCGATGTGTTCGCGTTCAAGGTCAGCTGACAACAACGCGTGACGTCTGTGTCAGGTCAGCACGTGGTTTTGCAGTAGCAAAGGTTCGGGGGCAGGGCGGTCCAGCGCTTCGGACACCGAAACCTCGATCACGCGACAGATCGCGTCTAGCGGTAAGCCGTTATGCACGTTGTGAAATGGCAATTCCAATTCATTGGGCACCGCTTGCAGCCCAAAGAAGACATAGGCGACGACAGCAGCCAGAAACGGCGCAAACCATCGGGTGGACCAGTTGAAATGTTTACGCATGATGAGCCCCGCGCTAATGCGCCATGTCCATCTTTATGACACGCAATTGCAGCAAGCCGCCCTGAGGTGTAAAACACCAATGCAGGCGACTGCAGGCGACGAATTACTGGCCTAAATCCTACCCCATATTTTCATAAAATCACAATGAAATCATGCGGGAATCTACATATAACATCATGTTTTTATTTAAAAAATATTATAATCTGTAAAGATATTGCGCGCGTCGCGACAACTATTGTCCAATGGGGGGCAATTGGCGCTAAAGGCCGATGTTAAAGTCGAGCGTAGAGTGCGATCAGTTCGACTTGGCTGTTTACAACTGTCTTTTGAAATATGCCTTTTAGGCGTTGACGAATGCTCGCAGGTTTTACATTTAAGAGGCCTGCAATTTTAACTGACGTATTTCCTGAGGCCAATAACTCGACAATATTGATCTCATTCGCTGTCAGTGAGAAATCTTTGCGCAGCTTTGAGTGTTTTGTCGCTGTTGTATCGGTTGAGACGCAGCGAATTGCACAGGCCTTAAATGGCGTGAAGAAGTGACGTAGGCTTGGTGGAATCTGAATCACCAAAACGCTAATCATCTTTTCATCTTCACTAAATTGATAGGCATTGCTCAGGGATTTATTGGGATCACTGGCCAGGATCGATTTAAAGTCGTCGACGAGGGCATTGCTGATCAGACTAGGCAAAAGATTGCTCAGTTTTTTGACAGATTTGATGCGGCCGGTGTGATCAACGCTAAGGCATTGGTTACCATCAGCGTCAAAAATAAAGACTTCAGATTTTGAATCTTTGAAAAACTCTGCGAAGGCATGAATGCGTTTATGTGCAGCTTCGTCTGCACGTTTTGCGGCAGCCTCAAACATTGGCTGTATGGTCTTGATAAGGGTGATGTCGTCGTTGGTCAGCGGCGGGTGGTCATTGCTGAAATGAATGGTTAACGGCCAGTATCCATTGGGGGTTAAAATGCGAATAACGCAGACGTTTCCAAAATTGTGCGGTCGAAGAAAATCCCGATAGAATGGGTGTTTCGCTTTGGTTGGGCGATCGGTGAAAACGTCGTCATCCGTGGCATATCCATGCTCAAGCATGAGCTTTAGAACGCCTTCGCGTGGGTCTTTCTGATGCCAATTGTCAGCAAGGTATTCGACAAGCGCATTTTTCATTTCTTTGGTGCCGGCCATCCACAAGCCCCGAAATTGCGGGTTGGATGGGGGTAGGAGGGCCCCGGTTGCTTTAAATAATTCGACCACAACTTCAAGCACGTCATCCCAGTGTTTTGCGTCTTCGACGGCGAGGTCAAGCTTGGCTTGTAGTTCGATCAAAATAGGTTTCATCGTTGCTCCGATACAATTTCCAATGCCCAAAATATGATAGGCGGTCGCAAGAAAAGCTTCTTTGGCAATAGAAGGGTCACCTGATTGCCGTGACACCGAAATCAGGTAACTCCATGCAGAATAAACAGAATTAATGCATTGTGTCGACTGATACAGTCCAGAAAAGGGCTTCCAGTCAGTTTGGCGCAACGCTTCAGAACTTCCAACACAAAAAGCCCGTGTGAATACCCATATGGTAGTATGCACGTCTTTTTTTGCGCCTTAGGGTTGGCGTAGATGCCTGCCGGAAAAGGGGGGGCACACCTTATGTTGTGGGCGGATTGCTGATCGACGTATTGTTTTTTAAAGTGACAGGATTATTTTCAATGCTCCACCGCATAGCCCAACCTCTTTTATTTGCAGCATTTTTTGGTTTCAGCCTGCCGGTAGATGCGTTCGCGCAAAACTTGTTAGGGGACGGTGGGTTTGATGGCGCGCCGCAGACACAGGTAGGTGATCGTTGGGGAAAAGATTTGCCACCATGGCGCTTTGCGAATGCGACACCGGCAGGTTTGGTTATTCAAAATTCGCACAATCTGGTGGCTGTCGATGGCCCCGGTGGTGGCGACTATTTAGATCGCGGCCCTGAATCTGACGCATCTAATGCGGGCGCCGACGTGATGCAGTATTATATTGATAGCGGCAGCGTCCCGCAACTGGGCTGGCAGTATTTCACCCCAACCTGTCGGGGGACTGCCACAGCGACAATCTATGTCACGAACCGCGAAGGCCACGGGCGCAACGGGCCTTTGCTAACGGGGGTGGAGGTTCCTGTGCCTCCTAATGCGGGGACCTATTTCAACACACAAGGCGGATTGGCCATCTTTCCTGTCGATCACGAAATCACAATCTTTCCATCGGGTTATGCCGTGGCAGATGCTGCAACAACCTTGGACGTGCAGGGGCTGATTGCCCAATATGATAGCGCGGAATTTGCCTTTCTCTTGCCCGCAGGTGCGACGCAAACTTACCCTTGGACACCCATCTCCTATCAAGTTCCGGTCGAGCCGGGACAGCTCTATGCCTATATGGTTGAATTGGGCCATAGTGTGAATATGGACAATGCCTCTGTTGTGCTGGATTGCAGCGGAACCTCGCCGTCAGCGCCACCTCTTACACCGGAAAAATCAGCACTTATCAAAACCTGCGAGGCCCCAATCGCAGGAGTGTTGGATGGCGATGCCGGACAATTTTGGAATTGTCAGATTGATGTGACAACCCAACCCATCCCGTTTGGTGGCATTCTAACGGTCAATGACCTGCCAACGCAGAACTTTTCCAGCACGTCAGGGCAACTTATCTCTATGACCTCGTCCGAGGCTGGAATTACCTGCACGTCTGGCCAGTCTTGCGCGGTGGATGGTGCGGTTTTTGACGGCGCTGGCGTGATTGATGTGCAGAGTTTCGTGCGCACCATTGATATCGAAGAGTCCTATATGGCTGAAAACTGTACATTGGGCAGCTATAGCTTTGGCGCGTCGGAACCTGTCGGGTTGGACGGTAATTGCGTAACGGCATCTTTCGTACCGGGCCTGGAAATTGCCAAGACATGTGATCCTGTGCAACAGGTTTCATCCGGGCCTATGACGCTAAATTGCCAGATTACAATTACAGGCAACAACCTACCGACCGGTTCATTTGCGGGGTTCATGGACGCGTTTGGCGCAATGTCTGGGTCTGCGGATCTTGTCGGTCCTTTGCTTGGGGGCACAGGCAGTGTCACGTCAAACGAGCCATGGGATTGCGTCGATCAAAACGGCGTTTCCGGGGGCATTTGCACCTTGCCTGCGGCCGATTTGATCTCTGCGGGGGGCACGTCGGTTGTGAACACGACCTTCCAGTTTACTGTTGGGCCGGATACGCCACAGGTGGCCAATTGCGCTCTTGAGGCTATTGTGCCGCTATCTGCTTCCGAATGGATTGCCCAAGGAGATCGAACGCCGCAGCAATTGCCCGATTATTGTGTGGCGATTGATGTGCCGCCGTACACAGACATTCCAGGAGACCCTGATACTTATCATCCCGAAAAGGTCGAGCTAAAGAAAACCTGCGACGAACCAGTGCAGGCAACGGTTGCTGGCGTGCAAGGCTACACTTGGGCCTGCCGCGCCGAAATCACCGTGAGCCCAACGCCTTTCGTCGGCAGTTTCGTGCTAGAAGATGACGCCTCGAACATCTCTATCGGTGCGGCGCAATTCCTATTTGCGTCCGAGCCGTCTTGCACTGGCCTCGGCACTGATCAACTGACCTGTCCAATGAATGGCAGTGCCATGCTCGTGCCGCATGTGGTCAGCTATCAGCTTTTCACCGCAGTGACCGACGCCAATACACCTATCAAATGGCAGAACTGTGCGCGCGGCATTGCGGCAACGCCAACCAAAGACATTGAGTCTGGGCTGTCCTGCGTTGATGCCTACATCAAACCCCAAGTGGTGCGCGACCCGCCTAAGGAAAGCCATATTTCAAAGACCTGTGATGCTGCCACAGCGCAAAAGCGCGACGGGGTAGAAGGGATGGAATGGGTCTGCCATATCAAGGTCACGGCGGCGCCCGTACCCTTTGGCGGCAGCATTACCTTTACCGAAGACGCAACGGCGGTCTTTGGCAGCAGTGCGGCGCAAATCGTTTCTATGGCGCAACAAGGATCGGGCTGGAGCTGTTCGTTCTCATTGCCTGCACAAACCACCGATTGCAGCATTAATGGTGCCGATTTTGCCCCTAGTGGCATCGAAGAGGTGACCTTTACACTGTTTGCCGCTGCCGGTGACGGCCCGATTAACTGGCGCAATTGCGTAAGCGGCAGTTACAGTGCTGTGGACGGCAAATCCCGAAAGCTGCGCGGAAATTGCGAAGAAGTGTCTTGGAAGCCCGACAACAAGCCGCCCACACCGCCAAGTTTTAGCCTGAAGAAAGGCTGCGATGCGCCGGTCACATATGAAGACGCGCAACGCTATATCTGCACGATCCAAATCATCCAGACGGGTGGCGATCCGATCACCGCACCCCTGACATTGTCAGAGCTGTTTTCGACCGTGTCGGGTGCGCCTGCGCTGGACTATCTACTAATGTTGCAAGGCTCTAATGGATGGCAATGCGCCACACCCAATTTTGCGAATGGGGCCGACTGCACGATCCAGCCTGCCGATTTCAACGGCATCAGCGGGCATCAGATCGCGGGCATGTTCGTGATACCCAATGCAGTGCTTGAGAAAGAAGATTTTAAAAATTGCGCGGCTCTAAAACTGGGTGATGTAGAGGTTGCCTCGGCACCTTGTGTGGATATCGCAGAACCAGAGTCAAAGCCCGTTGCAGCCTTTGACGTTGAGAAAACCTGCAAGCCCGCAGGGGACCGAATGGTCTTTTCACCAAGCTTTTGGGTGCAACCCTATGAATGCACGCTGGTCGTTTCTAACGGTGGGCTGCCGTTCACCGGACCATTATGGTTGCTTGAAGATATGCATTTTGGGCAAAACCCAGCGGCAGGTTCAATCCAAAGCATCAGCTCGGCGGACCCTTGGGTTTGTTCAAACCCGCCTTATGCGGTTGCAGGAACCCAGCCTTATTGCAGCATTCAGGGCAACCAATTCCCAGCCTCGGGCAGCTCGGCGGTGACGGTCAATGTGTTGGTTGGCGCTGCCGCAGATCTTCATGGTGCCGAAAACTGCGCCTCAATCCTTTTGGGTCAGCCAGATGCCAGCGGACTGCCGCCAGAGGTGGGAAGCAGTTGCTTTGTTATCGCCGAGCCGCCAGAAGTATTGCCCCCACAGATTGATCTTGCAAAGGCGTGTGCGCCGACAGCAATACGCCCAGATGGTACATGGGCCGTTGACTGCACCTTGACGGTCACGGGGCAAAACCTGCCCGCTGGTCAGCCGTTGCGGGTGACGGATGAGTTGATGTCTTCGGTGATGCAAACGGCGGTTTCGGGGCAGTTGACTGCGGCCGGCAACAGTTGCACTGGCGGCCAGATAGCTGGCGGCGTTACCAGTGCTTGCGATTTGATGACGGATGATGTCATCGCGGCTGGCGGCACTTTGGTCATCCCTTATATCGGCGTGTTTGCCGGTGTGGCAGGTCGGCCCTTTGGCAGCCCGCAGGCGCAAAACTGCGGTTTTGTCGATGTTGCATCACTGGGGCTGCATGGCCCTGCGGCGGGCGGAAAGTCCTGTGTGCCTTTGAATTTTTTGGCTGCATCCGTTGGCGGTGGTTTACCCGCTGTGCCCAATCTGGGTGGAACCGGCACGTTTGACAGCGGTACAATCGCGGTTCAGCCAGACCTGCCCGCCCAACCGCAATTCCCCGCTACTGGCTCTAGCCCGTCGTGCAGCCTGAACACGCATTATATCGTCGATATTTCGACTTCAATGTCCCAAGGCAATCGGATGAATCAAGTAAAGGCCGCATTGGCGGGGGCATATGCTGCGTTTGAAGGCGGCGGGTCTATGGCGTCTTTGACAGTGTTTAACCATTTTGCGACCAACCTGATTTCACCGGCGCAGGTTTTGCCGTCGCAAACCTTGTTAGCGGCAACCCAAGGAATTCAGCCCTTTGGTGCTACAAATTGGAACGCTGGGTTGGTTGCCTCGGTGCCGGTCGTTTCAGCTACATGGCCACGGCCTCTTGTTTTCCTTATTACGGACGGCCAAGGCGGGGCCATTTCCCCGCAGGTGTTGGCGTCAATTCAAGGGGCGGGCAGCCGGATCATTGGCATTGTCATCGGCCCAAATCAGTTTTCGCAGGTGCTTGCAAACGCGCTTGGCGCCAGTTCCATCATCGCGGCGAATAGCAATACCGCCATTGATCCGTTCACGACCGACTTGATTACCATTGGCAATGCGGCGGATTCATTGAGCGTGTTTCAAAAGATCGCGGCAGCCTATTGCCCGACCGACGAAAAGAGCCTCACTCCGGCTTTGATCGCCGCGCAACAGGGACTTTTGAACATCCCGATCTCGGATCAGATATATGCTGGTGATGATGAGCCGTTGGATGCGCAAATGCCGCCGGTAGTACCAGAACCAAAACCTGCTTTTGCCATTACCAAGTCTCAAACATCGGCCTGCGTGGCCAACCGTCAAAGCCAAACCTATGAGTGCGGCTTTCGGCTGGCGGTGACGAATACGGGCAACCGTGCCTATGTCGGGCCGTTGACGGTGACAGACATTGGTCGGCCTGCGATGCGTGCCGCAAACCTGTTGTCAGACGGTGGCTGGACATGCGCTCGGCCCGCGGCGGGGGCCGTATCATGTGAAAATACCTTGCTGAATCTAGCCCCAGCCGCGACCAGCCATCTGGACCTGTCGGTTACGGTCTCAGGGATGCGGCGGGGCGGGACGTTTGAAAATTGCGCCGCCGTTGGTATTCCTGATGAACCAAAGCAACGGGTGGCGGCCATTCAGCAGGTGATGAACGCGCGTGGTTTGAACGCGGGGCCTGTCGACGGTTTGCCTGGCGCGCGCACATATGCGGCCTTGGCGCAGTTGCAAGCCACGCTTGGCTTGCCGATCAGTCGTAACTTTGACGATGCGTTATTCTTGGCCCTTGGTCTGCCGCTGCAACAGGCGGGCACGCAGTCTTGTGTTATTGCAGAGCTGCCACCAATGCCCGCCCCACCGTTACAATGTGATCTGGCCAGTACGATAAGCAAGGGTGAAGGGTGCGAATGTCGGTTTGCCGATATGGCCAAGCGCAATGCCACAACATGCCAGTGCATGGACGGTACGCGGTTTGTCAAGGGGCGTGGCTGCGTTGCCCCCTCTGTCGTCGACCCCAAACCTGTGCCGCATCCGATGCCCGATGCGTTGCCGGATACCACAGCCTTGAAATGCGATGCAGCCTCAACGCGCAAGCGTGGTGATCAATGTGTGTGCATCGACCAGCGCAACGCCAAAAAACTGTCGGCAACACAATGCGGCTGTACCAACGGCCTGCCGATGATCAATGGCAAGTGCATCCCAATTGACATCATGCCACCGCAGAAAGGAGATGGAACCGATGTGGAGGAGAAGTGTCTCATCAATCTGAACGGTATTTGTATTAAGTAACAAAGGGTTGCTTGGATGCCAGGGATGGGTTTGTCGAGGCAGCCTTGGCGGGGCTGGATGAAACTTGGTGCAGCGAGTGCAAGAAGGATTTGAAATTTGAAGTGAAGTTCAGCCATGCCGACGTGCGCTATAGCGTCAGGTATGTCTTTCACAACAAGTGAAGCGCGCGGAATGCTCTGTGTGTTTGTCTAAAATGACTGTCTATTGAAGGAAAAAGATATGCAAAATCGTAGAAGCTTTCTGAAAAAATCAGTGGCTCTTGTGGTCGCAGTTCCGGCTATGGCGCTGCCAAACCTAGCCTTTGCTGGTGAAATTGTAGGCGAAACGACACTGAAAGGTATTGATGAAAAAACGCTCCGCGGCCCTGGGCTAAAACGCTGGATCACGGAGTGGATTAACCGCGAAATTGCGCGATCCAAAGATGCCAAAGAGGCGCAGGCCTACCTGAAGAAAGATGCAAAAGCGGTAAACGGGCAGATCGACGAAATCGTTGCCCGTATTCAAGGTACGGAAGGCAAGGGGCCCCTGGACAAGCCGCAAAGCATCAAAATCAAATTCAGCTTTGAATTCCCACCAGCCAAGTTCAAAGTCGAAGTTTCGTTTTAGGACACCGCTGTGAGGGGCGGGTGAAGCGTTGGAAATGCAAAAGCTAAGCCCGCCCAAAGCCTTGTAGAACCGTTGAAGCCTCGCCAATGGCACCAAGGTGCGCGCCGCAGAAGATTGCTACAGGTTACTGCAAGCAGAGGGTCTTTGACCTTGATTTGGTGCGCGCATGAGGTGCGGGCCAGCCTTTTAGCAATGTTCATTTTTCCGAGGTTCCCATGTCTTCCAATTTAAAAGATCTACTTGTTCTAACTGCATGTGTTTTTGCCCTGATGGTGGGCTTTGGCCAAGCCGAGACGATGCAGGTGGTCGGGGTCGGGCGCGGGGACACATTGAATGTGCGTAGCGGGCCGGGGGCGAGTTATGCCGATATTGGCGATATTGGTCGCAATGAGAAGGTCGAGGTGCGGGGATATAACAGCACCCGCACTTGGGCGCAGATCCGGTATCGCGGGCGGGATGCTTGGGTTTCAGCAAAGTATCTGTCGGCATTTCAAGCCAAGAGCCAGTTTAACGGCCAAGGAGGCGGTATCTTGCCCGGCTCGAATATCATTACTGGAATACCGGCGAATGACCCTGATGGTGGTTTGGTCGTGCGGGACGGTGCTGGGCAGTCGTTCGCTGCGTTGGGCGTGTTGCCTAATGGCACGCAGATTCATGTGATCCAGCTTGATCGGTTGGGGAAATGGGGGATGATAACGATTGATAGTGGCGTAGGGTGGGTTAGCACCGCTTATCTGGCAGCAATGGCGTCAGAGCCGACGGCATCTGCGCCAGGCGGTGGCCCTTTGCCCGGGTTCTTCACGGTGACAGGCATTGACGCACAGGATAAACTTTGGGTGCGGGATGCGCCAAGGGCGTCTGGCAAACGTATTGGTGGCTTTATGGCGGGGACGGTGGTCAATGTGACAGCGCCTGCTTCTGGCAACTGGGTGCAAGTCACGCTGAACGGCCAAATCGGGTATGTCAACGCGACCTATCTTACGCGGTCGGCGGAATTGCGTGGTCTATCAACACCCTCAGGCTTTCCCTTGGGAACCACTTGTCGCGGCACGGAACCCTATTGGACCCTAACTATTGCTGAGGACGGGGCCGTTCAGTACACGTCACTGATTAATGGCGCGGATCCAATCACAACATTGAGTCAAGCGACCCCCGCACCCAGTGGCGGTTATCCGTTTCAGCTCTTGGCAAGCCCATATACGGCCACAGTAACCTTAGAAACCTGCTCAGATGGTATGTCAGACACAGTTTACCCAATGGGCATCACGCTACAAAAACCGCCCTTGAACGGAGTCAGCGGCACACTTTATGGCTGCTGTATTGTGGATTGAATGCCGATTGGTTCGCATCGCGTGCAAAACGCGGTTGATTTGCGGATCACATAACGCTTTATCTGCGCCGGGTTTAGGGGCTGGGCATGGAATATGTGTTTGCATGGATGCGGATTAGAGCAAAAGCTAAGATTCTGATGTGCATTTAGGTAGTAGTAACAGGCGTCAAATCGCACATCGCAGGCTAGGTAGGCAACAATGGTTGCGCCCTCCCGCAACCAACACTTATTTTCTGAACGCTTGGTCACGTTCACTTTCTGCCATGTTCCAACAAACCCCATCCATTCCAGTCCCCAAACTTATCACCGGTTTTCCGCAGATGTGTATATCTCTGCAAAGACTGCCAGCTTCGGTGGCCAGATACAGCTGCTACCTGCGGGATTGTTTTGCCCATTTCGAATAGTCGCGAAATGGCTTCATGGCGTAAGTCATGGAAGCGTAAGTCCTCAATTTCGAGAAACTTACAAGCTCGCGTAAACCTACTGCTAACCTTGCAGTTACCCATAAGTGTCTGGCGGCGACGTTGCGATGCGGGCTCCCTCGACGAGATCGGCTAGGCGTGAGA
>NZ_JBGQOQ010000044.1:0-21122 GCF_052119765.1 Pseudorhodobacter sp. W20_MBD10_FR17 | reverse complement strand
ATTGCGCCGCACATTCCCGTCTTCCATTGCCCGGCAGGCGATTGCATAGCAATCTGCCGGGAGGGGACAAGTCTGGGCGCGCCGATGGAACCTGGAGCCGGGCAGATTTTGAGTGGGACGCTGAAAACAACCAATACTTTTGCCCGGAACGTGAGGCGCTCAAGCAATTCCGCCGCAACTATTCTGACCCGAACCGTGGACCAGACGGCAAGGGTGTCGCCAAATATCAGGCCCTAAAGTTGACGTGCCAAGCCTGCCCCTCAAAACTCAAGTGTTGCCCGAATGCAGATACCCGTAAGATTACCCGCGAAGAACACGAAGACGCCCGGCAGGTCAAATATCCATTCAGCCTTGACTTCAGCCAGAACTCATGTGGACTGTTACACAGTATCGCTGTGTCCTAAAGCCCAGTAAGAAGGTACGCGCAGGCTTAATTTTTTAAACCAAAGAAGGTTAGCATTCATGGCACTTAAACCAGGACCAAAGCCGATAGCAAAATCAACAGGGAAACCGGATCAGCGCCGCCGGGATAACAAAACCACACCAGGGAATACACCGTCCCTCAAACCTAGCAAATCTAGCAAGCCCCCAAAAGGAAAATGAAAGAGGGCTCTCGTTAATTTGCCCTTCTGATCCGGTAGTCGATCGAACCTGCGCGAAATGCCGCGACTGTCAACGTCCGGAACGGACCTTCAGGAGCGTGAGCGCTCCGCACAGGAGTTTCTTATCTGTAGCGCTTCACGGAAGAGCAGGCCTTTTTATTAATCACGTTGTTCCTTACGCGCCGCAAGACACCAGTAAATGGTCAGGTGGTTGCGGGAGGAATTGGTATCGCGCCACTTATAACGATCTGCGCGGCACTCTGCCCATGGGTCGGCATCTTAACCGCCCAAGGAAATGGTGGCGATGCCGAGCGCTCGTACTGGTAGACCACCACCTCGGGATGCAGCCTGTCATCGAAGTGTCGGCCCAGAGTAAATACGACACTGTTAGGGGCTGCAATGAAGAGGTGAATGCGTTCGACCCCTTTCGCCATGAGATCACCCAGCAGATCAGTGAAGTCCTTCGCCATGGCCGATTGTTTGTCAGCAGACCAGTGCGCCGTTGTGCTCAAGGTTGGCAAAGCGACGCGAACCAGAGGCATATCACCGAGGGTAGTCCGGATACCGTCTGCGTCTGATGGGAAGGAAACAGCGACGGCCAATGCTACCTCTGCAGTGTTGTCTTCCAGATCTTCAAGCCCGGAAACGGTGAAACGATCTCCGTCATCCGCGCCATCGGGTTCACGCCACCTCTCCGCGAAACGATCCCAGTCCATTACTGTGAGACCGGCCTCATTGCCAACCATCATGCCGGTAAGGAACGTCAGCGGCACAGGCGCCATGCCACCATAGACCAACTTGATGTTGCCGGGACCTGCCGCATCGCGCTTCTGCCGGAGCTGTTGCCGCAACCCGGCAATCTGCGAGAGTGCGTCTTCGGGACTGCTGATCTGACTCGTTGAAGTCGATTGCCGATGATCGACTGGCAGGACATCGATACGGCCTTTCAGGCGTTTCGGCACGGCAGAGGCAAGGGGGGTATCAACGGTCTGGTGCAGCCCGCGGTGCTCCAGCACAACAACGCTCTGCTTTCTGAGCTGCCGCCGATCAGTAACGTGATCAATGATACCAAGGATAAGCCCCGCTGCGACGAGCAGAATGCCGAGGAAGACGGTGATCTGGGACCAGTAGACCGATAACCCGCCACCATCCGCCTGCACAGCTAGCCGCAGGACCCGGTCCGCATCAATCCAAGAAAGATCACCGGCCAACCCGCCGACGCCCAACCCGGCGACGATCAACGCAGCTCCGGCACGCAAGAATCTCGAAGGCCAAGACGGAAGCCGAAAGATATAGGTGATCAGCCCGTCGAGAAACCGGTCACCATGTTTGCGCCAGAAAGACATATCTTTAGCCCCCGGTTCAGCCGATATTTACAATGAACTGACCGCTGCGCGCGGCCAGTTTGCCGTTTTTCACAATAAAACACTCGATGCTGTGCCGGCCGCGATAGAGGGTGCTCTCTGAATGGGACAGACCACCCCGAATCGCCGCGTCCAGGCTGAACCCTCCGCGCAGGCAATCCGCATCCTCGGCTTCACGCCCGGTGTTCACCACTTGCCAGTAGACCCTGAAACGCCCGGTCACCGTCGTGTCCGCCTCAAAGTGCAGACCGCAATTTCTAGGAAGAGGCGCCCCGTTGCTCTCGAATCTCTGCGGCCTGAAACCTTTTTGCGTGAAGGTCGCGGTGCGAATGTTCACGTTGCCCTCCGCAGTCTGCGGCCATCGCGGTTTTCGCATATAGGCGGGCGCGAGGACGAGATTCACTGCACGGAGCAAGCGCGCGGGAACACTCGGTTTCCTGGCCGGATTGCGTCGCCCCAATGCGCGTTCAACCAGCACCTGCCCCATACGTTCGCTGAGAGCCTCACCGGCTACATCGGCAGTGAGCGCCAGGCGCGCTGCCGAGAAATCGTTGCGGGCCTGCTGAAGCCACTCGTAGAATGCATCCCGGCGTTCGGAGTGTTCCGCCCACTTGTCGGCAAAATTTTCCTCAGGGTCGGCCGGGTTTTCGACCCATTCCACGCCGTAACGGCGGGTAATGTACCGGTCCATCCCCTGAAGGATCGAGAACAGCGTATCGGAGAGGCGTTCTTCCTGGTTATAAGCATGTGCTGCAAGGGTCGTGATCAGGATGGAGATCGGCTTGTCATCCGCCCGGTCGCTGAACATGAGATCGCGATGACGTTTAAGGATCTGGATGGCGCCTTGCAGCGGCGTACGTACCCGCCATGCCGGGACATCCTCCACACTGGCCTGTATCCTGCGTGCCTCGTTCAGAGCGCGACTTCTGAACGCCTGACCCATCCGATCGCGAAACCAGAGCGTATAGCCTTTGGGATTGCTGCGTGGCCAGCGGCCGCCAGCCTGCCGGAAGCCATCGTGTTCCTTGTCTGTGATCGCGAGCGCGGTTGCCCCCAGTCGGGCAAGCGCGGGACCCGCCTCACTCAGATAGCGCCGCTTCTCGAAGTCGGGTACCGCAGGCAGGATATCCATGTGAAACTGTGCGCCGTCTGCGTAGACCAGGGTCCAGCAGCGGCGCCCGTCTTCAGGTTTGCTCATGCCATAACGCCGGGCATAGGCTTTGACTTCGACGCCGACGCGACTTTTCAGCTCCGCCTGTGTCAGTGCCGACTTCTCGTAATCGAGGCGGCAGACCATATCGATGTCATAGTCTTCTTCGTCTGACGCGGGCCGTATTGCCGTCCCCAGCCGGAATGAACCCTGCACATATACGTCGGGGCTGGCATCCCGCACAGTCGAGTCCGGCCGGTGCAACCACTCGCCGAGCGACTTGTAACTGCGCTCTGCCTGCTCGTACCGGCCGGGCGGGACCTGAAGTTCCTCAACTAGGTCTTCCAATAACTGATCAACGGGTCTTGTATTCGGCAAGGGGAATTCCATTAAATGAAACCTAAATAGGGGGATGGTGGCCGTCGTCTACTAATTTGACGAAAGCAGAGCTGAGAAGAAGAGAGGCGGCCAATACCGCGAAGATATGACAAATTTTCGGTCGGTGATTACAAGGGCCTAAGCGCTAATCTTGATCGTTGGCTCGAACCCCTTCCCCGGCTTTTGGTCGTAGATGACTAGTGACAAATCGGCTTTGGGCATTCGTGAGCGTCCTGTTTCGACAGCTGCGGAAGCCGGAAGAACAGGAAATACGTTGATCGTTGCATCCTTGCCGTGATGGGCCTTGATCCGATCAAAGAGCCTGCGAAGGTGAGTCTTGTAGATTGCAAGATCCTCTTGTCTTCGCATTATATCGTTGTGGGGTTCTTCTGCTGTGATCGACCAGATGGCGGTGTTGTCGCCCAAAACAGAAATGATTCTCTGATCATCCACGGTCGCGCTGAGCGCCAGCTTGAGGGCGACTGGTACATCTCTCGGCCCGGAATACTCGCCAACTTTGAATGTTATCGATGGCTGGTGGAGTTGCCATTTCCAAGTAGATGGCTCGCGATATTTTTGGTGAACAGATACGGGCATGATGTCACCTAGTAAAGTACCCAGTTCGATGAGAAGAGGCTGCGGAGCAAGCGCAAACACACTCAACTGAAAGATCTCCTTCTGCTCTATCCGCTCCTTCACCTTGCGTTTGAACTGGCGGTGCAGATGCGCGCTTTGCATGCCCCAAAATTCAGGTTCATCATCCTTGATTTCGGAATTCAGCTCGATGTCGATGGTTCGTCGCTCCGCCGGATGTCTGTCGGGCGGCATAGCGGCAAAGATGGCTTTGGTGGAAACCAACGAGTCCATTTGGCCGATAGTCGCCGCGAAACGGAGCACATGCGCCGCGCGGTCAGCGTCCATATCTGAAACGGTCTCGATCCGCTCTTCGTGCTCGCGCTTCATTGCCACGAGCGTTTCTTCCGGATAGTCGTCCACGTGATCTACGTCGATTTCCTTGTGATGGATGGGACACATTAGCATCAGGTTGCTGATGTCGCGGGCGAGAAGCTGCGAACGGATTTTATCACCCCTCGGACCATTCTCGCTATCTGCCACAATATGCGCGATGAAACCGAACTTTCCGTCTTCCTTGCCAGCGATCAGATCCCCGACAAGGAGCTTGTTGCATCCTGCAAATTCACATCGACCCGCCGCCAAAGCCCACAACTGGGTCTGTATCTTGGCTGGGATATTTGAACTAGACAATTTTCCGCTCCATTTTGAATGGCACCGCCACAGCGGGTTATGATTGAATGGTCAAACGAGTAGCCAAGGGATTCCAGGCTATCGAATGATGCTAAAGTTCCGGCGGTTGCCAACCTTCGCCAAATCCAGCTTCTGGAACTGCATCCGCAATTATCAGCTGGCCGGCCTCGGGCAATTGGCCACGTTGAAACGTGGTGATGGTCGCCTGAATCGAGGCGTTGCCCATTAGCCGCACGATGACCAACGCTGCAAACGAAGGTCCGCTGTTTTCGACCATATCCGTCATTGAGGTCAAGTCGATCTCGCTAGGTATTGGTGGGAATGTCGGGTGCGAGTGCCATTCGCCAAGATAGTCAACCCGACCAGCGCGACCACTATTCTCCAGCAAGATCCGATCCATCTGTTTTGAGTGCGGCTCAGGCAAACTATCGAAACGATCTCGTGTGCCCGCCTCAAGATCGACGGTTAAACCGACGAGTTCAAATTTTCCCGGAGCTGTCTGTTCTGCAAGCAACCACCCGCCGATCTCGCGTTTGCCGCCTTGCTTAAGGTGGATCTGCAATTTCGCAAGCTGCGAGCGTGGGACTGTGAGGCTAAGCGTCATCTTGCACTCCAAGGTGAGTCATGACGCGTTCAACGCCCTCTTCTGCACAACTTGTGCTGCCCTTTACCCATCCTTCGTGAGGACCGAAAATTACTGGGTGGGTGTCAAAGGGATGATCAAAGATCCAGCCTTTGCGCAGGCCGATAAAGTAGGCAGGTTCCGGATGAACTCTCATCTCTGTGTTTGCGAGGGCGTCCAGAGCGTGACGTACCAGCCTGTTGGCAATGACGCCTACATCGCCGTCAGAGGCTAATAGGGGCTCATCGTCGTCATCACCTTGCACCCCGTAATTGTGTTCACGGCCCTCTGGCGGTGCCATGCCTTTCTCGTCGCACCATGCACGCAATTGAGATGCAGCAGTAAGCGGTGGCGGATCTTCAGATGGGATACTTCGTGCAATCAAACCTCCGAGTCCTCCCGCGTAGACTCGTCCCCAGACGAGCGGTTTACGCTTCTGCGTGCAAATGGCCGCTGCCATCCGAAACACTCCGCTATCAGCCGTCGTATCGATGACGAGATCACAAGTGCTGATGATCTCGCTCAACTGAGCAATATGCTGGACAGCGGATTGAGACGTCAGACTCATACCCAAGGCACCGACTTTCACTGCCGGATTTATTCGCAGCAATCTGTGCTTAAGAGAAACTGCCTTGTGATGCCCCACATCCATTTCATCGAGTTCGTTTCGAACCAAGTTGTCGGACCAAAGAACGTCATTGTCGAGCAACATAAAATGACCGACGCCTTCGCGCGCAAGACTGGCCGCCACTTTTGATCCCAGCGAACCTGCGCCGATGATGCAGATGCTAGATTCTCGAAACATCTTCCCGTGGACCCGGCGTTCTCTAGCCTTCGGCGGTTCAAAGGTATGAAACAGGTCAATCCTTAGTTTCGATCCGTTGTGCCGAACGCGCAGCAATACCTCTCGCTTGCCATTTGACATGACGATTAACATGTCGTCGGCGTCTTCTACCCATTTACGGAGCCATGAAGGCAGGAATTGGTACAAGAGCTCCTTCAGTTCTTCGGGCTGCAGATCTGGAATATGCCGAATGTCGGGTAATCGATATAGGACCCCAGGAACTATCCTTCCCCCAAATCCCGCACCATCAATCGGCACGCGCAAGCCAGAATCCAGCCCGATGCTCGCAATGCGGGCAACAAGGACTTCGGAAGCCTCAACCCGGCGCTCCAAAGTCATACGAATATCGGTTGCGTGTCCGGCAAGGCGCAACCTTAAGAGGCGGGCGGTGTCAGGCGCTAGCATGAAGCGCCGGGAACACCCCGAGAGCAGTGAGGGTAAGTCGGCAGGATGAGCGCTTTCCACGTCCGAGAAGCCATCGTCCTTTGGGGTTGCTTCGAGAAGTGCTTTGGCACTCCTTACTACATCCGCGCTCTTGCAGTCGGGACGCCAGTTATCCGGTCTAAACTGAAGGCATAGTTCGCCACCCTCGCCGTATTGGTGCTGCGATAGCCGGACTGAGCTGTCGGCTGGAAGTACAAATGGTGGCAGATCTGGAAAGAGTGCTGGGAAAACCAGCCGCAATGGAATGCGACAATCACCAGCGAACAGAACAAACGACCAGGTCAGCAGGCCGTCGGCGTTCTTGCCAAATTGGGGTTCTTCCAGCCAAGCTGATGCCGCGGCTAGACTAGCGAGCTCTTCACACTCACGGATTAGCCGCGCCTCGCCGGCTGTGAACTCCATCAACCAAAACCCTTTGGCTCCGTCGGCCTCCGATCCTCACCACCAAAAACGAGACCCGGCGCAGAAGCCCCGGCCGCAGCGGCAGGAGCCACGGATGCCGCACGTGAACCCGCGGATGTCGCTACCCTCGAGCGGGCACCTTCGACCAAGGGGCTGCCAAGATTTCGTGCGAGTTCATTCAACACAATATTCGTATCACTGAAGCGTTGAACGGCGCCGAAATCCATTCGAGCGGCCTCAAGCCACTCAAAGAAGGATCTCCGACGATCGGGAAAGTCCTTCCACCGATCCGCAAAATTCTCTGAAGGGTCAGTCGGGTTGGCGATCCATGACTCACCATTCCGTTCTTTGACTTCGAGATGCATGTCCATAAGGATTTTGGTAATTGCATCCGACACCCTTGCTTCACCTGCATAGGCATGGGTCGATAGCGTCGTGAGGATTACGCTAATAACCTTCAGGTCCGGATCCCGCTCCGCGAACCACTCATCCCTGTGACGCTTCAAGATCATGATGGCTGACTGGAGAGGTGTTCGCACCCGAAATACCGGGACGTCCTCCACACTCGCTGTCACTTTGCCTTGGGCGTCGAGGAATGCCCTGCGACGTTCATTCAGCTGTTCGATCTGCCTTGACTTGAACCATGCGGCAAAGCCCCTGGGATTGCTTCGGGGCCAATCATCCGTGATGATATGGTATGTGCTAGTCTTGTCTTTATCGGTGATGGCAATCGCACCTTCCGCAAGCGCCTGATCCGCGAGGTAGGAAGAAAGGACGGAACGCATGTTTGCCTCGTTCGGCACTGCCGGCAATACGTCCATGTGGAATTGCGCACCATCTGCGTAAATCAAAGTGCAGCATCTTCTAGGCTCATCACTTACCTCGTTCTTGATCCCTCGCGCATCGCGATACGCCTTGAGCTCAGCCAGCAGATGAGCGCGGAGATCCGCTTGGGAAATTTGCGCTTTCGTCAGAGACCGGAACGAGACAACGATGTCGAGATCATAATCTTCGTCCTTGGACGTCGGCTTGATCGGTGTGCCGAGCGCGAAAGAGCCTTGGATATAGACATCGGGATCATAATCACGAACTTTGGAGTCGTCTCGATGCAGAAACTCGCCAAAATCTTTGTAGCGTCTTTCGGCTTGATCAAAACGATCTTGCGGCACTGCCAATTCTTCAGCGAGTTTTTCAATCGCGACGTTAAACCCGTACCCTATGCCCGCAGCCGCATTCATATCAAACCCCATGCTCAAATTTACTCAACCGCAAGATGTCTATTTTGAGATGAATTTACAACGCCTTTGCCCAACCTAACGCCATTTTTTTTGCAAGCGGCCTTAGGATGTGCACTTGTTACGAATGGCGGGGGTGGACGCTGCAAACGCAGCATGAGAGAGCAGCGTCCGGAGTCGGCTCGCTACCTTCGTTGCCAAGACTTTGCTGAGGTGTCAGTCGAACGTCGGCTCCCAGGCTTGCGGACACACAGCATTGGTCGAGGCCGACCGGCAGCTTTGGGCCGAGAGCTATTTGTTTCACATCAGCTCGCTGACTTTTTGGGTAAACCTGTTTATCCGTGAGATCGCAATCATGGGTTTTGGTTTGAGCGTGTTGAGATGATCGTCTAAGCTTTCAATTGCTTCAGGTTTTTGAGGTTTGACTGACGTGTCAGCATTGCCTATCGCGGTTTTGGCATCGCCTATCACCTTTTTCTCCTTCTCCACGATCTCAGCTGCCAGTTTAGGCTCAGGCCTAACCGGCGCTTCCACGTTACCCATCTCCGGCCGCACAAAATCCACAACCATCCGTTCGCCGATCCGCCGCTCCAACGCCTCCAACCGCTCGGTTAGCACCTGAACCGAAGCACCATCTTTTGACGGATAGGGCAGGGCACCCTTCTGGGCCTCGAACAACTTCCTAAACGTCTGATCCTGGAAATACACGATCCGATGCACCAATAGCGGGTTCTGTCGTTCCGGGATTAGGATCGCCAGATCAGGGTTCAATCGCCGCACTTCATCCGGCGTCAGCAATGGCCGCTCTTCCATCCGCCGACTGACTGAGCGCCGCTGCATGAAGTCCCGATCCCGCGACACGCTGTCCGATACCGAAAGCTTGGTGGTTTTACCCAAAGCGTCTGAGATTTCCCCAGCCGTTTTCTTGTCGTTGGCAGCAAGGTAGAGCTTCATGCCCGCAGCGGATTCCAGCGACAATCGAACATTCTCACCATAGATGTTGTCGAGGCCGGGGATCGATTGGGTGATAATCGAAACCCGCGCGCCGTGACCGGCGAGCTGCTTCAGGGCCTGCTCCACAATGGGCATCGGACCTAACTGGTCGAACTCATCCAGCATAATCATGACCGGCCAAGGCTCGAGCTTTGGGTCGGGCAAGGTCGCGCGCATGGTGGCAATCAACTCCCCAAAGAACAGCCGAACAAGCGGCGACAGCGTACGGATGTCATCGGCATTGACGACGACATAAATCGACATCGGGCGTTTACGCAGATCGGCGAAGGAAAAGTCATTGCCGCTTGTTGCACGATCAACGGCGGGGTTATTCCAAAGCGTCATGCCCGCGCCGCCCAAAACAGAGGCATGGGAGGAAAGTGTGCGGTCGGAATAGCCCGCGAACTTTCGGAAGGTCTGGGCCGCATTGGGATGTTTTACCTCTTGGGCACGTTCGCCGTAAACCTCTTGGGTCGCCCCCCGGCCAAAGAGGATACGGCTGATCTCCCCGATGGTGGGTTTGCTCCGCTCAATGGCAAGAAGGCCTGCGGCGACGAAAAGCTCGCGCCCTTCCGTCAAAAAGTCCCCGGCAGTGCCTTTGTCGGAAACTGTCAAAAAATAGTCCGAGATCTTGGCCAGTTCGGTATAACGTTGTTCGAGATTTGCAATCCGGGCCACGCGTTCAAGCGGATTGTAGCGATGCGTTGGATGCTCAAAATCAAAGGGTGAAAAGCGATAGACCGCATCGCCCTCGGACTGCCGATGCCGGGATGTGGCCTCAAAGATTTCACCCTTGACGTCAAGAATGACGACGCTGCCGTTGAAGAGAAGAGTGTTTGGGATCACATAGCCCACGCCCTTGCCCGCACGGGTCGGGGCCACGACAAGGCAATGCGGGAATTTCTGGAACGTGGCGCTGACGTAGGGCGCGGGTTTCGCGGGGGCGGCAAGCTTGCCAAACACCAAGCCGGCGCCAAGCGGTTGCAAAAGCCCGTTCGTTTTCATCTCGGCGCGGGCCTGGAACTTCGCTTGACCGTATTCGGTAAGTTGCTGTCGAAAGGTCAGGGCGAGGGCGGCAATCGTGAAGAGGACAGTTGATCCGCCCACAATCTGCCATGGCAGGATCCAAGGCACTGAGGTCAGCCGGGCTAAGCCCGGGAATTCCGTCAGAAGCACGAAGAGCCCTGTCGCATTCGGATCGCGCCCGAGGATCAGGTTGAGAACGAGTCCCCCAGCGATAAGGCCGACGAGCAAGCCTGACGTGAGGCCAAGCGGCAGCAACAGTGCAATTCGCGGCATGATCAAAACTCTCTGTGGTGGTCATGGGCGCGGTTGCGATCACGCGCATGCTCAGGCGGGCGTTCATGCCCATGGGCAAGGGCTGCAAATTTCTGCTCGGCTGCTTCTGCTTCATGGGAACTGAGACCAAGCGCGGGATGTTCTTTCGCCGCTGAGACCACCGCAACTGCCACTGCCTGCCGAGCAGAGGGGTCGGGCACATCCTTGGCAAGCGCCTCGGTGCGGCCCGCGGCGATATCTTTCAGGATCGACGCGCCATAGCGTTCTGTCATAGCTTCTGCAAAATCGCGCGCCTGATCTTCGTTGCGGAAGGTGACCGAGCCTTGCTGTGCCTGCACCGATGCAAGCGAGCCCAAGGCCGCGACCAGTGGATCAGGGCCGCGGTCCACCTCAATCGTGCGAGCGGAATGGATCAATTCTGCAGCCCGCTCGTAAAAGTTGTCAACGAGCTCTGCCGCGCGGCTTCGGGCAGTATTGTCGCTCATATCAAGCCGGTGGCGCGCCGCGACCTCTGCAATGTCGGACTTCACCCAACTCTCTTCTTGATGGGCATTGGCGGCACCGGCAATAAGACGCAGCCCCAGTTTGGATCCGTCGATTCCAACCTCGATGGCTGCCGCTTGTAATCCGGCTTTCAGACCTGTGCTTGCATCGCTGCTCAGGTCGATTTCTTCGGCGCCCACCATCATTGATGTCGCGCCAATCGCCGTGCTGTACAGCGTAGAACGCGGCGAGGCTTCAACGGCCTCGCGCTCCTTGTCGAGACCAAAGGCTGCTGCGGCGTCCTTGGCAATGCCTTGCATTTCTGTGCGGAGATCGTCCTGTACGTCCCAAGGCAGACGGTTGATCTGGGCACTCGATTTCTCCACCCAAGCCGAGATCGCCTGCGCCGGGTCCGCGGCAAATTCTGCGCGTTGCCGTTCTTCTGCGGCATAGACCGCGATCACCGGGCTTTGCGCTAGGTGCGTGGCTAGGGCCTCACTGAGCGGCCCTTCATCGGGAAACTTCGCTAGGATCTCCGCCCCGCCATTTTGGGCATAGGAGGTCACGACCAAAAGCTCGTCCGGCAGAAACCCACCGGAATCTGCGCCATCGATGAACCTCCCCGTGCCAAGCGTCTCAATCGCGTCGGGGATATGCGCCTCAACCAGTTTTCTGAATTCTGGATCAGCAACCAGCCTCTCGGCCAGATCCCGCGAGTCGGCATCATCGCGCCCCAAGGTCAGAACCAGTTGTGCATCCTCACCTGCATAGATCGCAGTTTCCGGGCGAGGAAACTCGGGTTGCTCGCGGTGTTCAATGATAAGACCCTTAGGGGCGGCGTCTGGTGCGTCCTGCAGTTCGTGGTCTATCTTTGCGGCGCGATCTACTGCCACCTCGAGCCCTTCCTCACCGCCTTCATAGAAATCCCAGGCATGACGCAGAGCTTCCCGAGGATTTGGGAAGCTCATTTCCGATACGGTGATCTCTTTCTCTCCTCCCGGCAAATTCGCCTCATAGCCCGAATGCACGCCTCGCTCGGAGGCGACGGCTACCGGGCGCAATTCCACATTCGTGTCAGTGGTAACCCAGTCGCCTGCGGCGATGATCGATGGTTTTGGGTCAATGGCCTCATCAGGGGCCTCTACATCGCGGGCCGCACCTGTATCTCGAGCATCCACCGCGGCTTGTAGCTTTGGACCGGGTGCCGCTTCATCAGTGCGTTCGGCCCAAAGGGCTGCCGCCTGTTCCGGTTCGCGGCGCGCAAAGGCTTCCAGATCATCTTTCAGCCCGGCATCGAGCCGTTCCACCACATTTGCCCCATCCTTGCCCCAGTCGACCTTGCCAAGCCGTTCCGTCAGCGAGGCTTCCATTGCGTTCAGGAAGCCGGTGCGAAACTCCGCATCTGGCGCATGCGAGTCCGGCAGGATCTTAAAGTACCTGGACTCGCCGCTCTCATGGACGCCGTGGATCTGTGTCATGGCCATCGTGCGTGCAGAATTGCCATCAATGTGAGCCACCGAAGGCCGCTCTGCGGGATCGGCACGGAAGAAGGCCTCTCCTGCCAAGCGCGGGTCTTCGAATTCTTGCGCCTCGCCTGACCGGCTCTGGTACAAGGAAAAGTACTCTTTTGGGCGTAAGGCGGCCGGATGCTCCGTCTCTGCGCGGTCAGTTTCTGGGCGGGCTTGCCCTGCATTAAATACGTTTTCCATTGATGTACCTGTGACGCGGGCAAAGAGCCGGAAAAGAGAGAAGAAAAGGAACGGGCTTTGGCGCTAGTCGTCGAGACCCGGAAAATACATCTCCATGATGCCGCGCTGATCGCCGATGCGGCCCATTTGCAAGATCACATCGATTGAAGTCTGCAGGTATCGGATCACTTCGCCGAAACTGAGCTTAGTACCTTGGGCCATAACAAGAAGGGCCAACCGGTCCATAGCTTTTCGGGCGGAATGCGCATGGAGCGTGGTGAACGACCCCGAATGCCCGGTGTTGATTGCATCGAGAAACGTCGAAGCCTCGGCCCCACGCAATTCGCCGAGGATAATTCGATCTGGCCGCAGGCGCAGCGTCGCTTGCAAAAGCTTGTCGGCGGAGCGGGGCGATTTTTCATCACGTTGTGCGATTAAGCTGACCGTGTTGGGCTGGCCGGGCAGCAATTCCAGGGAGTCCTCGATGGTGACAATACGTTCATCCGGGGCCACCATTTCCAAGAGCTTGCGGCCAAGTTCGGTTTTGCCAGTCGAGGTGCCACCAGACACGATGACATTGAGGCGTTCGCGCACTAGGGTTTGAAGGAAGGCATCGACATCGACCCCTTCAGATTTGGCCCGAATGCCTGCAACCATGGCGCGACGCTCTTCCTCCAAAGAGTTTTCTTGCCCGCGCAGAAAGCTGAAGGCGCGGGCGGGCCGCCGTGCATCCCCGATATGTGAGCGAAATATGCGGATGCCGATTACCGTGCCACTTGAGACCGCCGGGGTGCCAACGACCTGACAGCGCAACATCAAATCGCGGTAGCGCACAGCGGCTGAGACGAGCGGGGCGGCATCGGTAAAGGTGTTTGAGGTCGAGTTGGCAATTTGGGATGCGAGATCGCGAACCTGACGGGCGGGCAGGGGAGAGAGATCGCTCCGTGTCATGTGAATCTGCCCCGCCCGCTCGATCCAGATGCTGCCATCTGCATTGATCGCGATTTCCATGATTGCAGGACCTACAAGAACTGCATCCAGCTGGCCAAGATAGGTGTCGAGATAGCTCATCAATAAAACTCGATGTCAGCATCAACGCGAACCATCACGACTGCCCCTTGATTGACGCTGATGGTGGGGGGAATGCTCAGATAATCGGCCATGACGGTGTTCACCGCCTCGCCGAGATCATTGCCGACGCTTTCGGCCGTATCTGAAGCCGTTTGGTTGCCATCGTATTTCGCGGCGGCGATGGCGGGAACAGCGCCGATCACAGAAATCAGGGCGGCCGTGCCAAAGCGCTGCAAAAAATGGTTGCGCACCTTGCCGGACAGGCCCGAGCGTCCAATGCGGTCCGTACCATAGGCGGCAAGACTGACGGATTGCCCATCGGTTGTGACCAACCGATCCCAGGCAATCAGCACGCGGCGCTGGCCGGGGGAGACGTCGCTATCGTAGCGCCCGAAGAGGCGCGAGCCACGCGGGATCAACACCCGGCTCATATCGAATGACCAGACGTCATGGCTGACGATAGCTGCGACATTGCCAGCGAGATCAGTGCTCAACGCAGTTTCCAGTGAGGCCTCAATCAGCGTGCCCTGCATGATGGTGTTCGTCGGATTGGCGATCACTTCCGCTTGCCGAATGTCTGCCGCTTTGGCACCTGCCCGGCGGAAGGCATCATCTCCCGTGCCGCCACTGCCAGAAACCTCAACTCCTCCAGTGCCGCCTGTGTCCAAGCTTGAGCGTAGGGCGACCATATCCGAATGGATCTGCGACTGCTTCAAGGCTTCAGCCTCCTCGCGACGTCGGGCCAATTCCGCTTCCCGGGCCTTTGCTGCGTCAGCGGCCGGGTCGCCTGCGATCAAAGCTTGGGTGTCTAGTTCGGTCTGCAGGCGGATATTTTCGCGCTCAAGCTCAGAAAGGGCTGCTTCGCGCGCTCTGGCGTCGGCATCCAAGCTATCGACCTGCGCTTTAAGGGCCTGCAAAGCGGCATCGTCCAAAACTGTCACAGGGTTCGCTTTGAGATCAGCGATCTGGGCATTCAACCTATCCACCTCGGCTTGAAGCCGGTCTTCCTCGCTGCGATCAACGGGGGCGGATGCAAGCTGCGGTTTGGCTTTTGTGATGCTGAACCCGTCTGTGCCGGTTCCATCCCCTTGGAAATCACTGACCGAGGCGGTTTCAATGGCGGGTGCTGCGGCAGGGGCGTCGGGTGCGGCAAGCACGAGCCAGGCCCCAACGCCGACACCAGCGACAGCAGTAATGGCGGAGAGCGCATAAGGGTTGATGCTGCGGCGGCGTTTTGGCGCATCGGTAGGTTTTATGCGCGCCATACGGGCGGTGAGCTTGTCAGCTTGGGACTCGTCGGTCATTGGCCGACCCCCGCATTGGCAATGACGCAAACATAGTCGTCGCCATAGCGCAGCACCCAACGCTCGGAGCGGGTGCTGACGGTAATGGTTGTGCCGCGCACAGCAGAATTGACCGAATATTCTTGGCCCTTCTCATCAGCGCGGAAAATCGTGGGCATTGGGGCCCCCGGCGGGATCAAAAACATCGTTCTGCGCCCGTCATCCGAGATAGAGATCGGTGCAAAGGCTGGCAGCTTTTTGCGCTTTTTCATAACCTTATAGGCCATGGGTTGGAGGGGTGGGATTTCAGAGGCTGTCTGCTTGGCCCCACTTGCTCCCGGTACGGTGAATTTCACCGAATAGTTTGGATTGCCTCTGGCGCTTTCAGAGACCTGCAAGAAGTAGATGTTGCGCTGGGTCTCAACCGTGAGGTTGGTCGTAGCTCCTGCGACCACCGGCTTGATGATGAAAAGGTTTGGCCGCTCCAGCTTATCAATCTTGAAGCTTTCGAGATCACCGATGGCGATGGACTGGATTTTTTCGCCAGCCCCTAATTCGACAAGGGTCACAGCGCGAAGCCGTGTGGTGATCCGGTAGACTTGGCCTTCTTGATAATTGGCATAAGTCACCCGCGCATCGCGACTGCCGGATTTGGGGGCGGTTTCGGCAAAAGCGGGCAGGGCGGTGAGACTGGCCAGCAATCCCAAGGCAGCAATTGTCATGTGTGATGTCATCTTAGCCCTCTTGAGCTTGCAGGGTTTCGGCAGTGATGCGGTAATCGGTCACCAAGAACCCGGTCGGGTTTTGCCAAACGAGATCGAGTGCTGTTTGTTTGGAGGGCTCAAAACGATAGGTGACGGTGGCCGTGAACTTACCCTCACGGTCGGGAATGCCCTCGCCGTCAGAGACCCAGGTCTTGGTGAAGCGCACTTGTGCTGTGGTGTCGGTGACTGGCGTGATCGACAGGATATCAACGACAACTCGCCCACTCTGGCCGTAAAGCTTTGGCGGGTAGTTGGCGTTTCCTTCGGTCCAGAGGCTTACGAGGCCTTGGCGTGCATTGGCCGCAGACCAGGTGTATGCACGCAGGATGCGGGCTTCATTGTCGTGTTGATCATAGGTTTCGCGGTCGGTGACATAGGCAAAGAGCAGGCTTTGTCGGATGGCTTCAGCCTGTTCGATCCCGGCTTTTTCCACTGTGACAACCCGTTCGGCTACACCTGTGTCTTTGTCGACGATGGCCAGAAAGGCTTCGGTCTGTTTGAGAGGGAGCATCACGGTGACGGCAATCATGCCCATCAGCCCGATGGCAAGCCCACCGCCTGCGATTGCATAGGCGATGCGCTCGCGCTTTTTGACGCCAAAGAACATCTCGGCCTCAATAAAGCTTCTCAATTCAGGGGACGAACCTGTCATAGTCTTGCTCCGGAAAATGGGGAAATACGCGGGTATCGGGCGGCGTTAGCTGTCGCGAAGAAACTGAGAGAAGCGTTGTCGTGTGGCGTGACCACGCTCGGCATCTGAACGGGCTTGGTCGCGCAGATGATGGTGTTCGGTTTTGCCGCCATGCATCATCCCCGAGCGAAACTCGTTCATCCGTCGCGACGTATAGTCGGAGGTTTTCTCAAGCGGCTTTCCTGCAATGCGTAATGCTTGCGGCGCAAACCCCGCCAGACTGATCTGCCCGGTGATATGCGTGACCGCATTCGGGATCGCCATCAGTGCAAAGATGCCCACGAAAACAATGACGAAAAAGCCGAGGATCGAGCCTAGATCGGTGACGTCTTCGATTTCGCGAAAGACGTCATGGGCTACGGTGACGACAGCAACGATAATTCCTGCCGACGCAACGGGATACATCAGGTAACCGATCATCGCCGAGAGCCAAGCCTCGAATATGCCCTTGGTTTTGTCGAAGATCGTCGCGCCGATGGCTATCGGGGCCACGCCCAAAAGGAAGGCGATCATCAGTTTTGAAAACCCTACGATGAAAACATAGACGGCCATCAAAATGCCAAGCACAACATAGAGGACTGCTGCAACAAAGCCCCGCATAATTGAAGACATAGCAGAGGAGACAGAGTCCACATTTCCGGCCATCATGTTTGCCATGTCATCCATCGCCGCCGTGGCAGAAGATCCGACGCCACCGCCGCCCAAGCGGAAGTATTCCAGCGCCAGCACGCTCAAACCGTTGCTCAGCGCATCATAGATTTGGACAAAGTTCAGCCAAGTCAGCCCGAACATCAGCACCATCACAATCCGGAATGACAGTTGAACTGCATCCCGCATGGCGATGCGATAAACGTTGAGGGCCATATTGATGCCGACTAAAACCAAAAGTAGGCTCAACAGGCTGGTATAAATTGGCGCAATCGCGCCAGCAGTTGCTTCGAAGTACTGCCGCCCGGCCGAAGTTATGGCCGTATCCATAGTCGCCAAGATGGTGGAGACGCTGTCCATTAGAAGCTACCGCCACACATAATTGCGGCAACGGCCATCAGCCGCTTTGCTTCTACAGAAATTGCGTTTGTTTGCTGCCATCCCAATTCTTGGATGCCGAAATGACCTCTCAATCTCGCTGCAATCGTTTCAACGTCGTCCCAAGAGGCAACTTTGCCAATGCACGTGCAGTCTCTTGTGGAAATCACGTTTCCGGCGCGGACGAGGCTATAGATGTCCCGAAGCGCTCTAGCTTCTGGGCCTGACTGCGCTTGGTCATAGCCCTTCGGCCAGAAGGCCCGGCAGTTGCGGAATTCCTTATTCACGGCGCCTGGAATGGGTTGAACATCGTCGGGCACTTCGAATTTCGGCAGCACGTCCAAAAAAGCCTCTTCTTGGGCTGGATTCGCTGGGGCAGGGGTTTGGGCCATACCCGACCCCCCAAAAGCGACAAGAGACACCATCGTGAGGGCCATGATTGCTGCGGGTTTGGTCTTTGACATAATCATTTCTCCCCAAGGACTTTGATGAACTTTTGTTCTTCGGCGGCGGTGGCTGCGTCCATGACGCCGGCCTCACCCATGCCCATCAGCTGGGCGGATTCCATATTCCAGATATTGGCAAGTGCAAAAGACAGCTCCGCCGTCACGCGGGTGTTAAGATCAATGGCCTCTTTCATCCCTTCAGTGTCCGGGATCGCCTGAACGAGGTCATTTACTCGGCCAAGGCTCTCAGAGGCCTTGACAGAGGAGGTTTCAGCGGCGGCGGAGAGAAATGCGGCGGTATTGGCCTGTGTACCGATCCGGGCAGCCCCTGGGTTATCGCTCTTGGCGAGCGTATCGACGGTTTTCACATCAAGGCCAACCGAGGTGAAAAACTCAGAAACATAGGCTTCAGCAGGCTTGCCCCCGACTTTGCCAGAAGTGGTCATGCCGGAATAACTGCCATCCTTCGCGGCCAAGAGCCCGCCCGTCAGATCATTCACATCAGGCAAGATATCATCGAAAAACGTCTTGGGGTCCGGAATGCCGAGGGCCTCCAGCGTCAGTCCTTCCTTCAACGCCTTCAATTGCTGTTCCAAAAGCAGGATTTGCTGGATCTGCTTCAGAATCTGATCATCGAGTTTCAGATTGGACGCGATCTGCTCTTTTACCTGCAGCTTGGCTTCCGTCAGAACCTGTCCGATCTTGGCGATGCTGGTCAGATCGATTGTCGGCACACCCTGCGCCTGCGCAGTGGCAGGCATCATAAGTGCGGCCGAGACGAGAAGGGGGCGCAGACCCCGGATACGTTTGAGGATCATTCGGAACCTGCCCTTACTTTGATAAATGTTGCGTCCTCGGCATAGGCCTGCAGCCAGAGCGCGTAGCGCGCTTGATCGACGCGTCCCCGGGCTGCCTTGACCCGGTTGACCATCAGCGCAATCCGCACGGCCTCGGCTCGCGCATAGCTGTTGAGGTCCAGCGCCTCCTTGGCGGATTTGGTGGTCGGAATGCGCTCGATGATGCTGCGCAAGCGCTTTAGCGATGTCTCAATCTCAAGACTGGCCTGCATGCCATAATGCAAACCTGCGTCCGAGATATTGCTGGCCTCAGATATTGCCATGTCTCGCGGATCAAACGTGCCAACTTGATCAATCCCACTGATCCGACCCGCATAAGCGTTAAAGAAGCTCGTGATCCGAACCACGTAACCTTGGGTTTCTTTGAAGGGTGGGACGCCGCCGTATTTGATCACAGCACCGGGCCCAGCGTTATATGCGGCCAAAGCAAGAGGGACGGAGCCAAATCGATTGAGTTGCGCCAGAAAATACCGCGCCCCGCCATCAAGCTGCAGCATTGGATCATCATAGTAGGCGGGGTAGATGCCCAGATCTTTTGCAGTTCCCGGCATAACTTGCGTCAACCCAAACGCTCCAACAGGGCTGCGCGCGCCAATGGAAAACCCAGATTCCTGCTTCACCAGGCTTTGGAACCAGATGCGGAACTCGACCGCGCTTAAGCCGGCCCGTGCAAGACCGGGATGCCCTGCATATTTGCGAGCCGTGGCGACAATCATTTCCTCAACGCTGGTCTTGGCATCACCAAAAAGCCGCGCGGCATAGAGATTGTTGTCGTCAACTGCATAGAGGACCTTCGCCTCTGCACCGGGAAGTGTTTCCAGATTACCGATCCACGGCGTCTTGCCGGTCATCATCGCCAATGTGGCGTCCAGAGCATCAAGTTGATCTTGATGCAGCGCGTCGATGCGACGCTTTTTGTCGGCTTCAAGTTCGCGCGCGCCGGTTAGCGTTGTCATCTGCGCGATCTCAAGACTGTGCTGGATGATTGATTTCCCGTCTGCAATCGGCACGCCTTGCGCCGCCGCTGCCAGAGGCAGCGCCGTAATGGCCATCAACAGACCGCAAAGAGAGTATGAAAACCTAGCGGCAGGGCGAGACATGAGTGTCCGTTGCCAATTTAGGGCGAGTGCCCATTGTAGAGACCACGGTGTTTGAGCCTGCAGTGCTCCAGCAATTGGTTTTTGTGATTGGGACTTCCGCGCAAGCAGACAGGGTCAGAAGGCTGAATCCTATAATAGTAATTATGTAATATATTGATTTCATTAGATAATCATTCCTTCCAGAATTTGGGTCGCGCTGCATAGTCGGTGCCAAAGGCATTCAACCCAGCCTGACCACCGCCGAGGGCAGTCAAAAGCGGCCCCAAGGCTTTGAGATCAACATTCAGAACAGTGGAGCTGCGCGGATTGCGTGACAGCACCATGCGTTGGCCGGGGATTGGGCTCAGGACAAAATCCAATTCGCCATCGGTCAGGCGGAACCCGTCATAGTCTGAGACCGCCGCCTCGCCATTGGGAAAGAGCAATTGGTTTGGCAGCGCTTCCAGGATTGAGCGGGCCTTAGAGCCGCGGATTTGGCTCGGGAACTGGGTCATCATCACCACGACGACGTTCTTTTTGCGCGCCGTCACCAACCATTCGGCAAGCTTCTTTGCGAAATATTCGTCATCCAGAACCTTCCAAGCCTCATCGATCAAGATCAGTGTCGGGCGCTTTTCCTCGATCAGCATCTCAATGCGGCGGAAGAGATAGCCAAGGATTGCTGTGCGCTCGGTGCCGAGGTCAAGTATTTCTGTGAGATCCACAGCCGTCACATCATGGCTGGTAAAATCCACCACCGGTTCGTCGGCCTCGCCAAAGACCCAGCCATAGCGACCCTCCGGCCCCCATTCGCGCAAGCGCTGCGCCAGATCAAGCCCGTCGCCGACATCACCAAAGAGCTCTTGAAACGCGCGGAAATTCCGCAACCCAACGCGCGCTTTTCCATTCTGGGTGATGGCGGACTTGAGGGCCTCGGACTGCAGGGGTGACAGTGGTCCACTGCGCTGCTCCAAAAGTGCGACCAGCCAGTCCAGAAACCAAGCTTCGCCACGCTCGCCGGATTCAGTGGCAAGCGGGTTTAACCCCGTCGGACGCCCGGCGCGGATTTCGGCGTAGTGGCCGCCAAGGGCAGCGACAGCCATCTTCAGCCCCGCTTCCTTATCAAAGATGATGG
>NZ_JBGQOQ010000043.1:0-22002 GCF_052119765.1 Pseudorhodobacter sp. W20_MBD10_FR17 | reverse complement strand
CTTCTCACGCCTAGCCGATCTCGTCGAGGGAGCCCGCATCGCAACGTCGCCGCCAGACACTTATGGGTAACTGCAAGAGGCAGGAAACGCTTACGAATTGGGTGGGTTTTTGCTTTTTTACGAATATAGCATGTTTACCCCGCCTCGCGACTTTGCGATGGCGCGCCCGCAGCACTTGAATCGTGCAGCTTGAAATGGCGCTTGTCGCTGTGTCTTCGGCAGAATCCTTACCCACACTTGCGCGCGGGAGGGTTTGTTTCAATACGTGTAACACCTTGTCCCACATAGCGCCGCGCAAGTGACCGAACCGAGCTTACATATTAAAAGCAAAGCTCTCGGCAGTTGCATGGTCCCAATATTTGGCAAAGGCCGGATGCGTCACATCGTTGCCCATCAAATCGCCTTGATCCAACCACAAGTACTGGCTTGCGGCCGAACGCACCTCACGGCTGTTTACCCGGATCATCAAATGATGCGGCGTCAAATTGCTTGGATGCTGCAAACCACTTGCCTCAATGGCCTCTTTCAGGGTGTGCATGGTGTTGGAGTGAAATTTAGCCACCCGCAGGTATTTTTCATCCACCACCAAGGCGCGGTAGCGGCCTGGGTCTTGTGTGGTCACACCTGTCGGGCATTTACCGTTATGGCACACCTGCGCCTGAATACAGCCAATCGCAAACATGAACCCGCGTGCCATGTTGCAGGCATCGGCCCCCAGCGCAAACAAACGGCAAATATCAAAGGCCGATATCAGTTTGCCAGAAACGATAATTTTGGTTTTATCACGAATACCCAGCCCAACCAATGTGTTGTGCACCAGCATCAAGCCCTCGCGCAGGGGTGCGCCGTAATGGTCGGCAAATTCGGCGGGGGCGGCACCGGTGCCACCTTCGGCCCCGTCAACCGTGATGAAATCTGGCGTCAGCCCAGTTTGGGCAAAGGCCTTGGCCAGCGCAAACCATTCCCACGGATGTCCGATGCAGAGCTTGATCCCAACGGGTTTGCCACCGGATAAATCCCGCAAACGTTGCAAGAACGTACACAGTTCCAAGGGGGTTGAAAACGCCGAATGTGATGATGGGCTGATGCAGTCTTCGCCGACCTCTACGCCCCGCGCCTCGGCAATTGCCTCGGTTACCTTGGCACCGGGCAAAATGCCGCCATGGCCGGGTTTGGCGCCTTGGCTTAGCTTTACCTCAATCATTTTCACTTGGTCCGAGCCTGCATTCGCGGCAAACTTATGTTCGGAAAAGCTGCCGTCCGGGTCGCGGCAACCAAAATAACCCGAGCCGATCTGCCATACCAAATCACCACCGCCCGCACGGTGAAAGCGCGAGATTGAGCCTTCGCCCGTTGTATGCGCAAAGCCGCCGGTCGCCGCCCCACGGTTCAACGCCTCAATCGCTGTGGGCGACAGCGCGCCATAGGACATGCCGGAAATGTTCAGCACCGACGCGGAATAGGGCTGTGTGCAATGCACGCCGCCAATCGTCACCCTAAAATCCTGATTGGGCAAATGCGATGGCTTCATCGAGTGGTTAATCCACTCATGGCCAATCTTTTCGACGTCAAGCTGCGTCCCAAATGGGCGCAATCCGTCAATCCCTTTGGCGCGGCGATACACCAGCGCCCGCTGTTCACGCGAAAACGGCGTCGCATCTTGGTCGCTTTCAACGAAATACTGCCGGATTTCGGGGCGAAAGGTTTCCAGCAAAAACCGCAGCCGCGCCGAAATAGGATAGTTGCGCAGCACCGAACTGTTGGGCTGCATCACGTCAAACGCCCCCAGCGCCGAAAATGCCATCGCCAAAACGGTAATCAGCCCACCCCAAATCGGATGGTACTGCGCCACAGCAAGGCCAATCGGCACGCAAAGCACAGCTATTGCAAGAGGGGAATATCGTAGCGGGAACATAGACGCCTTTCATTTATCCGGCAGGCTGCGCGTTGATCTTTGCAGCCTTCGTTTAAAACAAGGTTAACGTGCCTAAGGCAAAAGGTCGATCACCAAGGCAATTTCGGTGCAATTCATCTTAAATCGCAAAGCCGGTCGCCGATTGGGCAGAGTTTCAAAGCGGAAAAGTATCGGGTTGCGCAGCCATATCTGTCCAATTAGGCATAAAATTCCGTTTTGATACATGGCTTTAGGCAGCCTTCCGTCTGCGATTTGGCCGCACTATTTGCGCTGTAAAAGATCCCAGCGATTGCCAAACGGGTCGCGCCAAACGGCGACTTTTCCGTAAACCTCATCCCGTGGATCTTCTTCAAATTCCACACCTGCGGCAAGCAAATTTGCGTGATCGCGGTCAAAATCATCGGTTTCCAGAAAGAGAAAAGCCCGATCACCGGCCTGATTGCCAATTGCCGTGCGTTGTGTTTGGCCCTCGGCGCGGGCCAGAATAAGTGAGGCCCCATGCCCGCCTTTTGGCGATACCCGAACCCAGCGTTTGCGGCCTTGATCAACATCTTCGGCCAGATCAAATCCCATCACCCGCACATAGAAATCAATCGCCGCATCATAGTCGGGCACCACCAGCGCTACGGCTGCGATCGCTTGGATCATCCCATCACCGAAGGGTCGGTCGGCGGTTGGGGCAGGTCGGTCGGGGTGCCCTTGGGCGCGCGCCCATCCGGCAGGCTAATCTTGGCAACCTGCTCGGCAATCGGCTCGACCGAGAGGGGGGTCAGCTGGGCTTTATGGCTCTCGGGGTCGCCCATCGGCTGCCATTGGCCGGCTTTGAAAATTTCAAGCCCGCTAAAGCCTGCCTTATACCCCATCTTTTTACTGCCGGGCACCCAATAGCCCAAATAGACAAAAGGCAGGCCCGCAGCGCGCGCGATTTCAATGTGATCGAGGATCAGGAACGTGCCCAGAGACCGGCCCGCCAAATCGGGGTCATAAAAGGAATAGACCATGCTAAGGCCGTCATCGAAAACATCCGTTAGGCTGACGGCTGAAATCTCTGTCGGCCCGTCGCCCTCTGACTCGGAATATTCGATCACGCGGCTGCGGATAGGGGTTTCCTCAATCATCGCGGCGAATTCAAAAATGTCCATATCGGCCATCCCGCCCTCGGCATGGCGATAATCAAGATAGCGGCGAAACAGGGCGAATTGGTCTTCAGTGGCCCAAGGGCTGGTCGCGTTGCGCCGCAGGGCCGCATTGCGGCGCAAAATGCGCCGATGTGTGCGCGAGGGTTTGAAATCGGCCACACGGATACGCGCCGACATGCAGGCCGAACATTCGGCGCAAGAGGGCCGGTACAGCACGTTTTGCGACCGGCGAAACCCTTGCTTGGACAGCGTATCATTCAGCTTTTGCGCATGTTCGCCTTGCAGAGCCGTGAACAGCTTACGCTCCATCCGCCCATCAAGATATGGGCAAGGCTGTGGCGCAGTTACATAAAACTGCGGCGCAAGGGGAAGCGTGTGTCGCATCGATATCCGAATATCGTGAATATTTCGACTAAGTTAGCAAGCCAAACCTGCGCCGCCAAGCAAAGAGTTGCCGCTTTGGCCCAGATTACCCGCTTTCTGCCCTAAATTGGCCAATACTGCCCGAGGTGGTTAGTATCGCGCGGTCTTGTTTATCGCCACGCTGCCCAGCACGGTATCTGTCAGGCCTTGGCCTTTTGGGGTTAAAATCATCATCACGACAGATAAAACCTGCGGCAAAACCAGCGCCATGCTGACCACATAGCCCAAGGTATGCAGAAACGCTGTACTCGTATCAAAGGCACGGCCATCGGCGCGGCGCAGCTCTATCGCGGCCACCCGCATCCCTGGCGTGGCCGAACTGCTGGCAAGGCTGATCCAGCGATAGGCTGTGTTCACCATGATAAACAGCGCGGGCAGAAAGAACAGCGCCGTAAAGGCGGTGAAAGGCACGATCATCGCGGTCAACATAACCGTCAGGATCGTATCAATCACCCAAGCGATGCCACGTTTTGTTGGCACGCCTTGGTAAAACTCGGGCTGATATTCGGGGTCGGGCAGGGCGCTGGCATACATCTGGGGTGGTCCTTTGTGGCAGAGGGGCCTTTGTGGCAAGTGCGGGCGGCCCCGCAAGGCCGCCCATTGGGTTAATAGGCCGATACGTCTTTGGCAGTATCATCGGCACTGTTGGATTTCGCACGCTCATCCATAAAGGCGTCGAATTCCTGCTTGTCTTTGGCATCGCGCAGACGTTTCAAAAAGGCCTCAAACGCGCCTTGCTCATCCTCAAGCCGACGGATGGTTTCATCGCGGTAGGCATCAAAGGCCGAATTCCCGCTGTAATTGGTTTTCCAAGGCGCGTGGCTGTGGCGACGGCTGCGGCAAGCGGAACGATTGAACATGCGTTTACTCCAGATCATATAAGCAAGAATTGCAAGGCCAACAGGCCAGACGAAGATAAAGCCAAGAACCATGGCGGCGATCCAGGCAGGTTTGCCCCGATCATCCAGCCAGCTTTCCGCACGGCGCGGCCAGCTGGTGATGCCGCAATGGGGGCTGTGGGTCGATGTGTCGTACATAATGCGCTCTCCGTGGGTTGGGTTTCATGGTATGTTTATTCGCTTCACATTACCAAGATTGCTATTCGATGTGGGCTTTTCAAGCGGCTATGTTAAAGAAGTTTACATTTTTTACGCACGGAACGCAGGCATTTCTGATAATAGACTGATATAAAACAATACTCTTGCATGAAAAACGATCGGTCGGGCTGCATTTGTCGCAATCATCCCGCGCGTTTATCGTTGACCAGACCTGCACCAACCGTCATCCTGCGCCAATGATACATAATAATTTCGCCTCCCGCATCACACGCTCGCCCATGCCCTTTGACCCAAAGGCGGCGGCCGACATTTGCACTGACTTTGCCGATGTTTCACCCGAACTGGCCACGCTTTTGGGCGGCGCTGCGGGGTGCAGCCCGTATCTGGCGGATTTAATGGCGCGCGAGGCCGAATGGCTGCGCGGCGCGCTGGTGCAGGCGCCGGAAACTGCACTGGCTGGCGAATTGGCCGCGTTGGATGCCCTCACGCTTGATGTGCTTGGCGCAGGCCTGCGGCGGGCCAAGCGGCGGGTGGCCTTGCTGGCGGGTCTGGCCGATCTGGGCGGGGTTTGGCCGCTTGAGGCGGTGACAGGCGCGTTGACCGACCTCGCTGACCGCGCGGTTGATTTGTCGCTGCAACGCCTTGTGGCCGAAGAAATCCGGCGCGGCAAAATTCCCGGCGCTGTGCCTGAAAATGCCGCGACCGCCGCTGGCATGGTGGTGTTCGCCATGGGCAAGATGGGCGCGCGAGAGTTGAATTATTCCTCTGACATCGACCTGATTTGTCTGTTTGATGAAAGCCGCTACCCCGATGACGCAACCGAGGCGCGGGCGGCGTTTATCCGCGTAACGCGCAAGATGGCGGCGCTCGTGGGCGATCGCACGGCTGATGGCTATGTGTTTCGTACAGATCTGCGCTTGCGCCCTGATGCGGCAGTGACGCCGGTGTGCCTGTCGTTTGCGGCCGCCGAAAGCTATTATGAAAGCGTGGGCCGCACATGGGAACGCGCGGCGTGGATCAAGGCGCGGCCATGCGCGGGCGATCTGGCGGCGGGTGAGCGGTTTTTGAAAACCCTAACACCGTTTGTCTGGCGCAAGCACCTCGATTTTGCCGCCATCCAAGACGCGCATGACATGCGCCTGCGCATCCGCGATCACCGTGGCCTGCATGGCCCGATTGTGGTTGAGGGGCATAACATGAAACTGGGCGTGGGCGGCATCCGCGAGATCGAGTTTTTCACCCAGACGCGACAGCTTATCGCCGGTGGGCGTGACCCCGATTTACGCGGGCGCGAAACCGTGCCCAGCCTGACGGCGCTGGCGGAAAAAGGCTGGATACCAACCGAGACCGCCGAAGAGCTCATCACGCTGTACCGTGCCCACCGCGAGGTAGAACACCGGCTGCAAATGGTGAATGACGCGCAGACCCATGACATGCCTGCCACCGCCGATGGGGTCGCGCGGATTGCTGCGTTTTGCGGGCAGGACGTTGCTGGGTTTCGTGCCGATTTGCTCGACCGTCTGGCGCGGACTGACCATTTGACCGAAGGCTTTTTTGCCCCCGCCGAGGCCGAAGATGGCCCCGAACTTTCTGATACCGCGCGCGATATTGTGCGGGGGTGGGATAGCTATCCGGCACTGCGCTCGGAACGCGCTGGCACCATCTTTCGCCGGGTGCGGCCTGGCCTGTTGAAACGTCTGCAACGCGCCGCCCACCCTGATGAGGCGTTGATTTCCTTTGATGGCTTCCTCAAAGGCCTGCCAGCGGGGGTTCAGATTTTCTCATTGTTTGAGGCGAACCCGCAACTGGTTGATCTGATTGTCGATATCGCAGCCACGTCACCCGCATTGGCGCTATATCTGTCGCGCAATGGCGGGGTTTTGGACGCGGTGATTGGGGGCAGTTTCTTTGACGCGTGGCCAAGCTTGGGTGTGCTGACGGCGGGGCTGGCGGCCAAGCTTGCCGAGATACCGGATTACGAGCGTAAACTGGATGCCGCACGCCGCTGGATGAAAGAATGGCACTTCCGCATCGGGGTGCATCACCTGCGCGGGCTGATCGACGCGTTTGAGGCGGGCAAGCAATACGCCGATCTGGCCGAGGCGAGTTTGGCGGTGATCTGGCCGGTGGTCGAGGCCGAGTTTGCGTTGAAATATGGCCCACCACCAGGGCGCGGCGCGATTTTGCTGGGCATGGGCAGCCTTGGTGCGGGGCGGTTGAATGCGGGGTCAGACCTCGACCTGATCGTGATTTATGACGCGGGTGATGCCGAGTATTCCGAAGGCCGCAAACCGTTGGCGATCCGCCCTTATTTTGCCCGACTGACCCAAGCTATGGTGACTGCCGTTACCGCACAAATGGCGGACGGGCGGCTGTATGAGGTCGATATGCGGCTGCGGCCTTCGGGGCGGCAAGGTCCGGTGGCGACCTCGATCCATTCGTTCCGTGACTATCAGATGACTGAAGCTTGGACGTGGGAGCATCTGGCCCTGACCCGCGCGCGCCCCATCGCGGGCAACACTGACCTGCGGGCCGAGTTTGAAACGCTACGGCGTGAGGTTTTGACGACGAAGGCCGGGGGGGAGGCCGTGCTGTCGGATGTTGCCGAGATGCGCGCGCGGCTGGCCAGCGCCAAACCCGCCAGCAGCGCGTGGGATGCCAAAAACGGGCCGGGCCGGTTGATGGATATTGAACTCGTCGCACAGACGGGTACCTTGCTGGCAGGCGACGGCGCGCGGCGGGTCGAGGCGCAGCTGCGGGCTGGCGTGAAACGCCAATTCCTGTCGCAATCGGATGAGCAGGCTTTGCTGGATTCCTACAGGCTGTGTTGGCGGCTTCAGGCGGGGTCGCGGCTTTTGACAGATAAGGCGTTGGATATGGACAGTCTCGGGATTGGCGCACGCGCATTTTTGCTGCGTGAAACCGGGCAGGTCGATGAGGCAGCACTGGCGCTGCGACTGGCCGAGGTGTTGGCGGCGGCGGAAACCGTTATCAACCGGCTTTATGCCGCATCCTAACGCGAATAATGGGCCCTTGCGGGCAGAAATGGACATAATGGACCTGACACTTGCCGACCCAAAGGGGCTGATCCGCGAAAGCTATCTGATCGAGGGAATCACGCTTGGCGAATGCCGGTCTATTTTTATGGATTGGGCGCTAAGCCTGCCAGTCGATGCCGAGACTCGCGCGCCACTGCTGCATTTGCTGGCCACCTATGGCGCGGCACATGCGGACCACCCGATGACATCCGTGCTGAACGCCGCACTTGAAGCGCCAAGCCAGCCCAAACGCCGAGGCGGTCGGGCCGCGCGGGTGGAAGGGTATTGATGCGTTTTGCTTGGGGTTGGGTCCTATAGACCAAGCGCAAAACGCGACGGGACCAAACCTAGTTCTACACTTCATCGGGGCAAGATGGGCGTGTGCAGGTTGGTTCCAATCTGCCTGAGCGGTTCTAGCTGCCCCGCCTTTGCCCGCCCCCATATGGGGCAGGCAAGTCATTATATGCTTAGGAAAGTTTGGCGGCTTCGGCGGCCAGTGCGGTGATGCCGGCCCAATCGCCCGCAGCCACCATCGCCGCAGGGGCAACCCAAGAGCCGCCAACGCACATCACGTTTGGCAAGCTAAGGTAATCATTGGCATTTTTCAGGCTAACGCCACCCGTTGGGCAAAAGCGCACTTGTGGAATTGGGCCACCGATGGATTTCAACATCGGTGCGCCGCCCGCGGCCTCGGCGGGAAAAAATTTCTGGACTGTATAGCCCTGTTCCAACAGCGCCATCACTTCGCTTGCGGTGGCCGCACCGGGCAGCAAGGGCAGCTCATATTCGGCGCAAGCATCCAGCAGCTTTTGCGTGGCCCCTGGCGACACCCCAAATTTGGCCCCTGCAGCCTTGGCCGCTTTCACATCGGCAGGCGTCAGCAAGGTGCCTGCACCGACAACGCCGCCTTCAACATCGGCCATCGCGCGAATAGCCTCTAAGGCGCCTGCGGTCCGCAAGGTCACTTCTAAAGCGGGCAAACCGCCGGTAATCAACGCCTTGGCCAAACCTTGGGCTTTGCTGACATCGTCAATCACCAAAACGGGGACAACGGGGGCCAAAAGACAAATTTCGGCGGCGCGAATGGATTGCTCTGCGGGGGTCATGGTCATATTTCCTTAACGATAAGAAAGACGGGGCATGCAGGCTCAATGCGCCTACAAGATCGCCCGATTGCTAGCGCAAACAGAGCCAAAGGTCTATCATAAAGACAGGGCCGTCGCTGATGAGTTTGTACGCGCAAAACCTTGGCAATGCCAAGCCAAGCGGTATGACCAGCCTCTGCCTGACGTGGTCTGGCAGGTCTGCAGGGCATGTCTGGGTCTATTCAGAACGAAAAACAGGACACCGATAAAAGGAAAAGCCCCTGTTTTTCGGATAAGGTCAACGCGATGGCAGGGCCGCTGGTGATTTTGCGCCGCAGGCCGCAGATGAATGGGAAGGTTGAGTGATAGCACAGACCTGACGGCTAAGGCGTCTATCGGCGGCTCGGCTACAAAAGGAGATATCGATGCAAAGTTGGCGAATTGGGGGCGGTTCGGCTGTTTCTACAGACTTGATAGGCCCCACAAGGGTAAAACACCTTATGGGGCCTTCGGTAAAAGCTATTGCTCGTCAAACCCAATGTTCTGCGAGAAACCGCAGCTTACATGCCTTAATAGCGCTTAAGTGGGATCCGCACGCCAAGGCTGATGACCTGTTCTCTGTTTTCGAACGTCAGTGGGGTTACCGGTTCTGCCCCCAGATCCAAGGGCGTTGAACTGCCGCTGGCCGTGCCGTAATCATAGTACCGCCAAGCCGCTTCGATGATGACGGGCCATTTGCCCGGACGTGTCACTTGCATCGATGCGCCAAACCCAACTGAAAAGGCAACGTCAGTGTTCGTATCACCTTCAAAGCTGCGCAGGCCTCCATTGTCACGTGTCCAAGTTCCAACCTTGTTTCTTGCAAGGCCAATCCCCGCAACAACAAATGGCTGAAAGACCGAGTTGGAGCCGCGCTGTTCCATCGGCGAATAGAACAAGTTGCCCATCAGTGCGGTTGTACTGACCGATGCGTTGGTGATGTCCGCGTGGGTTGAGCACGAAGAACCGTTGGACGCGCTTTGGCATGGCCCTGAAACCTTGGTCGAGCCTGTCGAAGACAACGAAATGTCGCCCCGAAACCCGTTCTGCCAATCATAGCCATACGCAATCGACTTAAAACTTGAATTGCCAGTGTCCAGATCAAAGTTGACCTGCGGGTCATTCGGAAAGCCGGGTGGCTGCCAATAGCCGCCACTAACAGATTTACGGGCCGCCCCAAGTTCGAAACGAGCGTAGGGGCCATAGGTCACGCTTGCCGTGGGCAAGCTGGCAAAGGCACTTTCCTGCGCTGACGCAAAAGGCGCTGCGAATGAAGATACCAGAAAACAGGCTGTCGCAACTGAAACTGAAACTGAACGCGGAATGTAGGCCATATGAAACCCCAGTTAGTAGTGTCTATTTGTGAAGGATATATTGTATTTTGTGAATAACACTTTGCACGGCCCTTCACACGGGTCAATGCGCGCAGCAAGTAAAACCTGCTGCGCGCATCCAAGTGTTGCAAATATTACCCATGTCCTGTGAGGATCGCGACACGGATTTTCTCGGCCTCTTCGGCCAGTTTGATGGCCGCAGCGCCCGTAACGGGTTCGCCAAGGATCGCTGTAATCGCAATGACGGTATCGGTGCTTATCGGAACTGTCTTATCAGACGCGGTTCCCAGAAAGGCCGCCATCAACGTATCTTTGGAGTTGATACCGCCCAACACCTGCGTGCCATTCAACGTTTCTTTCAACATCGCCAAATTCTGTAGCGGCGAGTCGATAAGGGCCACATTATCCCAGTTCGAGGACAATTCTTGAACCATATCGGTTAGCGAAAGCTTATAGAACTCGGCCATTTCGGGCGTATAGGTTGCCATAGCCTCGGCATAGGCACGGCTCAGCACCTGATCGGGGGACCGGGCAACATTCAGGCGACCAAGTTCAACTTCGGGAAGACCATCTTTTGACCATACGGGTTTTGCGCCCGTATTTCCGCTGGCACCTTTACCGTCTTTTCCGTCACCTTCGGCACCGGAATTACCGCCTTTTCCGTCACCTTCGGCACCGGATTCGCCATCATTACCCTTTGTGCCGCCACTTTCATGACTTTCAGAGTCATCATGTGTTTCGCTGTCGTGGCCAGCACTGCCACCCTTGCCAGCAGTTCCGCTCTTTCCACCGCTGGAATGACCTTCTTCGCCTTCGGTGCTATGCGTTTCCGCGCTGGCTGTCATGGAATGCAACAATGGCGGGGCGATAACAGCGCCTGCCGCCATGACCGAAAGAACGGCGAGGACGGAAATGCCCGTCCAAGCGGATTTTTTGGATGCCGATTGTTTATTGCTCATTTGAGTTCCTCCTGATTGCAGTGCCGGCACAAGGCCGTGGGCGTTGCCCCCGCAGTTTGCAGGGGCAACAGCAGTGTTTATCAGCCGTGACCAGCCAATACGGCGATGCGGATTGCTTCGGCATCAGTTGCCAGTGCGATGGCTGCATCCCCGGTGATTGGCGTCCCAAGAATGGTTGTGACAGCCGTCACAGTGGCCGCAGTAATCGGCAAGACTTTGTCAGAGGCGACGCCCAGAAATACCGCCAGCAAAGTGTCGTTGCTGTTGGTCACGCCTTCGGCAATCAGACCGGATGTGCCGTCAAGAGAGTCTTTCAACAAAGCAAGGTTTTGCAGGGGCGAATCATAGATAGTAACGTTGTCCCAGTTCAGTGACAGCTCGTCGATCATCTGATCCAGCGACAGGCTGTAGAATGCAACGATTTCGGGTGTAATCGTTGCCAAAGCCTCGGTATAGGCACGGTCCAAAACCTGATCTGGCGAACGTGCAACGCTTAGACGACCCAGCTCAACCTCTTCAATGCCTTCTTGGGCCCAAGCGGGCTTGCCGCCGGTTGTTGTATCGGATGGCGCACTCGCTTGCGGGCCTTTGCCATCAGATGACGCATCGGGACCGCCTTGGCCGCTGCCTTTAGCGCCTTGGTTGTCTTGACCCGATTGCGACCCTTGGCCGCCGGAACCATTTGCGCCATTATCGTTGCCTGCGCCGGAACTTTGTGCCAAAGCTGCGCCGCTGAAGGCACCAACCCCGGGTGTAACCAAACCGCCAACAAGCACCCCGCAAACAGCCAAAGCAGAAACCGCTGATGTCATTTTATTGAGGTCAGAAGATTTAAAAAATGTCATATTTTTTCCTTTCGGGAGTGATTGACAAGACGATATTTCTCATGATTCCGGGGTCAGACATTGATACATATCAATTTTTGAATGTTGTTTTTCACGGATCGAAAATTTTTCGGGCAACGGCCCCAAAATTTGTGCAGCTGCAACTAAACGGGTGCGATTTGATCGGCGGCGAAATTGGCCGGTCGATGGATAGCAGTGATCGGTGTTTGGCAAACAGGGCAATTGACTCAGCGACTGGCGCGCAACTCAACAAGGGGTTTTCAACAAAATACGCCTTGCATGCAGGACATCACGCATACCCCAAAGCCAACCTTCGATCAGGGTGTAACGAATGGCAGGAAGACGCCAAAGCTAACCCTCGACACCAACTTCCGATTACGGGATGATTAGCCGAGTATATGGGGCAGGGCGGGCGCAGCTTTTTCGCAACCTCTGCAGCGACCAGCCGTGCCAAGGGGAGTAGAACCAAATGCAACACGCCAGCTCTGACAGGTTGAAGACAGGTCTGCTGCTGTTTGCGGTCGCGGGGCTTTTGTCCGGCATTGCCTTATATGTCGCCGGTAGGGTCGAAATGGCGGGCATTGCGTGGTTCGTCGGGGTTGTTCCGGTTCTGGTGGCCCTGCTGGTTGAGATTTTGCGCAGCCTTTGGCAGGGCGAGGTCGGGTTGGACATCGTCGCGGCGTTGTCGATGACCGCCGCGCTTGCGTTTGACGAAACGCTGGCCGCAGCCGTCGTCGCGGTCATGTACTCTGGCGGGACATTTCTTGAAAGTTTTGCCGAGGGGCGCGCCCGGCGCGAGATGCACGACCTGTTGTCGCGCGTGCCCCGCACCGCAACCCGCCACAGAAATGGCGGGCTTGAGGATGTGCCGTTGGGGGACATCGAGCTGGGTGACCTGCTGCTCATCCGGCAGGGTGATGTTGTGCCGGTGGATGGCCTGGTTGCATCAGAAGGTGCCTTTGTCGACACCTCTGCCATGACCGGTGAATCGCTGCCAGTGCGCCTGTTGCGCGGGGCAGAGGCCATGAGTGGTTCTACCAACGCAGGCGAGCCATTTGACCTGACCGCGACGCGCCTTGCCGAAGAAAGCACCTATGCCGGAATTGTACGGCTGGTCGAAGAAGCGCAGCGTTCCAAGGCGCCGATGGCGCGGTTGGCTGACCGTTGGTCTCTGGGCTTTCTGGCGGTGACCATCGCAATCGCCGTTGCCGCTTGGTGGTTTACGGGCGATCCGATCCGGGCGGTGGCGGTTCTTGTCGTGGCGACGCCCTGTCCTCTGATCCTTGCTGTACCGGTCGCTTTGGTTGCGGGCCTGTCCCGCGCGGCGCATTTCGGGGTTTTGATCAAGGGCGCAGGCCCGCTTGAGACGATGGCCCGCGTTCGGACGCTTATCCTCGATAAAACGGGCACCCTGACGGATGGGAGACCTCAGATCGTTTTGATCGACAGCCGTGATGGCATGGGAGAAGACGAAATTCTACGCTTTGCCGCGGCACTTGATCAGGCGTCAAAACACCCTGTTGCGCAGGCCATTGTCGCGGCGGCAAAGGCGCGTGGCCTCGTTTTGCCGGTTCCTTCGGATGTTGCTGAAATCCCTGGTGAAGGGGTGGTTGGTCGCATCGACGGGCATGAGGTTGTCGTCGGCGGGGCCGACTTTGTGGCGGAGCGTGTCGGGCGGCCCTTGGGGGATACGCCGGTCGGTGCAGCAGGATCAGTTCTTGTCGCGGTGGCGGTCGATGGCCATTTGGCCGGTCATCTGGTTATGGCCGATCCCCTCCGCGAGGGCATCAGCGACATGCTTGCTGGGCTGCGCCGCGAGGGGATTCAACGCATTCTGCTGGCGACAGGCGACCGCGCTGCGGTGGCAGAGCGCGTGACCGAGGGGCTCGGGCTTGATGCGCTGAGAGCGGGGCTGACGCCGGATCAGAAGGTGCTGCTTGTGCTGTCCGAGCGCAAGAACGGCCCTGTGATAATGGTCGGCGACGGTGTGAACGACGCACCCGCGCTTGCGGCGGCGGATGTGGGTGTTGCGATGGGCGCGCGGGGTGCGGCTGCCGCAGCCGAGGCCGCCGACGTCGTGCTGCTGGTGGACCGGATCGACCGGCTTGGTGTGGGGATAGAAGTCGCGCGCCGCGCCAGACGCATCGCTGTCGAAAGCGTCGTCGCGGGGATCGGATTGTCGGTTGCAGGCATGATCGCTGCGGCCTTTGGCTACCTGACACCGGTTCAGGGCGCGCTGCTGCAAGAGGTGATTGACGTGGCCGTCATCCTAAACGCGTTGCGCGCACTCTGGATTAAACCGCATGACGCAATCAGTGGGCAGGAATAGCGCAACAATAATTCTGCCGGCTGACCGTTTCTGACCCTGCGAGTTTTGAGCCGCAGCCGCAGCCGCAACTGGCGACCGCTTGGAACATCGTCGATGACGGCCTGCCCATCGATATCACCTTGCGGATAGACGGTTCGCAGGTGATCGGCACTGGCCCCTTACCGTTTTGCAAGCTCGTCCCCCGGCGCGCAAATCTTACTGAAGCGCTATGAAGGCTACCGTGACGCGAAGCCGCCAAGATCGACGAGATCGAATTTGCGATCATCGGCGATCCGGCGGCCACCATTTCGGCGCTACGCTCGGGGCGTGCCAAAGTAGGCATTAGCATGACGCCCGGCGATACGGTCGAATTCACCCGCAACGCGATGTATACGATTGAGGCCGCTGGCGGCGCGATCTTCCCGCTGGAGGATGTCACGCTCGCGCATCGGGCGCGCAGTTTTGGATATGCTCACGACGATCTGTCTGGCCACGCCGCCGTTCCTGACATCGCCCGAGACGGGCATCATCTTTCCGATCATGCCCGTCTTGGGCGATGTCAGTCTGACCAAGGATTTCTGGTTTGGGTTACAATACCTTATCCTACCCGCTTTCGCGATTGCCTTGCCGCAAGCCGCCGTTGTGGCGCGGCTGTTGCAAACGTCTATGAACACGACACGCCGCGAGGATTTTGGTGATCTGGCCCGGGCCAAGGGCGTGCCGCAGGGGCAGATTACCCGCCGCCAAGTTCTGCGCAACTCGCTGGGGCCAGCCATCGTGGCGATAGGTCTATGCATCGGGGGGGGGGCGTTGCGGGGGCGATCGTGATTGACCTGCCCCCCGAAACTTCCCCCACTTTAATGTAGAGTTTGCTCAAGCTTCGAAAGCGCAGACAAATTTGACAGAGTCGTCGTCTTGCTGAGGCGCAGATTATCGTGGTGATCAAAGAGCAGGAAGCTGGAATGGAGCAGGAAGCTGGAATGCCGACGGCAGGACTGTGCCGCAGACATGGCGACAGAACGGCTTCATCGAGGGCTTCAACGGCAGCGTGAAAGACGAGCTGCTGAATGAGGAGATGTTAGACACTTTAGATGTTTCCCGTCGAAAGCTGGCCGTCTGGCGATACGATTGCAATAACGTTAGACCGCATTCATCGCTGGGAAGCCAAACACCTGCTGAAGCACCCTCTCACAGTTTGCTTTGCAAACCGCTGCCCGCAACCGTCGGGCGCTTGAGAAATTTGAGGGCTCCGCGCGCGACGCGCTTGCCCAAAACAAAACCGAGGAATACGAAACCCAGACCCGCGAACTCTCGTTATGAATTAGCGAGCCTCGGGGGGGCTGGTCGCCAATTTGGCACCGCAGTGTCTTAGGTTGTGAACAGCGGCCAGTTTCTTGCCAAAAGCGACAGATGCCGAAAAAATGGCAATTCAGATCCAACGATGCGCGCTGGTATAACCTTTAAAACAAATGCGGGGAGTTCATTCAACAAATTGAGCATAGAACCGCTCGGTTGCACTTCGACTGCATTTCCCTTAGGTATGGGTTGAAAGCGACTTAATGTGTCGCAAATTGACCTTCCAGCATCTTTTTGTATGAGGTAGCGGACCAGCCGCTTGGATCGCGATTGCGACGTTGATGGGCTTTTGTCGGGCTGTGCACATCTGGTGTCACCCGGCACTACTAGAAATTTGAAGGAGAAACGCCATATGAAACGCTTTATTTGCGGTGCTGCATTTGTTGTACTTGCGGCCCCCACGGCTGCTTTGGCGCAGGAACAATGCGGCGAAGTTACGATTACCCAGATGAATTGGGATTCAGCGGCCATTGTCACAACAGTATCGAAGTTTTTGATGGAACAAGGCTATGGCTGCGATGTCACAGCGGTGCCGTCCGACACGACGCCAGCGGTTACATCGCTGTCTGAAAACAACGAGCCCGACATTGTCACCGAGCTGTGGGTCAACTCGGCGGGCGAGGCGTATGAAAAGCTGAAAGCCGATGGCAAGATCGAAGAACTGGGGCAAGTGCTTGATCCGGGCGGTGTTGAGGGCTGGTGGCTGCCGACCTATCTGGTGAAAGCCCATCCAGAGCTTGCGACCATCGAAGGTGTGATGGCCAACCCTGAACTGGTTGGCGGCATGTTCAACAACTGTCCTGATGGCTGGGGCTGCCGCATTGTGAATGATAACCTCATTCGCGCGTTTGACCTTGAAGGTGCGGGCTTTAAGGTCTTCAATCATGGCTCTGGCGAGACGCTGGCAACCTCGATGGCGTCTGCCTATCAGGATGAAAAGCCGTGGTTTGGCTATTATTGGGGTCCAACGACCCCCCTCGGCATGTTCGACATGACGAGTGTTGATTTGGGCGCATACGATGAGGCGACGCATCAGGCAAATCAGAATGCCGATGCAGCCAATCCCAAGCCGTCGGCATTCCCCGCAGCACCCGTTCTGACGGTTGTGACCAAGGATTTCATGGTGTCACATCCTGATATTGCCGCGTTGATGAGCAAGGTGACATTCAAGACGGAAACGATGAGCCAGATCTTGGCCTGGAAGCAAGAAAACAGCGCAACCAATGAGGAAGCGGCGGTTTATTTTCTGAAGAATAATCCTGACGTGTGGAGCAGCTGGATCAATGATGCAGCCAAAGAAAAGCTGACTGCCTTGTTGCAGTAATAAACGGATCGGGGCGGTGTGAATTGCACCGCCCCTGACCAGACTGATTGCGCCTTGATGGCGCGCGCCGGACGCACAGACGGGCCAAAGGCCAGCGTTGCGCGATCCGGCATCTCAATGATTGAGACTATATGAAAGAGGGCCGCAATCGTGGGCCCTGATGAGGGCTTGATGGCGACGTATGATTTTCTTTTCGATGGGCTTGGTCTGCGCAACTGGTGTGGCAACAGCGGTGATGCTGGCGGCGGGATGACGTCCATGGCGGATCTGTTGGCGAAAACATCCGGCAAGGCCGCCGTGGAAACGCCTTGGGAAACACCGTTTCCGTCTATGGATGAGTTGCATCAAGCCTGCACATCATTTCCCCAGTCGCGCGCGTTGACCAGCGGGTTGGAGTCAGGCTTCATGTCGATCAAGGACAGCCTGAAAGTGGTCGTCGACCCGCTGACACAACCGCTCAGCTGGGCGCTGAATGAGGCGCTTTGGGTGATGCAGGCGGTTCCGTGGTTCATCATGATCCCGCTGTTGATGCTGATTTCTTGGGCGGTCAGCCAGTCGGTGAAACTGGCTGGTCTGGTCGCGTTGTGCTTTGGGTTCCTCGCCTTTGTCGACTACTATGATTACACGATGCAGACCTTGGCGATTATCTTTGTCTGTGCGGTGATATGTGTGTTGCTCGGCGTACCAATAGGCATTGCCATGTCGCGTAGTGACCGGTTGCAGCGTGGCATGATCCCCGTTTTGGATATGCTTCAAACCTTGCCGCCATTTGTTTACCTTATCCCGCTGATCTTTTTGTTCTCGGTAACCGAGCCAAAACTTTACGGAATCGCCATCATTCTCTATGCCATCGTGCCGGTGATCCGCTTGACGGATTTAGGCATCCGATTGGTAGACCCAGACGTGACCGAGGCCGCAGACGCCTTTGGCATGACCAAAACGCAAAAACTGTTCAACGTGGAAATCCCGCTGGCACTGCCCAATATTATGGCGGGCGTTAACCAGACCATCATGATGAGCCTTGCCATGGTCGTTATCGCATCGCTTGTCTCGGCCCCCGGTTTGGGTGTGTTGGTTCTGCGCGGCATCAGGTCGCTGGAACTTGGCGTCGGTTTGTTGGCAGGTTTGGGTATCGTTCTTCTTGCGATCATTCTGGACCGCGTGACCAAGGCGGCACTTGCCCGCATCAATGTAAGCCAGTCGCGGTAAGGGGTGCCAGATATGACCGATACAGACATTAAAATCTCGATCCGTAACCTCTATAAGATTTTTGGGGATAATCCCGGACCCGCCCTTGAAATGATCAAAGACGGGATGGGCAAGACCGAGTTGCTGGAAAAGCACGGTCATGTCCTTGGCCTGAACGATATTAATGTCGATGTGCCCGCCGGAAAAACAACCGTGATCATGGGGCTGTCAGGCTCTGGGAAATCGACGCTGATCCGCCACCTTAACCGCCTGATCGAGCCGACGGCAGGCGAAGTCTGGGTCGATGGCGAGAACATTCTGGAGTACAATGAAAAGCAGCTGCGCAACCTGCGGCAGCACAAAATGTCGATGGTATTTCAGAAATTTGCCTTGTTGCCGCATCGTACAGTCTTGCAAAACGCAGGTCTTGCGCCATCCATCGAAGGCCAAAACGAGCGCAGATATGCGGCGGAGGCGGGCAAATGGCTTGACCGTGTCGGGCTGCAAGGGCAGGGCGAGCAGTACCCCCATCAACTGTCAGGCGGGATGCAGCAAAGGGTGGGCATCGCCCGCGCGTTGACCAGCAACTCTGACATCATGCTGATGGATGAGGCGTTTTCGGCGCTTGACCCGCTGATCCGCACAGACATGCAAAATCTGTTAAACGAATTGCAGGCAGAATTGCAAAAGACCATCGTTTTCATCACGCATGATCTGGACGAGGCGCTGAAACTGGCGGATCATCTGGTGATCCTCAAGGACGGTTTTGTCGTCCAACAGGGCGAGCCGCAAAATATCTTACTGAACCCTGCCGATCCCTACATCGAAGATTTTGTAAGCGATATCAACCGTGCACGCGTGCTGCGTGTCCGGTCTGTGATGACGCGCACACCAGACGCATCGGGCGAACGGGCTGGCGAAATCGACCATAACGACAATCTGGAATCTGTGATTGCCTTGTCCGGAGGGGACACCGCTCTCAGCTATCGTGTGATGAAGGATGGCAAGCCGGTTGGCGTGTTGGACATGCGCAAACTGGTTCGCGCACTCGTCCCCTCGGCGCAATCTGACGATCCAGAAAGCGCCCGTCGCAGCGGTTAAAAGTAACTTAGCTGAAGAATTCCGACATCTGAGGTGTGCCGGAGACATGGCCTGAGCCCTGCGTCGTTCTAAAATTTAAAGCCAAATATGGTGTCATGCATTGCACGGCAGGTATGGCAGAACCAAGTCCAGTAATCGTTCTGACTGTCGATTCAGTTGATCGCCATTGTGCCTGTGCCACCCTCAGAGGTGTGCTCGTGCTCAAATGGGCATTCAGTTTGCACGTGACCAGCCGCTTCGCCCCCAGAGGTGCGGACGCGGTCAGGGCAATAGTCCTCAAGCAGGTTCGCCAGCAAGAACCGGTCCTTACAACCGTGGTGCCAGTCGTTCAATCTCATGCCGGAAGGCGTAATCGCCTGTGGAGTCTTGCTGCCATCGAGCGCGTTGCCTGCCACTTCGCCTTGCGCGCCTTACCCACGGACGAACCGAGGACGATATCGATTGCGTCGCCCAGTATGATCTTCTTCGCTGTCGCAGGGGAGGGATCATTTCCCGCTGCTATCGCATCGTCAATTTCCTTTTCAGCTTTCTTTGCCCACGCAGTCGCAGCTTTTCTAGTCGGGAAGGTCTTCGACTTTTGGAGGGTATGGGCGCGGCGTGTGATTTGGGCTACATACGCAATTGACCCGTCTTTTCTGGTCCGTTCAACTATGGTTGCCATCGTATGACTCCGCTCTCCTATGTATGAATCGGAGTCATGCTGTATAACGAAACGGGCTGAAACAGGCAAAAATGAGCTTAAAACGAGCAAGCGTGTATGACTATTAAAATGCCAAAAACATTAATAAAAACAGACAGTAATCTGTCACATCGCCTCTCCGTTGCCCCGATGATGGATTGGACGGGTTGACTTGTAAGCTATTGAATTTAAACTCATAAAATCAGTAGTCCTCTTGAGGTTTACCGTTGGACTACTGAATTGGATGGCTTGCACTGCGGGTGGACTATTTTATTTTGGCCATTTAGTCAGCAAGAGGCTTATTTGCATGATCGAAATGCTCTGCCGCAGACCTTTTTGCAGCCCAACACAGACGGTAGTTCAATGGGGTGGCAAGTGTGGTGCTGTCGCTGCTCCGGCTAGTATTAGAAGTGGTGTTGGTAAAAACCACAACTGACTGGCCCGCCTTCCGGATTTCACTACGACACTCGGAGAAAGTGCTTGAAAAGATCACTTGAAATGTATCCGCAGTAAACATTCATTCTTAATTTAGTTCAGTATCGAGACATTCAGACATAAATTGCAAGGGGCTGCGCGTTATCGTGCGTTTACGAGCAAGTTCTTTGCGTGCCGTCGAGCTACAGGCATCCAAGAAAATGGCCAGATCTTGGATCACAATCCCTTTGACCGCTTTTTGGCCTTCATCCAGTCGGGTCAAGGGAAGGCGGATCTCACCGCTCTCGAGCTTGCTCAGAAAGACCTTGCGCGACATGCCGTCGAAAAAGTCCTCGCGAACAAGATCTATGGGCAGAAACGGGCGGGCTTCATAGCGAGCCATTAAAAGGAAGAGCGTTTTCATGGCAAAAGTTCCGTTTTGCTGCACTAAGTTAGAGTTGAGTTGCTGAGAAGTAATATAGAGCACGCGAGTCCTCATTGGTTAGACGAAATGCCTGAAAAGGCTGTAGAATCTCTGATTTTTGTGGATAGTCGGGGTATCGGAAAATTGAATTCCAATACAAAAAATCGAACCTGAAACAAAATAATATCTATAAAAATTCCAAAACCCAAAATCCCAAAAATCCGTATTTTCTGACCTGTGCAAAAACCCAAAAACAGAATCACTTTATCTTTGGTCTTTGAAAAAACCAAAAAACTGCTTCGCTCTTAAAAACCAAGAAACGAAGAAATCAAAAAGCCATGAAACGGAAAAGAACCTTACCCAAACGGCCTTGAGGCTTTTGCCATGTTTGACGCTATTCTGATATAATAGCGCCAACGTCGCAGTCTACGTTGGACCAAGCCTCTGGGATGGGAGGTCGATGATGTCCTTCTTATTCCCGTAGATTGCAGAACCCTTGGCTTCCTGACGTTCGCCTGTCGGATCATTTGGGCCCCAAGGCGCGTCTCCATTGATCCGATCGATCCAAAGATTGAGCGTTCTGCCTTCCAGGGGTCTGATGCCGGAGAGTGCAAAATCCTACGCTAAAGCCTTTCTAATTTAACCTGAGGCATACCCAGCGGCCAGAAAGTAGTTCCAGCACTCCTGTGGGGAGTACATTTTGCAGATGTCGCCGATGGCGTGGAATACAGCGGTGAAGGATCTCGCACCGATGCGTCTTAGGTGGGCCTTCAACTTTGAGAAAGCCAGCTCAATTGGGTTCAGATCCGGCGAATAGGGTGGCAGATAGAGGAACCAGCAGCCATGTGCCTTGAGCGCGGCTGTGGCTTCTTTGTTGCGATGGGTGGCGAGGTTGTCCAGAACCACTGCGGTGCCGGGCGCGATCTCGGGGATCAGGACTTCGCGGATATATGCAGCGAATGCAGGACCGTCCATTGCTCCCTTGATGACCCAGGGTGCAATGAGGGTGTCGTGGGTCAAGCCTGCGATGAGGGTCTGCGTACCCCAACTGCCGAAAGGCGCATCCATTGTCAGGCGTTCGCCGCGCGGCCCCCACCCGCGCAGTCGGGTGAGGTTGGTTTTGACCGCTGTCTCGTCAAGGAAAACAACACGGTCCGGCATCCGCGCTATGGCGGGCAAGCGGTGTGCGAACCAATCTTCGCGTCGACGCCTTACCTTGGCATTGCGGCGCTCGCTGGCAACCAGCGACTTTTTTTGTGCGTGAAACCAAGGCGCTTGAGCAGATGGCCGATTGCAGAGAGCTATGACTGAATCTGGTGTTTGGGCGGTTTGAAGGTTGGCGGCGTATCTGGTTGATTTGTTGTTGCGAGACA
>NZ_JBGQOQ010000042.1:0-22212 GCF_052119765.1 Pseudorhodobacter sp. W20_MBD10_FR17 | reverse complement strand
GGTCGAAGCCCAATCGAATACCGTAAAAGCCTAGGACTTATGACGTAAAAACAGTCCAAGTTTTTGTCCGCATCCCCAATGGGTCAATCCGACACGAAAATCAACAGCCTATCCCTTGGATGTGTTGGGGGCCGAAACCGAAGGCATGATTGGCTATTTGATCGAGCAAGAGCTGGAAAACGCCCTTGGCCATGATCATGCCGTTGCCACGCTGTTAACGCAGGTCATAGTGGATCGGGCGGACCCAGCCTTTGGCAAACCAACCAAATTTGTCGGCCCAGTGTACACGCAAGATGAGGCGCAAGCCCGTGCTAAGGCCGCAGGCTGGACCATCGCGCAAGACGGCCAATATTGGCGGCGTGTGGTGCCGTCGCCAAAGCCCGTTGAGATCCCGGACTTGCGCGTGGTGCGTTTATTGCTGGATCAAGACGTGACTGTGATTTGTGCAGGCGGTGGTGGCATTCCTGTTATGCGCCGATCCGATGGTAGCATGATCGGGGTTGAGGCAGTTATTGACAAGGATGCGGCAAGCGCACTTTTGGCAGCCAATATCGGCGTGGATGCGTTGTTGCTGCTGACGGATGTTGATGCGGTCTATACCGGCTTTGGCAGTGATGCAGCCACCGCTTTGCACCAATTATCGCCTGCACAGGGCCGCGCGTTGGACATGCCTTCAGGTTCGATGGGCCCGAAACTGAAGGCAGCTTGCGATTTTGCAGACCGCGGGGGCATCGCGGGCATTGGGCGTTTGGCCGATGCGCTGAGGCTGTTGGCAGGCACAGCGGGGACCAGAATTTGCGTGAAATCAAAGCAATAGAATATCAATTGCAGTAGTGTTGCAGGGCTACAAACCTTGCTCAATCACAAAAAGGACCAACCATGAAGGCAATGTTTTTCACAGTCGCGATAGCACTTTTCGGTCTATCTGCATGCACAACTCCGGGGCACTACCCGATCAGCGGCCAAGAATGCACAGCGAAAGACCCGGTTTTGAAGCTTGATGCAAATGATTGTATGCCCAACTAACAGTTGAAGTGCTCGTACCGAAAATGCGCCGACTTATCTGCTCGTACTGATAAGTCGGCGCTTTGATTTGAGCGGCTCCACATGTCGCGCGTCGGGCCGGATGTGCTTAATTATGCCGCCTTGCGAAAATTTGCCCAGCACCAAACTTTCTCCGAAGTGGATTGGCCTTCAGGGTGCGTTTGGCAGGGTGCGTTTGGATATAAGCCCAAGCCTATTTTACCAAAGCGTCATATAAGCGTCACGCGCTTGATACGCAGAGCCAGCATCTAATTTGCTTAAGAATTAGAAAAAGGATTGGCCACATGATGCTCCGTAACATTTGCCTGACCTCGGCTTTGGCGCTTGCAACCGCAATGCCCGCCAATGCCGAAATGGTTTTTAACCGCGTTTCCAGCTTTGCGACGCCCAACAACATGGTTGAAGGCGAAGACCTTGCCCGTGAGACCAGCGCCGAGATCATCTCGGCCTCGGATGATGGTATGATGCTGGTGTATACCGACAGCCCGTTGGGCGTGATCGGTCTGGTGGATATCACCGATCCGCATGCCCCCAAGCCGCTTGGCAACATTGAGATGGGCGGCGAGCCGACAACGGCGCATTTTGTGGGTGACAAGATCTTTGTCGGCGTCAACACTTCGAAAAGCTATACGGAACCTTCGGGCAAGCTGGTGACTGTCGATGTGGCCAGCCGCAGCGTTGTGGCGGAATGTGAGATCGGCGGTCAGCCGGACTCGGTGGCGCGCTCGGCCGATGGCAGTTTCATCGCGATTGCCGTTGAAAACGAGCGTGACGAGGACCTGAATGACGGCGCGTTGCCGCAGATGCCAGCGGGCTATGTCGTCAAGATCGCCGTCAAGGATGGCGTGGCCGATTGCGCCAACCAGCAAAAGATCGATGTGACGGGCCTTGCTGATATTGCGGGCGAAGACCCCGAGCCGGAGTTCGTTGATATCAATGATGCGGGCCAGATTGCCCTGACGATGCAGGAAAACAACCATATCGTGGTGATCGGTGCCGATGGCACGGTCGCCAGCCATTTCTCTGCGGGCAGCATCGACCTGGACGGCATAGACACCAAGCGCGACGGCAAGCTGGATTTTACCGGCAGCAAAAAAGCCGTGGCGCGCGAACCCGATGGCATCAAATGGATCGACGCCGATCATTTCGTCATTGCCAATGAGGGCGACTGGAAAGGTGGCTCGCGCAGCTTTACCATTTTCAAGAAAGACGGCACGCTGGTTTACGAATCCGGCCCAAGCCTTGAGCACGCGATCATTGAGATGGGCCACTATCCCGAACACCGCAGCCATTCCAAAGGGGTGGAGCTGGAATCGGTTGAGGCGGCTGTTTTTAACGGCACCCCGATGCTGTTTGTTGCATCCGAGCGGGCCTCTATGATCGGCGTTTATGATGTCACCGATCCGGCGGCTCCGGTGCTAAAGCAAATCCTGCCATCGGGCATCAGCCCAGAAGGTGTGGTGGCCATTCCGCAGCGCAACTTGCTGGTCTCGGCCAATGAGGTTGATTTGCGCGCTGACGGGGCGGCACCTGCGCATGTGATGATTTATGAATTGGCAGACGGCACGCCTGCCTATCCGATGATCACCAGCGCTGGCAGTGATGGGTTGATCGGTTGGGGCGCGCTTTCAGGGTTGGCCGCTGATCCGGTTGAGGCAGGTAAACTCTATGCCGTGTCAGACAGCGTTTATGGGGCCCAGCCGCGCATCTTTACCATTGATGCCACGCAAAAACCGGCACGGATTACCAGCGCCATGACTGTAACCCGTGGCAGAGATGCAGCGCAAAAGCTGGATTTGGAAGGCATCGCAGCCGATGGGGCAGGCGGGTTCTGGCTGGCCTCGGAAGGGCGCAGCGACCGGATGATCCCACATGCGATCTATCATGTGAATGACAAGGGCGAGATCAAAGAAGAAATCGCCTTGCCAGAAGCGTTGCTTGACAATGAAATCCGCTTTGGTTTTGAAGGCATCACCGTTGCGGGTGACTGGCTTTGGTTGGCGGTGCAGCGCGAGTGGCAAGATGACCCCAAAGGTATGGTGAAACTGGTCGCCTATAACACCAAGGAAAAGACTTGGGGTGCCGTACACTATCCGCTTGATGCCGCGCCCGAAGGGGCTTGGGTTGGTCTTTCGGAAATCACCCTGCATGGCGATTGGGTCTATATTGTTGAGCGTGACAATCAGATTGCAGACAAGGCCGCTATCAAAAAACTCTACCGCATTGCCGCCGCCGATATGGTTCCTGCCGAGTTGGCTGGTGCGCTGCCGGTTGTGACCAAGGAATTGGTGCGTGACCTGCTGCCTGATCTGGCTGTGCTAAATGGGTATGTGGTCGATAAGGTCGAAGGCTTTGCGATCGATGTGGCGGGAACAGGCTTTGTTGTCACCGATAACGATGGTGTCGATGACAGCTCTGGCGAAACGTTGTTCTGGTCCATTGGTGCTGTTCAATAGGGCCAGCAGTTTGCTCCCAAAATAGCTTTGAATTCAGGCCCTGTGCGAAATCGCGCAGGGCCTTTTATGTTGTCGTTTGGGCAAGACGGGTATGAGAGATGTTTGCTTGCAATTCGCCCGGCCTGCCCCCTCATGGCGGCCACTTCCGGGGCTTATGTTGGCGATTATCCGATGAAATTGCGCCAGTCACCGAATTCTGTAATATCTTTGGCGTCGGCAGTCGCAATAGCTTCACTTAGAAAACCCTGAACGTAAGAGCCATCTTCCAGCGCGATCGTTCCAAGCCCAAGCGGCGCGGGAATGCCCTTTAGAAAACTTCCGACATGCGCAAGCGGCACATCCCAAAGCTCTAGGGCGATAGGCGCGCCCGATCCACGAGCACCGCGTACAAGCCCCGGTCGCTGCGGTGGGCCACCGGCAAGTTCATAGAAACGGTATGCATCCGTTGTGCGGGCCGCTTTGACAAAGACAGCGCCTCGGTCGGTCAGTTGATGGTTCAGTGGCAGACCTGCCATGTGCGCCCCGCAGACCGCGAGTGTCAGCGACGCGGGCGCAGGTTTCGGCAAGTTTGGCGGCGGCATATAGGCCCAATCCGTCGCCCCGAGGTTGCGCTGGCCTGCGGCCTCCAGACTGCGCGCTATGACCGCAATTTCGCCGTCCTGCCCCTTTGCCGCCAGCAAGGTCACACTGCCCGGGCGCCCATCGGACCGCGCGGGAACGGGCACCGCGATGCCACACATATCAAGCAGATTAACAAAGTTCGTGTAGGTTCCGAAGTTTGAATTCGGGGTTATGGGATCGGCCTCAAGCTCTGCGACGGTATGGAACTTAGGGATCGTCGGCACGCACAGCATATCAACACCGGCAAGGGCAGGTTCGGCGGCACGGGCCAGCTCTTTCAAGCGGTATATGCCGCGAAACGCGTCCGCTGCCGAAAGACTTTCGGCCTTGCTGATGATCTGGCGGGTCACGGGCAAAATGGCATCGGGGGCGCGTTTCAACAGGTCTTCAATAACCGTATAGCGCTCGGCCACCCAAGCCCCTTCGTAGAGCATTTGCGCCACCGCATAGAGGGGCGAAAAATCGATCTCTTTGATTTCTGCGCCGCCTGCCTTGAGCAGGCCAACAGCCGCGTAAAATGACTCTGCCTGCACCACATCCCCCAGAAATTTGATGCTATCTGCGCTCGGGATGCCGATCACAGGCGGGGCGGTCTGGGCGGTAAGCGCGGGGGCCTTTATCGGGCGCGCAAAAGCGTCGGCGGGGTCAAAGGCGCAACACACCTGATAGGCGGTGTAGGCATCCGAAACGGTCAGCGCAAAGATCGAAATCGTTTCAATTGAGCGACAGGCCGGCACGACACCGCTTGCCGACAGCGCGCCAAGCGTTGGTTTCAAACCGACGATATTGTTCAAAGCTGCCGGAACGCGGCCGGACCCAGCAGTGTCTGTTCCCAGCGATAACGCAACGATACCATGTCCAACTGCGACCCCCGACCCACCCGAAGACCCCCCCGGAACGATCAGCGGATCAATCGAATTCAGGGGCGCGCCATAGGGGGTGCGGACGCCAACCAAGCCTGTTGCAAACTGGTCAAGATTGGTTTTGCCGATGAAAATAGCCCCCGCTGCCCGCAACTGCGCAACAACAAATGCGTCCTCTTTGGGCAGGTAGGCATAGGCAGGGCAGGCGGCGGTCGTCTCGTACCCCGCAACATCAATGTTGTCTTTCACCACAAAGGGAATACCCCAAAGCGGCTTGTCGGGATTGAATGCACCAAGTGCGGCGGCTTCGGCCAGTGCGTCCTGTTGGTTGGCGAGGGCGAGGAAAATATGAGGGTCGCCCACCTCTGCGATCCGTGCAAAGACCTGTTCTATCACATCTTTTGGTGACGTTCCGCCCGCATAAGCGGCATGAATATCTGGGATTGTCATCCGAATGTCCGTCATGGCGTGGCGTCCTTTATGCGTTCAAGCTCGTTTTTATCAGTTGTGTTTGGTTGCACGCTTTGACGCAAATGCTAATAATTCACAAAAGTGATGCAAAAATTGCATCGCTAGCTTGGCTAGTGAAAGGCCGCGCATGAAACATCTACAAACGTTACACTACATTGAGGGCGTCGTTCGGGCCGGTTCGATCCGCAAGGCCGCAGACGATATGAACATCACCGCCTCCGCCCTCAATCGGCGGGTTCAGCGGTTTGAAGAGGAGTTCGGCTCAGAGATTTTTGAGCGTCTGCCACGCGGCGTGCGGTTGAACCCTGCGGGCGAGTTGTTGATGCAGCACTTCCGTTCCTTGGTGTCAGATCTGCGCCGCGTGCAGGGGCAGGTCGCCGATCTGGCAGGGGAGCGCCGAGGCCATGTGGCGATTGCCTGCTCTCAAGCGCTGATACCCTATTTCTTGCCCAGCCAGATTGCGGCCTATCGCGGCGAACACCCCGGCGTCACCTTTTCGGTGCTGGTGCGCGACCGCGAGGCCGCAGAGCAAGAGTTGGGCACATTTCACAGCGATCTTGCCTTGGTGTTCGAACCCGTTCATCTGGTTGACTTTGAGGTGATCTCGCATTGCCCACAGATTATTCACGCGGTGATGCGCAAGGACAATCCACTGGCCAATCAGACAGAGGTGCGTCTGCGCGATTGCCTTGACCAAACCCATGTGCTGCCAAGCGCAAGCTATGGCGTTCGGGCTCTGCTTGAAATGAGCGCAAAACGCGGGTCGCGGCCCATGCGCCCCAGCGTCGAGACCGACAGTTTCGACTTCATGCGCCACTATGTGCGGCATGAAAATGCCGTCGCGTTTCAGATCCCGATCGGCCTTAACATCTCGGCCGAGGATGACATTGTCTCGCGCCCTTTATCAACGCGGGATGTGCCTGTGGGCAGTCTTTTGCTGGGGCAGCAGCGGGGGCGCAGTCTGCCTGTGGCGTCTGCCCGCTTTGCACAAAGGCTGACGCGGGCCTTGGAAAGCCTGTCAGGAGCGTGATCCTCGCTTTGCTCTAGCATAGGTTGTGCGATGCGTTTTTTGCATCGCTTCGGCAAAAATTGAGCAGACGTCAACAGCACTAAATACTCCTAAGCTGTGAGTCGTTGAAATCCACCGGCGCCCAAAGTGGCGCATGACAGCTGCTGGAGCGAAGATATGAACACCCCTAACCACATGAACCGTCGTCGTTTTCTTGGCACCTCGGCAATGGCCCTTGGTGCTACGACCTTTGGTTTGGCGCGTCCAGCGCTGGCCCAGAGCAATTTGACCGTTGGCTTTATCTATGTCGGCCCAAAAGATGACTTTGGCTATAACCAAGCCCATGCCGAAGGCGCTGCGGCGGTGAAAGCCATGGCTGGCGTCACGGTCTTAGAGGAAGAGAACGTCCCCGAAAGCCAAGATGTCCAGAACACCATGGAATCCATGATCAATTTCGATGGGGCAACCCTGTTGTTCCCAACGTCCTTTGGTTACTTTAACCCCCATATCCTTGAGGTTGCGCCAAAGCACCCCGACATCCGGTTTGAGCATTGCGGCGGTCTTTGGACCGAAGGCAACCCGACCAACGCCGGGTCTTATTTCGGCTATATCGGGATGGGGCAATATCTGAACGGTGTGGCCGCAGGTCATGCCACGAAAACCAAAAAGATCGGTTTTGTCGCGGCCAAGCCCATTCCGCAGGTTCTTAATAACATCAACTCCTTCCTGCTTGGGGCCCGCTCGGTTGATCCGACAATCACCTGTCAGGTCATCTTTACCGGCGAATGGTCGCTGGCTGTGAAGGAGGCCGAAGCCACCAACGCGCTTGCCGATCAAGGCTGTGACGTGATCACCTGCCACGTCGATGGGCCGAAAGTGGTTTGCGAAACGGCTGCCGCACGCGGTGCGTTTGTCTGCGGTTATCACGCCGATCAAAGCCCGCTTGCTGGCGATAAGTATCTGACCGGGGCCGAATGGAACTGGGCAAGCATTTACACGGATATGGTGGCCAAGACGATGGCTGGCACGCCGATCGACAACTTTGTGCGGGGCGGTCTGGCCGAAGGCTTTATCAAGATGAGCTCGCTTGGCCCTGCCGTCTCGGACGCGGCGCGCGCGCAGTTTGAGGCGACCAAAGCCGAGATCATCGCAGGTGGTTTTGCCGCAATCAAAGGCCCATTGAACGATAACAAAGGCAATCTGATTGCAGCCGCAGGCCAGTCTTTTGTAGAAACCGATGTCGCGCTTGAAAGCATGGATTACCTGGTTGAAGGTGTCCTTGGTTCTACCAGCTGACATGAGCAGTGTGGCGCAACAGAAGAAAGCGGCCGGGCGACCGGCTGCTTCACAGCTTATCTCGGCGTTCATGCCGCGCGCCGAGGCTATTGTGATCCCGATTGGCGCACTGTTGGTTGGGTTTGTGGCCTTTAGCCTGTTTCTGGGCCTTCTCGGGAAATCGCCTGTCGCGTTTTTCGCTCTGGTCTGGAAGGGTGGCTTTTCCTCGGGCTTTTCTTGGCAGAACACCCTGTCTCGGGTCGCACCTTTGGTGCTTGCGGCGCTGTGCGTTGCCTTGCCTGCGCGGCTGGGGCTTGTGGTGATCGGCGGTGAAGGGGCCATTGTTCTGGGCGGATTGGCCGCCGCAGTTACCGGCACGTTTGTTGCGGACCTGCCCTTTGGGCTTGGCATGGTTTTGATGGCCCTTGCGGGGATGACGCTTGGCGCGTTGTGGATTGGTGCGATTGGTGCGCTTCGGATCAAGCGCGGGGTCAATGAGACGATTGCGTCCTTGCTGATGGCCTATATTGCAGTTGCGCTTTTGAATCATTTTGTCGAAGGCCCTTTCCGCGACCCCGCAAGCCTTAACAAGCCCTCGACGGGCACCCTTGATGCAAGCCTGCGTGTCGGGGATATGCCGTTTGTCGCGGCGCATTGGGGCGTGTTGGCCGGGGTGATCGCCTGTATTTTTTGCTGGGTTTTGATTGAGCGCACGACGATCGGTTTTGCGGCACGAATCGCGGGTGACAACGTGCGCGCGGCCCAGATCCAAGGCTTGCCTGTCGCGCGTCTTGTGATCGGTTTTACCGCATTGGGCGGGGCGTTTGCCGGATTGGCTGGTTATTTTGAGGTCGCCGCCGTCCATGGCTCGGCCAATGCCTCACTAATCGCGGGCTATGGGTACACCGGTATTCTGGTCGCTTTTCTCGCGCGGCACAATCCTTTGGCAATTCTGCCGGTTGCGGTCTTGTTTGGTGGGTTTGAAGCCTCGGGTGGGTTGATCCAGCGCCGCATGGAGTTGCCTGATGCGACCATTCTTGTCTTTGAAGGCATGGTTTTCATTATCATTTTGCTAAGCGAAGCCCTGTACGGACGTTTTCGTATTTTCAAGCCTGACTTTTGGGAAAGCCGCTGATGGAGCCTGTTGAAATCGGCCTTTGGGGCGTGCCGCTTGCCATTCTGGGCGGTGCAATCCGTGTGTCTACCCCGTTCATCTTTGTGTCGCTTGGCGAGTGCCTGACCGAGCGGTCGGGGCGGATAAATCTGGGCCTAGAGGGCACATTGGTCTTTGGCGCGATGAGCGGCTACGCCGTCGCCTATGAAACCGGAAACCCGTTTGTCGGCGTTCTGGCAGCGGCCCTTGCGGGGGCGTGTTTCGGTTTGCTGCACGGATGGATTTGCAAGTTCAAGGGCGTCAATGACATCGCGGTCGGGATTGCGATGATGCTGTTTGGCATGGGGCTCGCCTTCTTTTTCGGCAAGCCCTACATCCAGCCGCAAGCCCCCGATTTGCCTGCAATCCCGTTTGGTTGGTGGGCCGAGACACCGCAGGTGCAAGCCGCTTTGCAGGTAAATGTGCTGTTCATCGCTGGCGGCATCCTAGCGCTTGCAATGGCGTGGATGTTCAAATCAACGCGCATCGGCCTAACCATCCGCGTTGTTGGCGACAGCACCGACGCTGCCCGCGCGATGGGCCTGAACCCCGACCGGATACGCCTTTTGGCGACGGCTACCGGTGGCGCGTTGGCGGGAATAGGTGGCGCTTATCTTTCACTTTATTATCCCGGCAGTTGGACCGAGGGCGTGTCATCCGGCCAAGGGCTTATGGCCATTGCATTGGTGATATTTGCCCGCTGGAACCCGATCAACTGCTTTTGGGCGGCCTTGCTATTTGGCGGGGCAGGGGCGCTTGGGCCGGCTTTGCAATCGGTTGGTATCTCGGAAGGATACTATCTGTTTTTCGCAGCGCCCTACGTGCTGACGCTGATCTTGCTGATTATGACAAGCTCACCCGACCGCGTCATGCAAGGCGCGCCGCTTGGACTTTCCCTGACGAAATAAGGAGGAACCGCCATGAATGGATTTGGTGGATTGAATAAATCAGAGAACGGTGTGGTCATCGGCCTTGTGCAGTTGCAATTGCCGGTGGTGCAGACCAAGGCGCAGCTGACTGCCCAAACCGCGCGCGTGGTTGAACTGGTCGGCAAGGCGCGCCGCAATCTCGGCACGATGGATTTGGTGGTTTTTCCCGAATACATGCTGCACGGCCTGTCGATGGATACCAACTCCGAGATTATGTGCAGCATGGACGGCCCCGAGGTTGCGGCTTTGAGGCAAGCCTGTATCGACAACCAAATCTGGGGCTGCTTTTCCATCATGGAGCTGAACCCCGGCGGATACCCTTTCAACACGGGCCTGATCATCGACGATCAAGGTGAGGTGCAGCTTTACTATCGCAAGATGCACCCGTGGGTACCGGTCGAGCCGTGGGAGCCGGGGGATATTGGCATTCCTGTCTGCACTGGGCCAAAGGGTGCGAAGATCGGCCTTATTATCTGCCATGATGGCATGTTCCCCGAAATGTCGCGTGAGGCGGCCTACAAGGGGGCCGAGATCATGATCCGCACCGCAGGCTACACCGCGCCAATCCGGCAGGCGTGGCGGTTTACCAACCAATCCAACAGCTTTTGCAACCTGATGATCACTGCAAATGTTTGCATGTGCGGCTCGGACGGGACGTTTGACAGTATGGGCGAAGGGATGATAATCGACCATGAAGGAACTGTGATCGCGCATGGCACGACAGGCCGGGTGGATGAGATCATCACAGCCGAAGTGCGCCCCGATCTGGTGCGTGAGGCCCGTGCAGGCTGGGGGGTAGAGAATAACCCCTATCAGTTTGGCCATCGTGGCTATGTCGCCGTAAAAGGTGGCGCGCAAGATTGCCCTTATACCTACATGACCGACCTTGCGGCGGGCGCGTATCGCCTACCGTGGGAGGATGATATCAAAGTGACCGATGGCACAGGCTGTGGCTTTCCCAAACCCAACCGCAAGTTTGGCGAGAAGGAGCTAAACCAATGACAACCATCAAAAGCACACCCTACGCATGGCCCTATAATGGTGATCTGCGGCCTGAAAACACCGCGCTGATCGTGATCGACATGCAGACCGATTTTTGCGGCAAGGGCGGTTATGTGGATCATATGGGCTATGACCTGTCGCTGACCCAAGCCCCGATTGCGCCGATCAAGGCGCTGATGGCCCACATGCGGGCCAAGGGTTATACTATCATCCATACCCGCGAAGGCCACCGCCCTGACCTTTCGGACCTGCCGCCAAACAAGCGCTGGCGCAGCCAACAGATCGGCGCAGGGATTGGTGATGTAGGCCCGTGCGGCAAAATCTTGATCCGGGGTGAGGCAGGCTGGGACATCATCCCCGAGCTTTACCCGCTTGCCGGTGAGATCATCATCGACAAACCGGGCAAGGGCAGCTTTTACGCCACCGACCTTGAATTGATCCTGCGGACCAAGGGTATTGAAAACTTGATCCTGACTGGGATCACCACCGATGTATGTGTTTCAACCACCATGCGCGAGGCGAATGACCGGGGGTTTGAATGCGTCATTGTAGAAGATTGCTGCGGTGCAACCGATCCCGGCAACCACGCGGCCGCGATTAAAATGGTTACGATGCAGGGCGGCGTTTTTGGCGCTGTGACGGACAGCGCTTCTTTGATTGAAGGGCTCGTATAATGCGGCAGGCGAGGGGCAAGACTGGTGGCGGGTCGCGATCATTGCTCCAGACTAGGGGGCTAGAATGATCTACAAATGCGGAAACGGCGCAATCAGCGTTCAAACACTGCATACGACTATGCGCTTTGGGTCCTTCACGGCGCTTGAAGATGTCTCGATCACTATTCCTGCCGGCACGTTCCATGCCTTGCTTGGGGAAAACGGGGCGGGAAAATCTACACTCGTCAAATGCATGATGGGCTTTTACCACGCCACTGCAGGCGAGCTTTTGGTCGCTGGCAGCGAGGCGCGTATGACCGACCCGAAAGTCGCGCAAAAACTTGGGCTTGGGATGGTTTATCAGCATTTCACGCTTGTCCCTTCTCTGACAGGGGCCGAAAATTTGGTGATCAGCCGCGCCGACACGCCTGCCTTGATCGATTGGCGGTATGAACGCGCCGCACTTCAGACCTTCATGGCGAAAATGCCGTTTTCCGTCCCCCTCGATCAGCCTGTCAGCCGCTTGGCCGCTGGTGAAAAGCAAAAGCTGGAAATCCTGAAACAACTTTACCTTGGCAACCGCTTTTTGATTTTGGACGAACCTACTTCGGTTTTGACCCCATCCGAGGCGGATGAGGTTTTGGGCCATGTCCGTGCGCTGACAACGGCCGGTGTAATTACGGTTTTGATGATCACCCACAAGTTCCGTGAAGTAAGTGCCTTTGCTGATGATGTCTCCATCTTGCGGCGTGGCAAATATGTTGGCGGTGGGTCCGTGGCTGACCTGAGCGTGGACGAGATGAGCCATGCAATGATGGGACAAGCCCCCGTGATCAGCAAACGCAGCCGTAAGGCAACGGTGAGGCAACCTGTTCTGACGATGCAGGGCATCAAAGCCTTGGACCGCACGGGGCTGAAAGACATCGAGATCGATGGCGTGACGCTTCATTCTGGGGAAATACTTGGGATCGCGGGGATTTCTGGCAATGGTCAAATGGAGTTGATGGAAATTCTGACCGGCCAACGCCGGATGGAGCGCGGTGAGATACGGGTCAACGGCACGCCCTATGGCGCGACCCGCGCCGAGGCCCGCGCCCATGCGATCCGATTTCTGCCCGAAGAGCCGCTGCGCAATGCCTGCGCGCCGCGCATGAGCGTGGCCGAAAACATTGCCTTTCGTATGTTCGATGAGGGAAAGGATGGCAAAGCTGCCTTCTGGAAAGATGCCGGTGCGATTGCCCGCAATGCGACGAACCTGATCGAGGCGTTCAATGTGAAAACCAGCTCTCCTTCGGCCCGCATTGCGTCGCTGTCGGGTGGCAATGTTCAGCGGGCTGTTCTGGGCCGCGAATTGACGGGGGATGTCAAAGCGCTGATCGTGTCAAACCCCTGTTTCGGGCTTGATTTTGCTGCCGTGTCAACAATCCGGGATCGGCTTGTTGAGGCGCGCAACCAAGGCACGGCAATTCTTTTGATCAGCGAAGATCTGGATGAAATCATGGAACTCTCGGACCGGATTTTGGTCATGTCCGAAGGACGGATCACGTTTGAAACTCCCCTCGCCTCGGCCAATGTCGCCGAGATCGGGCAACATATGGCAGGACATAGCTGATGGCTGAAATTGATGCGGCCCCTTTTGCATTTCCCTTTCAACGCGACCAGATCGCGCTTGTCGTGATCGACATGCAGCGCGATTTTGTTGAACCGGGTGGTTTTGGGGCAAGCCTTGGCAATGATGTCAGCTTGCTGGGTGCGATTGTTCCCACGGTGCGCCGCCTGTTGGACGGGTTTCGGGTGGCGGGCCTTCCGATCTTTCACACCCGAGAGTGCCATTTGCCTGACCTGTCAGACTGTCCCGATGCAAAGCGGATGCGCGGCGCGCCATCGTTACGAATCGGCGACGACGGGCCAATGGGTCGCATTTTGATTGCAGGAGAGCCGGGGGCGGACATCATCCCGGAACTTGCCCCCCAATCCGGTGAAATCGTGATCGACAAGCCCGGCAAAGGTGCATTCTACGCCACAGACCTTGGCCGGATGCTAGAGGAACGTGGTGTGAAGCAACTTGTTTTTGCGGGCGTGACCACCGAAGTCTGCGTGCAAACCACGATGCGCGAAGCCAATGACCGCGGCTATGATTGCCTGCTGGCCACCGATGCTACGGAAAGTTATTTTCCAGCCTTCAAGGCTGCGGCCATCGCAATGATTACGGCACAAGGTGGCATTGTCGGCTGGGCGGCGCCGACAGACGCGATTCTGGAGGCTCTTAATGGCTGAATCGAGATCTTTCGCGAATCTGTTGCCTGATGATTGGGCCAAAATGCCGTTTGAACCCTTCCGGCAAGGTGTTGAAATCTGTCATCTGTGGCAAGGCGGGCCGGATGTAGCCCTTCTCCGCTATGCCGCAGGGGCCTCTGTTCCGCGGCATCGTCACGCTGGCCTTGAGACAATACTGGTGCTGTCCGGAAGCCAGAGCGACGAAACGGGGTGCTTTCCGGCCGGATCGATTGTGTTCAACCCAGCAGGTACGGCGCATAGCGTCTGGTCAGACGATGGCTGTACGGTTCTTATTCAATGGGAAAAGCCTGTCGTCTTCCTTGATTGAGCCAATATGGATTGATCTGCGAAGCTGCGCATCTTGAATGCGACCGGAATTCATCCGGGGCAAGTACGACTACAGCACACGATCTTTCAGCAATTCTGACAGGATGGGGTTCGGAAAGCGGCGGGAAAGCGTAACCGCGAAGAACGTCTCGCCGATGCCCGGTAGGCGATCGGCTTCGACCAGCGTTCCGGTGTTCAACTCGTCTTGAACGACGATGGACGGCAGAACCGCAAGTCCCACGCCTTCACGCGCCAGAAGGCGCATCATTGCCATGTCCTCAACTTCCGCAGCGATCTGTGGCCTTATGCCAAGCCGCTCGGTCAGGGCATCAAAACCGATCCGTACAGCGGTGTCAGCAGAGGGGAGGATGATCGGCACCGTGGCCAGCAGGGTCACCAGACCGGGACTGTCGCCCAGTAATTTCGGCGTGCCGACAAGGCTGACAGGCTGCTCGGATAACCGGTGCGAGACGAAGGGCGTCGCGGCATCGCGTAACGGCGCACGGTTGATCAGCACGACGTCTAGGTTGAGGGCCTCAAGCGCTTGTAGCAAATCGGCACTGGTACCGGAACGTAGGATGATCTCTACATCCTGCCGCCCAAGGATCGGGCGCAGGAACTCCATATGAAAGTTGCGCGATAGGGTGGCCAATGCGCCAATGCGGATCGCTTGGCGTGTGCGGCCTGTTTCTTGCAGGGTGCCGATCAATTCACGGCCCGCAGCAAAGATGGCATCCGCATGGTCCAGTGCAATGCGGCCCGCTTCGGTCAGAATCAGTTGGCGGCCACGACGTTCGAACAGGCGATGGCCCAAAGACTCCTCAAGCTGTTTGATCTGAACCGAGACGGCAGATTGCGACAGATTTAGCCGCTCTGCCGTGCGGGTGAGGTTGCCGTCATGGGCCACGGCCCAGAAATAGCGCAGATGATTATAATTGAGCTCAGCCATATCGATATATTTAACAGAACGGTTTCAAGCAAACAATGAATTTTTATGTGGCAGTGGGTCCTGCTATCTGACGCCAACGCCGCAGTCCAGTCAGAAGGAAATCTTGCCTTGCTCATCGCATTTCTGCCCCTCATCGCGCCTGTCGTCTATTTGGTATTGGCCTTCATCGCCTTTCGCGGCCCAAAGATGCGGCCTGCCGCCGTGTTGCGTCAGGTAGAGGTCGGCGCGCTTGGCGTTTTGGTCATCGCCGGCTTGTCTGCTGCAATGCTTATCCTCATCAGCCCTGCGACCAGCCTGCTTATTGGTGCAAAGGATCTTGGCCTGTCGGTCCGGCTGGATGCGGTCAGCGCGGTGATGCTGCTGTTGGTCGCTTTGGTCGGCTGGGTCGTGGTCCGGTATTCGGCGACCTACATGGACGGCGAGGCGCGGCAGGGTCCGTTCACGGGTTGGCTGTGCCTTACACTGGCGGCGGTACTGTTTCTGGTAACGTCAGGCAACATCGTGCAATTCGCCATGGCGTGGATTGCAACCAGCCTGTCGCTGCACAAGCTTTTGCTGCATTATCCGGATCGGGCCGCTGCAAGGCGCGCGGCGCGCAAGAAATGGATTACGGCACGGCTGGGCGATGCTGCGATGCTGGTGGCTATGATCCTGATTTTCATCGCCTACGGAACTGGTGATTTGGCGGCCATTCTGGCGGGCGCGCGGGCAGGGCAGGGGGCCGAGCTTGCGACATGGATCGCCGCGTCCCTTGCCATCGCGGCAATCCTGAAATCTGCACAGTTTCCGATGCATGGCTGGCTGACAGAAGTGATGGAGACGCCAACGCCAGTCTCTGCCTTGCTGCACGCGGGCGTCATCAACGCGGGCGGCTTTTTGTTGATCCGCTTTTCTGACGTGATGTTGCTGTCGCCTGCTGTGCTGGCGGTGCTGGTGATGCTCGGCGGGTTCACAGCACTTTTTGGCGGTCTGGTGATGCTGACGCAATCGGCGGTCAAGACCTCGTTGGCGTGGTCCACTGTGGCACAGATGGGCTTTATGATCTTGCAATGCGGTCTGGCGCTCTTTCCTCTGGCGCTGCTGCATATCGTGGCGCATTCGCTTTACAAGGCGCATGCCTTCCTCGCCTCTGGGGGGGCGGTTGAGAGTGTGGCTGCCATCCGGCGGCCCGGTCCGGTGGCAATACCGAATGGCGTTGCAGTAGGCCGTGCATTTCTGCTCGCGCTGGCCATTTACGTCGCTGTCGGCATGGTCTTTGGTCTGACGGGAAAGTCGCCGCAGGCCATAGCGCTGGGCGCGATCTTGATCTTTGGGGTGGCGTATTTGCTGGCGCAGGGCCTAGCGGATGCAGCACCGCGTGTTCTGACGCAGCGGACGGCGATGTATTCGGTCGCGGCTGCGGTGGGGTACTTTGCCCTGCAAACCGCAGCCGAAGGGTTGATGGCCGGTACGTTGCCCCCCACACCTGCACCCGGCCCGCTGGAATGGGCGCTGATCGTGCTGGCGCTGCTTAGCTTTGGGCTGGTGGCTGTGGCGCAGGCGATGTTTCCGCTGTGGGCCTATCATCCGGCTGCGGCAGGGCTGCGGGTACACCTGTCCAACGGGCTTTATGCCAATGCCATCTTTGACAAACTGCTAGGCGGTTGGTCGACCAAGCACATCTCTTGATCCGGGAAAAGGACTGATCCTATGACCACTCTATCTACGCTTTCGCCCGCAGCACTGACCCTTGCCAGCCAAACCGCTGCGCGCGCCATTCCCCCCGTTTGGCCCCTTGCGTCATCGGTTGCCGTGAACCCGTTTTTGGGCCAAACGACAGAGACGCTTGCACAGGTCGGGGCGCGTTTGGGCCGTGTCGGTGGCGTGCCTGTGACAATGCCGCGGGCGCATTACAATGCACTCATCAGTGACGGAACCATCACCGACGCCGACATCACCGCAGCGATAAAAGCAGCGGGTGCGGGCGATTTGCCCGATCTGGCCGAGATCAAGCGCAGGGCCACGACCTCGGCCCCCACGCCCACGCCGCACCCTATGGTCGCCGATCTGGTGGCGGCTGTTTCAGGGATCGACTGGCCCGCCATCTTGATGGATCGTTTTGGGCATTGGGCCGCGGGTTACTTTGATCAGGGTCAAGCGCTTTGGGCGGCCCCCCGCAGGCGGAGCGCCTATGACGCGTGGCGCCAATACGCGACCCATGATCTGACACCCGAAATCGCGGGCCTGAAAGGCTTTGCCCAGTTCGTCAGTGAAACACCCGATACGGCCGAGGATGCGCAGGCGCGGGCCGCCGCGCGGCTGGGCCTAAGCGAGGACATGCTTGAGACCTACCTGCACCAGCTGCTCTTTTCCCTTGGCGGGTGGGCGCAGGTCGCACGCTATACGCTGTGGCAGGCAGAATTGGCGCTGGGCACGGATCAGACGATCACCGATGTTCTGACAATCCGGCTTTTGTGGGAAGAGGCGCTGTTTGCTCAGTACGAAGACCAGATTGGCGACACATGGGCCAGTGCCAAAGCGGCCCACGCCAGCCCCGTCACACCCGATCAGGACATCGTAATCAACGCGATCCTGCAAGAGGCATGGGAACGCGCCGTACAGCGCGATTTGGCCAAGACCTTGGCCGCGCCGGCACGCGCGCAGACGCAGGAACGGCCAGCGCTGCAAGCCGCGTTCTGCATTGACGTGCGGTCCGAAGTGTTTCGCCGCGCGCTGGAAGCGGTGAACCCCGGCATCAGCACGCTGGGCTTTGCGGGCTTTTTCGGCCTGACTGCATCGCATAAGGGATTTGCCTCGGACGTGGATGAATTGCGCTTGCCTGTCCTTTTGAACCCCGGCGTCACCTCGACCTCGGCAGGCGAGGATATAAGCGCAGAGCAGACTGCGCGGTTCAAGGCGCGTACAAGCCGTGCTTGGGGGCGGTTCAAACTCGCCGCCGTATCCTCTTTCGCCTTTGTCGAGGCGACAGGACCGATCTATGCTGGCAAACTGATCAAGGATGCGCTGAATATTGCACCGCAAGCCGCTGCCAATGATCCGGCACCGCGCCTTGATCCGCCTTTGCCCTTGCCTGCGCAGATCAACGCGGCAGAAAAGATCCTGCGCGCCATGTCGTTGACGACGGATTTCGCGCATCTGGTGGTCTTGGCGGGGCACGGGGCGCATGTGGTGAACAATCCCTTTGCCAGCGGTCTGCAGTGTGGTGCCTGTGGTGGCTATGCGGGCGATGTGAATGCGCGGCTTCTCGCCTCGCTGTTGAATGCGAAGGACGTGCGCCACGGGCTGGCAGAACGCGGTATCGACATCCCCGCAGATACGCTGTTTCTGGGGGCGTTGCACGATACAACAACCGATACCATCACGCTGTTTGCAGCCGACCATCCCTCCGCCGCACATGCAACAAATATCAGTCAGGCCAAGGATTGGTTCGCGCAGGCGGGTCTTGAGACTCGGTCGGAACGGGCCTTGCGCCTGCCGCGTGCAAAGGATGGCGCCGATATTAACCTGCGCAGCCGCGACTGGGCCGAAACCCGGCCCGAATGGGCGCTGGCGGGGTGCAAGGCCTTCATCGCCGCCCCGCGCCAACGAACCGCAGGCAAGAGCCTTGCCGGGCGGGCGTTCCTGCATGACTACGACTGGCAACGGGATAATAGTTTCGGCGTTCTGGAACTGATAATGACTGCGCCTGTCGTTGTGGCAAGCTGGATCAGCCTGCAATACTATGGTTCGACCGTGGCCCCCGATGTCTTTGGGTCTGGCAACAAGCTGCTGCACAACGTCACCGGCGGCATCGGCGTGGTCGAAGGCAACGGCGGCAAGTTGCGTGCAGGCCTGCCGTGGCAGTCTGTGCATGAGGGCCAGGGATACGCACACGACCCGCTGCGCCTGTCCGTCTGCATCGAGGCACCGCGCGCGGCGATGACAGACATCCTGAAACGGCACGAGAGCGTTCGCGCCCTGTTCGACAATCGCTGGCTGCACCTGTTCGCACTTGATGAGACGGGGCAGATGGCGTGGCGCTATGACGGGGATCTGCTATGGTCAGAGATGGATCGGGAGGTTGAGCATCAGGTCAATATGACGGCGCTTGGTTGAGCGGGGCTGAAGCTTTCTTTCGTGTTTTGAAGTGGTCAGGCGAATTCGGACAGCGTGCTAAGATGATGGATTGGATAACAGACGAAACCGTTCTACCGCGAAACGGAATGTCGCGTGGGTGCAAACCAGTGTGCGGTCCTCGCTTGCCAGAAATTTCCCTACCGCGCCAACCTTTCCATCATCCCCGCCCGGCGCATTGCACAGGTTCCAGCGCGGCACGACTTGCCAATCTGCCCAGAACCCGAACTTGCTGAGCGGTTCATCGGCAAAGCTCGATCCGATGGATTTTTCCGGCACCACAATCAGCGCCTGCTTGAGGCCTTGATTGTGCAGCTTGTCCAAGGCGATAAACATCAACGCACGGGATTTCCCAGAAGCGGGCGGCGATTTGATGAGCAAATACTGCTCGCCCCGCTTCTCATAGGCGCGCTCCTGCATGACCCGCATGCCAAGCTCATTGGACGTGGTCGAGGTGCCATTGCGGGAATAGGCGACAGAGACGGTGGGAATAGCTTTCTTGTCAATCGTCATATGAAACAATCTCTTATCTGTTCAAAATGCGCAGAAGCGATCGGGGGTTGCCCCCAGACCGGCACTTCGGAAATTCTCAAAGGCTCAAGATATTTTAGCTCAATTGGGTTCATTTGAGCCGATCTGTGACCAATAACTTGTGTTTGCCCAGGCCAAATACTTGGCGCAATGTCCTTCATTGGCTTCTTTGCGAGATTGTTTGCGCCCCATGCACGCGTCACGGGTATAGCAAAACTGAAATCCTTATCGCTCGATTCACGAAGGCGGTTTCCTGCGGTCGAGCTGTAGTCTACGGCAGCTCACTCACAGTCAATGCCTTACCGCTCATCAAAGCCGTCAGCATATTCGCGCGGGCCGGATCACCTATCAGTGCAGCGATGTGGGCAATGTCAGGACCTTCTTTCATAGTTCGACCGTAGTCGAAGCATTTTTCCACGGCAACAGGATAGAAACGGCTCAACAGTTTTGAATAGGAATCTGAAATGCTGACTTGTGTGATCCGCTACCAAATCGACCCGACGAAAAAAGCCCAGTTTGGGGAATATGCGAAAAATTGGGGGCAAGCGATTCCGCGCTGCGGTGCCGATCTGATCGGGTATTACGCACCCCACGAAGGGTCCAGCACATTGGCCTATGGTATCTACAACGTAAAAAGTCTTGCGGATTATGAAGCTTATCGTGCCAGATTGGCCGATGATCCGCTTGGCCGCGAAAATTATGAGTTTGCCCAAAAAGAGAAGTTTCTTCTGCGCGAGGACCGCACGTTTCTGAAACTGGTATCCACGCCCCACGGCCCGGATACGCCCCGATGATTGCTGTTATATTTGAAGTCGAACCGACGGCTGGTCGCAAGGATGAATACCTTGATATCGCAGCCGAGATGCGCCCGATGCTTGATCAGATCGAGGGCTTCATCTCGGTTGAGCGGTTTCAAAGCCTGACCGACCCGCGCAAAGTTCTGTCGTTATCGTTCTTTGAGGATGAGGCAGCAATCGCACGGTGGCGCACCCTGAACGCCCATCGAGGGGCGCAGGCCAAAGGAAGGGGCGGCGTCTTTGATGACTATCGCCTTCGGATTGCGAGCGTTGTTCGTGACTACGGCATGTTCGACCGCGCTGAAGCACCGACAGATTCAAAAGCTGTTCATACGAGCAGGGTCAATGATAATTCCAAGTAGTGACAGCTCTCCGGACTTCATCATGCAGCGTTCCAAAAACCACCGTTTGTTGAACGGTCCTGAAGGTCCGGTGTGCAGACGAAGCGGTCATACGCTGCAATTACTCGCGCTCAAAATCCATGGTCCAATTCGTTTCCCAGGTAGTGCCGCCATCGCGAGACATTGCCTGTTCCCATCTTGGCGACGTCGTATCGGTTCGCATCCAGAGGAACCTGACGGATATTGGCTCCCCATGGAGGGTGTCATCTGCAAAGAATGATCCGACGCCATCCTCAAACTTGCCAACCACAGGCACATCAAGCTGGTGTGGATCACTGGCTGATAACCACCATATTGCCCACGTCTGGCTGGTGACGTCAAAGGAACGCACAGCAATGGCACGATAAGGCCCGTTTGGAAAATCAAGCAAGTTGTCTTCGACATTGCCATTGCCGCCAAGCACCAATCGGGTTTCCGAGTTGCCATTGAACTCCTCCCACTCGTCGCATCCAGCCAACCGCTCCTTGAGACGACGATGCCGCACCCTCCATTGACCGATTGCAAAATCAAAATCGTGGGAAATGTCGACTGGCTCTTGCATGGGATTGACCCTTGAATTTACGTGAAACCTGTATGTTCACTTTATGTTCCTATAACGCTATCAGGTCAATTGGATTACATTGCACAGGGCTTGAATAGCCCTCCGAGCTATGCTGAGCGTGCAAACCGATCGGTAATAAGGGCTGATGCTGTTGAAAAACTCACCTCTTCGGGCGAGCGGACCAGATTTGCAGAATATATTCCTTCGATGGCGGCACTCTGCAAACAGCGTTTACAATTTAACCATTGATGAGAACGTTTTTCCAAGTTTTCGAGGCGATTTTCGTGGGGCAAAGTTTTTCAACAGCATCGGCTCAGACCGGACCTTAGCTGCGTTTGCACACCGAAAAAACTGGATCACAACCCTGAGCGTCTGCTTTCTTTGGGCGGCCCGTTTTGGTTTGCACTTGCGGCGAAAGTCTGGTTCCCGCCCTTCCAACTTATTGCACCGTAAACTGCTTTAACAAAGGGTATTAACCACCCCCACCCCTTTGCCGAGCAATATTCGGCCTTTCACATGGCCAGCATTTCGATAGGTAGGGGGCTGAATGCAGCCAGTATCCCCTTCGCCGCCCTTCAAGAATTTCAGCCTTAGATATCATGCCAAAGCCCCTTCAACTACACCCCACGCCAGTCCATCGAGAGACGCTCCCGTCCTTTCTATCTCGCATCGCCTCAATGAACGGCGTGGGTGCGATAGATTTTACACTTGATATGGGGTTCAGTGTTGAGCGACAACCATCTTGGCCGGTGCCGACAACCACCTTGGCCGGTGGGGCTGAACGGAAGACGGGCTTGCCC
>NZ_JBGQOQ010000041.1:0-22260 GCF_052119765.1 Pseudorhodobacter sp. W20_MBD10_FR17 | reverse complement strand
CACATTAGGGTTTTCTGGAGCAAGACCAAATCTTGTGGGTGAATCAATTTGCCACACGACTTGTGGGTAACTTCAAGAGCCTAAAAGGGGCTGCGCCAAACCGCATCCGCAAAACCCGTCCTGCGATTTCATCTTGGGATAAATACCTAAAGCGCTTTGCGTTTCGCGTGATAGATGAAGTATCATATAATGCGTTGAAATCTTTGATTTCAAGCAGCTATATGTGGTTCAGGTTTAACGCGAAACGCTATAAAACCGCCAATGCCATGCGCTGACGGCAAAAGAAAAGGGCGATGCAAGCACCGCCCCAGCCCCTAGTTTTATCGCAAGCTAAGGCGGTTTAGTTCCAGCACGAGACCAACACGGTCATCGACGTTGCCAGATCGGTTAGGTCTTCGGGTGGCAGCGTGGCTTGGCGCGTAGCCAGCGCGGGCGTGATCCCTGCTGCCGCCAGCATTGTTGTGATGCTGGTGGCAGTGCTCAGGAATGAAACCTCGCCCGGTAAAACGCGGCTACCTTGGGCGGCGCTTGGCATCAACATGCCCAGCACCGCGCCTGTCCCATCGACGACCGGCCCGCCTGCATCACCGGGCAACGACGACAGCGACAGCCGTGCGATGCCTGTTTCGCCCGCCAAACCCGTGGTATCCTCAACCGCGCCATAGGTCAGCGTGGGCGAGGGCAGGGCGTCTTCATAGCTATAGCCAGCCAGCGCTACCTCGGTGCCAACGCGCAGATCATCTGCTTTGAACGCGGCCACAAAGCGGGGTGCGAGTTGCTTGGTCGGGGTCAGCACCGCAAGGCCCAGTGCGGCATCTTGGGTGGTGATCGTCGCTTCTATATCGCGGTCAAGCGTGATGCGCCCACAGCTTTGCAGCGCCTCAACTGTTGTCAGCACATCCCCTGTGGCCGAGACAAAGAACCCGCTGCGCGACAGGCGTGGTTTGCGCACTTCCATACCGGACATCAGGCTGCGGCGTTGCGCGTCATCCAGTGACACCAACCCGGGATCAAGTGCGCGCCCGCCGATGGTTTTAAAGCTGGCCTGCATGGCAGCAAGTGACCGCGCCGCCTTGTCGGCGGCCTTTGGCGTCCAGACTACCATATAGCCTTTGATAAGGCCGCCGCTCAATTCGGCATAAACATATGAGGCAAGGTCGTCATTGGCGGCATTTATGGTGAAGCCGCTGTTTGTAATGCTACGTTCGCCGCCTTGGGGGATCACTGCCAGCGTTTGCAAAATGTCATAGAGGCCGCGCAGGGTGGCACGATCGCCGGGTTCGGATATCAACACCACGCGCAGGCCGGAATTGTCTTTTTCACCGAAATGCACAAAGGGCGGCTCGTAGTGATCAAAGCTGACCAAGGCCAGCGGCAAGGTGATCTCAATCCCGGCTTCTTGTTCAACCACGGTTTCCAGCCCCAATTCGGCGATAATGGCGCGGCGGTCTGCGATAATTTGTTCGCGTTGCTGGGTGGTCATGACGCCTGTGGCCTCATGGCCGTTTGCCTCTTGCCAAGCGGCCATAGAGGCGCGGGTGCCACGACCAAAGGCCCCATCGATTGCGGAATCGTAAAAGCCAAACCATTGCAGGGCCGATTGCAGGTCTTTGCGCGCGTCGCTTGACAGGGCGGCTTCGGCGCGTTGCGCGTCTGCGAGGGTTTCTTGGGGTTCGACGATTGGTTCAGGTGTTGCGCTAATAATCGGTTCAATGGCTGGTTCTGTAACAAGCTCAATAACAGGGTCTATTGCAGGCTCGGTCATCGCCGGTGCTAGCGATATTAGGGGCTGCGTGGCCGGGTCTTGGCCAATAGGCCAGAACGCATCTCGGTACTGGTCGCCGTTGGCAACAAAGCTGTCGCGCGGGATCAGGTTGTCGCGGCGCAGTTCGCGCAGGCGGGCAAGGGCGCTATCGGGATCATAAGGGCCAAGCGCGATAACGTACCAGCCAGATGCCATTCGAAACCCTGCCACATCGCTAAAGGCCGCCGCATAAGCGCGGGCGCGTTCCTCGGCTTGGCCGAGCGTAGGCTGGGCTTCGATTTGCACCCAAGCGCGTTCTTGCGCCGTTGCTGCCCCGCCGAACAGAACCGAAAGTAAAAGGGCGAAGAGTGAGATATAGTGGCGCATAAAGATCCCGTATTCGTGAACGTAAACAGCAATTGACTTGCGAAACCATAAAACAGCACAGTTTACCAGAGCAGGAGGTAAAATTGTCGTTATTACATGGGGTATATTGGGCCTTGGCGGGCGCTTGGGGCTGCAAGCGATCCATTGACCCTTGCCCCGGCTTTGCCTATGCAATGCGCAAACCTGACATACGCCAAGCCTTTGAGGTATACGCATGACCCATTCTCCCGCCGCCCCGCGCAGTTTCCAAGAGATTATCTTGCGCCTTATGACCTATTGGGCGGGCAAAGGCTGCGCCGTGATGCAACCTTATGATATGGAGGTGGGGGCAGGCACATTCCACCCTGCCACGACGCTGCGGTCTTTGGGCGCGAAACCTTGGGCTGCGGCCTATGTTCAGCCATCGCGCCGCCCGACAGATGGGCGCTATGGCGAAAACCCCAACCGCTTGCAGCATTACTATCAGTACCAAGTGCTGATCAAACCAAGCCCGCCGGATTTGCAAGCGCTGTACCTTGGATCGCTGCGCGCGATCGGCATTGATATGGACCTGCACGACATCCGCTTTGTCGAGGATGACTGGGAAAGCCCGACGCTTGGCGCGTGGGGGCTGGGGTGGGAGGTTTGGTGTGATGGCATGGAAGTCAGCCAGTTCACCTATTTCCAACAGGTTGGCGGCCATGATTGCCACCCCGTCTCGGGTGAGCTGACTTACGGGCTGGAACGTCTGGCGATGTACATCCTTGGCGTCGATCACGTGATGGACATGCCGTATAACGACCCCGACGCGCCGATCGCGCTGACCTATGGCGACGTGTTTCGCCAGACCGAACAGGAATATAGCCGCTGGAACTTTGACCAAGCCGATACCGACACGCTGCTGCAACATTTCAAAGATGCCGAGGCGGAATGTATCCGCACGCTTGTGGCCCCTTTGGCCGATGCGGCGGGCCGCAATATCATCATGGCGCACCCCGCCTATGACCAATGCATCAAGGCCAGCCATCTGTTCAACCTGCTGGACGCGCGCGGCGTGATTTCGGTCACCGAACGCCAAGCCTATATTGGCCGCGTGCGCACCTTGGCCAAGGCCTGTGCCGATGCGTTTGTGCGAACCGAAGCGGCGGGTGCAACACCCGAGGCGGCCGCGCTGTGATTGGCAAAATTTATGTGGGTGTGATCGTGATTACGGCATTACTGGCAGGCGCTGCCATCTATTATCTGCAAGTTTACGGCTATTATTCGGAAATTCAGGCCAGCTCTCCTGCCGCTGAAATCCGGATGACAACTGTGGAAGGTGTGGCCGAGCCGCTGATGATCGAAGGGTTTGAAGGCATCGATGCCGATAGTTCTCCCATCCGGTTTCGGGCCTGTTTCCGTACACCGCAAAGCATGGCGATGATGACCGAAACCTATAAGGTGTATGACGGTGCCACGCCGCTTGTCGCCCCCGGTTGGTTCGGTTGCTTTGACGCTGATGCCATTGGCGAGGCGCTGGAACAAGGCCGCGCCGTTGCCTATCTGGGCGAGGAAAACATCCAGTATGGCATCGACCGCGTGATCGCCGTGATGGATGATGGCCGCGCCTTCGCTTGGAACCAAATCAATAAATGTGGGGCTGTCGTGTTCGACGGCCAACCCGCACCCGAGGGCTGCCCCAAAGCCCCGCAGCCGGAGAAATAAGCCATGCCAGATATGCTTCTTGAACTGTTTTCCGAGGAAATTCCGGCCCGTATGCAGGCGCGTGCTGCGGCCGATCTGAAAAAGCTGGTGACGGACGGGCTGGTGGACGCAGGCCTTACCTATGCCTCGGCTGGCGCGTTTTCCACGCCGCGCCGTCTGGTGCTGTCGATCGAAGGGCTCCTGGGTGAAAGCAAACCTGTGCGCGAAGAACGCAAAGGCCCAAAGGCCGATGCCCCCGATGCCGCCTTGCAGGGCTTCTTGCGCTCAACCGGCCTGACGCGCGACCAGCTAGAGGTGCGCGACGATAAAAAGGGCCAAGTGTTCTTTGCCGTAATCGAAAAACCGGGCCGCGCCGCACCTGAAATCATAGCCGAGGTGGTCGAGGCCGCTATCCGCAACTTCCCTTGGCCGAAATCGATGCGCTGGGGTTCGGGGTCTTTGCGCTGGGTGCGGCCGCTGCATTCCATCCTTTGCGTGCTGTCGGATGAGGGCGGAAATGAGGTTGTGCCGATCACAGTCGATCACCTGACGTCCGGGAACACGACCATGGGCCACCGCTTTATGGCCCCCGCCCGCCTTACCGTGACCGGATTTGAGGATTACACCGCCAAGCTGCGCCGTGCCTTTGTGATGCTTGATCCAGCAGAACGTGAGGCTGCGATCTGGAATGACGCGCAGAACCAAGCCTTTGCGCAAGGGCTGGAAATTGTGCCCGATGCGGGGCTGCTGTCGGAAGTGGCGGGGCTTGTTGAATGGCCTGTTGTGCTGATGGGCAAGATTGGCGCGGCGTTCTTGGGCCTGCCTGCCGAGGTGTTGCAAACCTCGATGCGCGAACACCAAAAGTTTTTCTCGGTCCGCAACCCGAAAACCGGCCGGATTGAAGGCTTTGTGACCGTCGCCAACCGCGAAACCGCCGACCACGGCGCAACCATTTTGGCAGGCAATAACAAGGTGTTGTCGGCGCGTCTGTCAGATGCGAAATTCTTTTGGGAAAATGACCTGCGGACGGTGAAAACCGAAGGGCTAGAGGGCATGGGCCGCGGCCTTGCCAACGTCACCTTCCACAACAAGCTCGGCAGCCAAGCTGACCGCGTGGCGCGGATTGAGGCGCTGGCCCGTGAAATCGCCCCCATGGTCGGCGCAAAACCCGATCTGGCAGCCGAGGCTGCGCGTATCTGCAAAGCCGATCTGCAATCGGCCATGGTCGGCGAATTCCCCGAACTCCAAGGCCTGATGGGCCGCTACTACGCGCAGGCGGCCGGCCATGATGACGGCGTGCCCGAGGCGTGCGAAATGCATTACAAACCGCTGGGCCCGACCGATGACGTACCATCCGCGCCGGTTTCCGTGGCCGTGGCACTGGCCGATAAAATCGACACGCTGACAGGGTTCTGGGCGATTGATGAGAAACCGACAGGGTCGAAAGACCCCTATGCCCTGCGGCGCGCGGCACTGGGGGTTATTCGGTTGGTGCTGGGGAATGGGGTGCGGATTTCGCTTGCTACTCAAGGGGTGAAGCCTGCCATAGAACCAATCATTGTTACCGGCAAGCTATCAACTTGGGAGCCAAATGAGCGGGACTCAGAACTTATCGCCGACCTCCTCGCCTTCTTCCACGACCGCCTAAAAGTCTTCCTCAAAGACGAAGGCATCCGCCACGACATCATCGACGCCTGCATCGCGATGCCGGGTAACGACGACCTAACCCTGCTGGTCAACCGCGCCCGCGCGCTCAACGCGTTTATCCAATCCGAAGATGGCACCAACCTGCTCCAAGGCTTTAAACGCGCAAATAACATCCTGACCCAAGCGGAAACCAAGGATGGCGTCGAATATTCCTACGGGGCCGATATCAAATTCGCGGAAACCGACGCCGAACGCGCCCTGTTTGCAGCCCTCGACACAGCCGAAACCACGATCAAACCCGCGATGGAGGCCGAAGACTTCGCCACAGCTATGCTAGAGCTCGCCAAACTCCGCGCCCCCATCGACGCGTTCTTTGACACGGTCCAAGTCAACGCCGACTCCGAGGTCATTCGCCGCAACCGCCTCAACCTACTCCACCGCATCCGCGCCGCTTGCGCCCCTGTGGCGGACCTCACCAAAATCGAAGGCTAACCAAACCCTCCCCCCATCATCTGTTCAAAAATATCCTCGGGGGGAGGCCGCAAAGCGGGCGGGGGGCAGACAGCCCCCTTCTGCGCCAGCCACTCAGAACAACTGTAAAGCTTGCGTGACACCCCGATCCGCGTATGCTGCGCCTGAATAATGCAGGATTGCCGCAGTGCAGAAACTTGACGCGATTACCGATTTCACCGAAATCACCCCATCCGCTAGCATCTCGACAGCAACACATGGCTGGCGGGCGAAATGCCTGCAACGGCTCGTTCGGCTTGATATGCCAGTGCCGCGCACGGTGTCGCTGCCCGCGTCTGCTGTGCGGGGCATCGCGGCAGGGCGGGCACTGGATTGTGCGGGCGTTTTGGCCCATTTTGGTGACGCGCCTTTGGTGTCTGTGCGCCCCAGCCCCGCACAGCCCGAATGGGGGGGGCCCTCAACGGTCCTGAATATAGGGATGAACGCGGCGCGCCATGCTTTGCTGGTCAAGACCCAAGGCCAAGCCGCAGCGGATGCGCTTTATCTTCGATTTGTGCAAGGTTATGCCGTTCACGTTGCCAGATTAGACCCCGATATGTTCGAAATTGCTGAACCCTCGGCACAGGCGTTGCGCGATGCTTTGCGCGCCTACCGTGATGAAATGGACGAAGACTTCCCCGAAGACCCGGCCCGCCAATTGGCCGAGGTGTTGCGGTCTATGGCCCGCGCATGGGAGGGGACCTCGGCCCGCCTGTTGCGCCAATCCAAAGGCGCGCCCGAAGATGCCGCCCTTGGCCTTGTCGTGCAAGAGATGGCGCAGGGCATCGGGCAGGGCGTTTCAGGCAGCGGTGTGATCCAGTTTATCGATCCGGTCACTGGGCTGGAACAGATTACCGGTCGCTATTTGGGCCAAAGCCAAGGCCGCGATATGAAGTCGCGTGAATCGGATGCGCTGTATCTGACCCGCGACCCGCGCGGCCCCTCGCTCGAAGACCTCGCACCCGAGCTGTTTGAAACCCTCGCGCAGCAAGGTGCTGCCTGCCGTGTGAAGCTGCGCGAAGAGATGCAGATTGAATTTACGATTGATGACAGCAAGTTAGCGGTGATTGATGCGGTGCGTGTGCCACGGTCAAGCCGTGCAGGGCTGCGCATTGCGGTGGACTTGGCAAAAGAGGGCATAATCACCCGCGAAGAGGCAATTTTGCGGGTGGAGCCGCGCGCGCTGTCAGAGCTGTTGCACCCGCAGGTCGACCCGCGTGCGGCACGCGATGTGATTGTTCGCGGCATTGGGGCCAGTCCGGGCGGCGCCACAGGGCGGATTGTGTTTTCCTCGGCTGCCGCGCAGGCCAGCGCCTCACGCGGCGAGCCGTGCATCCTTGTACGCCGCGAAACCGCCCCCGAAGATATTCGCGGCATGCACTCGGCAGTCGGTGTTTTGACCGAGCGCGGCGGCATGACCAGCCATGCGGCGGTAATCGGGCGGGGGCTTGGCCTGCCGTGCATCGTAGGCGCGTCTGATCTGCGCTTTGATATGAAAGACCATAAAATCACCACCAAAGCCGGGCGCAAATTTGTCGAAGGCGATGTGATCACGGTTGATGGCACCACGGGCGAGGTGCTGGCAGGAGCTGCCGAAATGCTGCCGCCAGCGTTGGATGATGCGTTCCGCAGCCTGCTGTCTTGGGCCGATGATGTTTGCGATATCGGTATTCGTGCCAATGCCGACACACCCGCCGATGCCCAAACCGCCCGCGACTTTGACGCCCAAGGTATTGGGCTGTGCCGGACCGAACATATGTTCTTTGAAGAGGCGCGGCTGGTGGCGATGCGCGAGATGATCTTTGCGGATACGTCGCAAGATCGGGCGGCAGCGCTGGCACGTCTTTTGCCAATGCAGCGCGCTGATTTTGTTCAGCTTTTCGATATTATGGAAGGCTTGCCTGTGTGCATCCGCCTGTTCGACCCGCCCTTGCACGAATTCCTGCCGCATTCACGCGAAGGGTTGCGAGAGCTGGCCGAGGCGCTGGATCGCCCGCTGTCTGACGTGATGCGCAGGGCCGAGGCCTTGGCTGAATTCAACCCTATGCTGGGCATGCGCGGCGTGCGGTTGGGCATCGTTTTGCCCGAAATCTACGACATGCAAGCGCAGGCGATTTTTGAGGCCGTGGTCGAGGTTGCCCGCCGCGGCGGCGCGATTGTGCCCGAAATTATGATCCCCTTGGTCTCTGCCAAGCGCGAGGTTGAGCTGGTGAAACACCGGATTGATGCGGTCGCGGCGAATGTGCGCTCGGCTTCGGGCGTGGATTTTGCGTTCAAGCTGGGGGTGATGGTTGAAACCCCACGCGCGGCCTTGCGGGCGGGCGATATTGCCCAACACGCGACATTCCTGTCGTTCGGCACTAACGATTTGACACAGATGACTTACGGCCTGTCGCGCGATGATGCGGGGCGGTTTATGAACACCTATGTTCAGCAAGGCGTCTATCCCGAAGATCCGTTCCATATTCTTGACGTCGAAGGCGTGGGCGAACTGCTGCTGATTGGTGCCGAACGGGGCCGCCAAACCCGCGAAAAACTGACGCTGTCCATATGTGGCGAGCATGGCGGAAACCCCGAATCAATCGCCTTTTGTCGCAAGGCGGGATTCGACTATGTGTCCTGCTCACCCTACCGTGTACCTCTTGCACGGCTGTCTGCAGCCCATTTGGCACTGATGGATCGCGAAAGTGAAAGCAGCGTGGAATCAATGGATTAGGTTGGGTTGTGTGGTGCCGATGCTCCATTTTCCGCCTATTTGTGTTGTAAAAATATCACACGCAGTAGACTCGCCACATTTTTCTCTCTAAGTCTCCGCTCGGTTAGCCAATGGGGCCAGCGATTCTGGCGCAGACACCGTCGCATAAATTGACGGTTTTTTTTGCCAGCAGCGACCGAGTTGAAACGATGAGGACGACAGCAAATGAACGTGCGATTAAGTTGCTTGGGCGGATTGGCCTTGATGATGGTTTTGGCCGGTGCTGCAACCGCTGAAACGACGGTGAGCCGCTCAAACAATCCAACCGAACAGCTCGGCTCCCTCATCGGGGCAGAGCAGCGTGCATTAGGGGCCTTGCCCGAAAATTTACTTGTTGATCAACGTCCCAAAAATACCCCCACGCGCGTAAGCTATGATCGTGGTTGGGTTGCATCGCAGCCCGGCGCACAGGGTGGTGATCAGTTTTCGTGCCTTGCCAAAGCGCTGTATTTTGAAGCGCGAGGCGAGTCGGTCAAAGGCCAGTTTGCCGTAGCCGAAGTTATTTTGAACCGCGTTGATAGCAACCGTTACCCTAATTCAGTTTGTGGTGTTGTTAATCAGGGCGCGGGCGGTCAGGGCGGCTGCCAGTTTTCTTTTGCCTGCGACGGCCGTGCCGATACGATCCGCGAAAAGGCAGCCTATGCGCGGGTTGCCAAAGTGGCGCGCGCGATGATGGACGGTGCCCCTCGTGCCCTAACCGGCGGTGCCACGCATTTCCATACCACCAATATTAACCCCAGCTGGGCGCGCCGTTTTCCCAATACCGCGAAAATCGGCAGCCATTTGTTTTACCGTCAGCCCTCGGCCTAAGCTAAGTGTGTCGCGCCCTGTGCAAAATGGGGCGTGATAAGGCGTGGCCGGTACCGCGATGGCGTGCTATTGCAGCGGTGCCCGAAACCGCAGTGGTAAAACATGACATCCAACCCCACCTTTGGAACTCTTGAGACGCGCGCCGCAGCTATGGCCAGCGCGGCTTGCTTTGACCGTATTTCGGTGCGCGATTATGTCGTAGAGGTGGAAATCGGTGCCTTTGCGCGAGAGCGCGGGCTGCTACAAAAAGTGCGGTTCAATATCGTGGTTGAGGTGGCACCCGTGCCGCAGCCCTTGGACGATGATGTCGATCTGATCCTGTCCTATGACCGCCTGACCGAGGCCGTGACACATGAGCTTGGGGCCGAGCGGATTAACCTGCTGGAAACCCTTGCCGAGCGGGTGGCTTTGCGTATTTTGCGCGAATATCAGGCGATGCGGGTGTTTGTTCGGATTGAAAAGATTGACCGTGGCCCCTTCGATTTGGGGGTTGAGATTGTGCGGGTCAAAGATCCGGTGCCTTTGGACCCGATTGACGTGGCGCCGCGCCCTCGGGTGGCCTTTATTGCGGCTGCCGCTACAGACCAGCTGTCGCATTGGATTGCGGCTTTGGGCATGGATGCGCCGCTGATCCTTGCCGTCGGCAGCCTCGATCTGCCCGTGCCCCAAGCGGCCACAGCCGAGGCACAACGCCGAATTGATCTGTTGGCCCTTGAGCAGGCAGCTTGGGCGCTGGCTGCGCAAGACGCGCAATGCTATGTGGTTGGCACGTGGACCGAGCTGGATTGGGCGCAAAAGAATGGCCAGATCAGCGTTTGGGCGCCCTCACGCATGGTGCTGGATGCGGTGAATGGGCCGCAAGGGGATGGGTTGGCGCTTGCGGTTTGGCTGGCCGAACAGTTGCAAGCGGTGGAACTGGTGGTGATCGGTGTGCCAGCGCCTGCCGTTGCGATGCCTCAAACCATTTCCGTACGAGTTTTAGGGGCCATCACATGACGCGGCGCTATGCGGCCTTCCCGTGCTTTGGGGCCTCATCTTCCCTTGGGGGCGGGGGAATTCCCTTGGCAGGCAGCCGTTTTGTGCGGTTTGAGTCCGTATTATCCTTTCAGGCCGGTCGCGCCGCGCCGTTAGCCGAGGCCCCCCCCGAGGTTCTGGCCCGCCTTGGCGCCCTGCGCCCGCTGCTGTGTGGGCTTGCGCTCGATCGCCCGCGTATCATGGGCATTTTGAACGTCACGCCCGATAGCTTTTCGGATGGTGGCGATCTTGGAACGGTACAGGCGGCGGTGACACGCGCGCAGGCCATGGCTGCTGATATTTTGGACATCGGCGGCGAAAGCACGCGGCCCGGCGCGCAAGCTGTAAGCATCGCTGACGAAATTTCCCGCGTTGTTCCCGTTATCCGCGCGATCCGCGAGGCGGGCATCACCACGCCCATCAGTATTGACACCCGCAAAGCTGCCGTCGCCGAGGCGGCGCTGGATGCGGGTGCCGATATTGTGAATGACGTATCGGCCTTTCGTTATGATCCCGAACTTGCCGATTTAGTGGCCGAACGCGGCGTGCCAGTGTGCCTGATGCATTCCAAAGGCGACCCCGCGACCATGCAAAACGCGCCACATTATGCGGATGTGGTGGCCGAAGTGCTGGACCATTTGGCCGAACGCATGGAATTTGCCACTGCGCGCGGGGTGGCGCATGACCGCATGATCATTGATCCGGGCATCGGCTTTGCCAAAACGCAGGCGCATAATATAGCGCTTTTGGCGCATTTGCCGCGACTGCATGATCTTGGCGTACCGCTGCTGCTGGGGGCCTCACGCAAGAAATTTATCGGCGCGATCGGCGGGGCCGAGGTGGCCCGTGACCGGATGCCGGGGTCTGTGGCCGTAGCGCTGCACGGGGCCGCGATGGGCGCGCATATTTTGCGCGTGCATGATGTGGCAGAAACCGCGCAGGCCCTTGCGCTTTGGCAGGCGATCAACGCGCCTGATGCTGCGGTTTGCGCTGACTAAGCAGCAAGCCGCCAAGGATAAAACCGAGGGCGGCGAAAAACCGCAAAGGCAGGTCTTCACCAAGGATCGTTGCACCAAAGATCACTGACCAAATCGGCACTTGATAACTGGTCAGGGTCATAAACCCCGAACCGGCCGAGCGAATGACGGATACGCGTAACAGCGCCGCCAGTGCTGTCGGCACCAAGCCCAGCAGGATAATCGCGCTGCCCGAAACAGGGCCGGCCCAATGGGGCAAGCCCTCGGCAATCAGCATCATCGGGATAAGAGGAACAGCGCCGATAACCAATGAGGTCGCGGCAAGGGTGATCGGGTCAATCTTGGGGCATCGGCGGGTCAGGATCGACGCAAAAGCATAGCACAATGCGGCCCCAATACAGGCCAAACGGGGCAAAACCAGCGGGCCGCCGGTAAGGATCTCTGGTCCCAGCAAGATGATCGTGCCGACAAAACCAAGGCCAAACCCCAGCGCTTTGTTGCGGTGCAGGGTTTCAGCGGCGAAAAAATAGGCCAATGGCAACACGAACAACGGCACGGCAGCCATCGACAACCCCGCAAAGGCCGAGGGAACAAAGCTCTGGCCCCAGCTTAGCAGCGAAAAGGGAATTGCCGAAGACAGCAGCCCGATGGGGATGAGGTAAGCCCAAAGCTTTGGGTCAAAGGCAGGCATCGGGCGGCCAAGCACTGCGGCAAGGCTGGTGAGCGCGACAGCCCCAAGCACCACGCGGGCCGTCGCCACCGTGACGGGACCATAGCCGCGCAACGCGAATGATACGACCATAAAGGTGCCACCCCAGACAACCCCGAGGAAAAGAATGGAAAGCCAGTCGCGGCGCGTCGGTGTTTGCATTGTACAATTCCATAGCAAAAAGGGGGGCCAAAAGGCCCCCCAAATGTTCGAATAGTGTAGGCCTTAGTTGCGTTCTTTATCAACCATTTTGCCCTTGGAGATCCAAGGCATCATGTCACGCAGCTTTTTGCCAACCAGTTCGATCTGGTGCTCGTCGTTCGAACGACGCGATGCTTTGATCGTTGGCTGGCCAACAGCGTTTTCCAGCATAAAGTCGCGCACGAATTTGCCAGACTGGATGTCGCTTAGTACAGCTTTCATACGTGCCTTGGTTTCATCGTAAGGCAGGATGCGCGGGCCGGAAACATACTGCCCGTATTCTGCAGTGTTCGAGATCGAGTAATCCATGTTGGCGATGCCGCCTTCATAGATCAGGTCAACGATCAGTTTCACTTCGTGCAGGCATTCGAAATACGCCATTTCAGGCTCATACCCAGCCTCAACCAGTGTTTCAAAGCCCATGCGGATCAGTTCAACCAGACCACCGCAGAGAACAGCTTGCTCACCAAACAGGTCGGTTTCGCATTCTTGGCGGAAGTTGGTCTCAATGATGCCGGAACGACCGCCGCCGATACCCGAGCAATAGGACAGACCCAGTTCCATCGCTTTGCCGGTTGCATCTTGGTGAACAGCAACGAGGCAAGGCACGCCGCCGCCTTTGGTGTATTCGCCGCGCACGGTATGGCCTGGGCCTTTTGGTGCCATCATGATGACGTCAACGCCGGCTTTTGGCTCGATCAGACCGAAATGCACGTTCAGACCGTGGGCGAACGCAATCGCAGCGCCCTCTTTCAGGTTATCATGCACGTATTTCTTGTAGGTTTCGGCCTGCAATTCGTCGGGCATGGTGAACATGATCAGGTCACACCAAGCGGCTGCTTCGGCGATACCCATAACTTTCAGGCCTTCGCCTTCGGCTTTTTTCGCCGATGGACTGCCTTCGCGCAGAGCAACGACAAGGTTTTTCGCGCCGGAATCGCGCAGGTTCAGCGCGTGGGCATGGCCCTGGCTGCCGTAGCCGAGGATCGCGACTTTTTTGTCTTTGATCAGGTTGATGTCAGCATCACGGTCATAATACACGCGCATGGTTTTATCCTTTTGGTTTGGGCTTTCGCCTTTCATTGGGGCAGAATAGGGATTTTTGCAATGCAGGGGCTTCATAATTTGACGAATTTTCCAGAATATGCGAAATATCATTCGTAATATTTAGAAATATGAAAAATTCATGCAAATAGATGATACTGACCGGCGCATCCTACGGCACTTTCTGGTTGATCCAAGCCTGCCCAATGCGCAATTGGCCGAACGGGCAGGGGTGACGCCCGCAACCTGTTGGCGGCGGTTGGAAAAAATGCAGGGCGCGGGCCTGATTGCGGCCCCTGTGGCCGTGATCAATTGGCGGGCGATGGGGTATGAGGTTGAGGTCTCGCTTCGCTTTAACCTTGATAAGACTGAGCCGCGCGCCTTTGACGAGTTTTTGGCCGCGGCCCGAAATGTGCCGGAAGTCATTGGAATCGAAACATTTTTGGGCCGTGTGGATGTGCGTCTGAACGTGATCGCACGCGATATGGCGCAATACCAAGAGATCTATCGCAAGCGGATTTTAACCCTGCCGCATATCGCGGATATTGAAGCCTTGATGCTGATTGCAACCATCAAAGACGAAAGCGCGCTGCCGTTATGATTGATCTGGATGACCTGGATCGGGCTTTGTTGCGCGCCCTGAGCCGCGATGCCACGACCAGCGCGGGTGAGCTGGGCCGCCGTTTGGGCCTTAGCCAGCCTGCGGCGTGGCGGCGGATCAAGCGGCTGGAAGAGGCAGGCATACTCGCGGGCAGGCGGGTTGACGTAAACCGCCCCGCCTTGGGATTCGGGGTGACCGTGTTTTTGGGCGTAAAGCTGGCGACTAAAGGTCGTGTGTCATTGGAGGATTTTGAGCGCGCGGTGCAAGCAATTCCCGAAGTGCAGATTGTACAGCATGTCTTGGGGTTGTTTGATTATCGTTTGCGCGTGGTGGCCCGTGACATCGCTGATTTTGAACGCGTTTTGCGGCGTCGGATCATGACATTGCCCGGCGTGGGGCAAGTTGAAGCGAATGTTTTGCTGACGGAAGAGGCACGGCCGGGACCGTTGGGGTCGTGAGGGGCAGGGGGCATTCTGCCCCCTCTTTTCCTGATGGAAAATTCACCCCCTGAGGATATTTTCACCGAAAAGAAAGCGGGATTCTTTTCCGGGTGCGTGGTGGTCGGTTTCAATCGGTATGGCGTTCCAGCGGAGCGGCCAACCATTCGCGGCCTTTCAGCATGGCATTCCAGTAGAGCCATGGCAGAAAATTAGCCTTGAGCTGCCAGCCTAACCAGCGCGGCTTGGTGCTATCCCACGGGAAAGACGGAAGGAGTTTTCCGCCATAGCCGAACTCGGCCACTATGGCGCGGCCGTGTTCAACCGTTAAGGGGCAAGAGCCATAGCCGTCATAAGCATGTGTGGCAGCTGCGCCATTCAGCACCGAAAGCAGGTTTACAGCCACAATGGGGGCTTGTTTGCGGGCGGCGGCGGCGGTTTTCGAATTGGGGGTGTTGCAGCCGTCGCCGAGCCCAAAGACATTGGCAAAGCGGGTGTGCTGCAATGTTTTGGGGCTGACATCGACAAAGCCGGTCGCATCGGCCAACAGACTTTTTGCGACAGCCTCAACGGCGCGCTGGGGTGGGGTGACGTGCAGCATATCAAAATCGAGCACTGTTTGACTTGTTTTGCCATCGGCATCGGTTTGGGCAAATGTCGCCTTGCGGTTGGGACCATCTACAGCCACCAGTTTGCTGCCGAAATTCAGCTGCGCATCATAGCGTTTGATGTACTCCATCAGCGGCGGCACATATTCTTTGATGCCGAATAGCGATGGGCCCGCGGTGTGGAACTGCACGTCGATGTCACCTAAAATGCCGATCTTTTCCCAGTTGGAACAGGACAAATACATCGCCTTTTGCGGGGCGCCGGGGCATTTGATTGGCATCGGTGGTTGGGTGAAAATAGCGCGGCCTTTCTTAAGGCCCATCGCCAGCTTGTATGTGTAAGGTGCCAGATCAAAACGGTAATTTGAGGTGACGCCATTGCTGCCCAAGGTCTCATTCAGGCCGGGTATGGCGTCCCATGCCGCAGTGATGCCTGTGGCGACAACCAGCATTTTATACTGAATTGTGCGGCCGTCCGCCAAGGTCACTTGGTTTTCAGCTGGTTGAAAACTGGCAGCGGCGCCTTTTATATGGGTCACGCCCGACGGCATTACGCTGGCCATGCTGCGCCGTGTCGTGGCGGCCTGAAAGATGCCCCCGCCCACCATCGTCCAGCCCGGTTGATAGAAATGATCATCCGACGGTTCGACCACTGCAATATCAAGACCGCGTTGACGTTTGAGCAAGCTGGCGGCCGTGGCGATACCCGCCGAGCCGCCGCCAATGATGACGATTTGATGCTGTGTCATCTCTGATTCCTCCCAAAATAAAGATTGACACATATGAATGTGTTTTAACGCTTGAAGTCACGCTAAAACTGCTTTGAAACAGAGGAAACACTCTTGAAAGGAAATGATATGGCCGCGCTGCACCCTGAAATTGACCCAAACGGGCTTGACGAATTCTCGGTCGTTTTTTCAGATCGATCGCTGAACCACATGTCGGCCAAGTTTCAGGGCGTGATGCGTGAAATTTCGAGCACCCTGCGTGAGGTGTACAGCGCCGAGGCCGTGGCGGTGGTGCCGGGCGGTGGAAGCTATGGCATGGAGTCTGTGGCGCGGCAGTTTGGCCGTGGTGCGCGGGTGCTGGTCGTGCGCAACGGGTGGTTCTCATACCGCTGGAGCCAGATTTTTGAAGCAGGCGGTTTTGCCGCGAATGTTGATGTGGTGATGGCGAGGCAAACCGGCAATGACCCGCGCGCACCCTATGCGCCCCCCCCCATTGCCGAGGTTGTGGCTCGTATTCATGAGGTCAAGCCCGAGGTTGTGTTTGCGCCGCATGTTGAGACGAGCGCCGGAATTATCCTGCCAGATGACTATATTCGCCAAATGTCTGCCGCCGCGCATGAGGTGGGTGCGCTGCTGGTTCTGGACTGTATCGCATCGGGCTGTGTCTGGGTTGATATGGCGGAAACAGGCGTGGATGTCTTGATCACAGCCCCGCAAAAGGTTTGGTCCGCCAGCCCTTCGGCGGGTTTGGTGATGATGTCTGCCGCCGCCGTTGCGCGGCTAGAAACTACAACATCGGATAGTTTTGCGCTGGATCTGAAGAAATGGCGCAGCATTATGGCTGCCTATGAGGCTGGCGGCCATGCCTATCATGCCACGATGCCGACCGATGCTTTGGTTGGTTTTCTGGACGCGGTGCGCGAGACCAAAGCCATGGGGTTTGCCGAGGCAAAAGCCGCACAATGGGAACTGGGCCGCGCCGTACGGGCGATGTTTGCTGCGCGGGGGCTAGTCTCGGTTGCAGCCGAAGGTTTTGCAGCACCCGGCGTGGTGGTCAGCTATACCGATGATCCGGCGATCCAGAACGGCGCGAAGTTCCGTGAGCAAGGCCTGCAAATTGCGGCAGGTGTGCCGTTGCAAGTGGGCGAGGGGGCCGAGTTCAAGACCTTCCGTATTGGCTTGTTCGGGTTGGATAAATTGGCAGATGTTGCCGGAACCGTAAAGCGGCTGGAGCGGGCGGTCGAGGCTGTTCTTTAGGTATTTTTGCCAAGATGAAGGCGGGGATTAGCGTAGCCCAAGCCCCGCCTTCATCAGGGTTTTACGGATGGGTGCCGTGGAATAAAGTGCGCCCAGAACGCTTGCCCGTATATCGCGCAACAGGGGCGCGCCCAGCATTGACGTCCGGTTCAGCGCATCAATACCAGTAACACGGGTCTGCACTTCACGGTGGCGGCGGTTGTGGTAGGTTTCAAGCATTTTGGCCGAGCCAAGTGCTGCAGGATCGGCCATCGCCAATTCGCGCAAAACCGCTAAATCGGCGAGGCTCATATTCAGGCCCTGTGCGCCAATAGGGGGGACAACATGCGCCGCCTCGGCCATCAAAGCCGTGCGCTGGCCCGACATGCGGGCTGCGATTTGGCTGATTATCGGCCAGATGGTGAGTTGGCTGGTGCGGGTCATCGGCCCCAAGATATGGCACGCACGCAGGTTCATCTCGGCTTTAAACGCGGCTTGGGGCAGGGCGGCCAAGCGGGCAACCTCGGGCCCTTGCTCCATCCAGACCACGGCTGAGGCAGGCAGGCCGTCATGGTCGGGCAGCGGCACCATGGTAAAGGGCCCGCCCGAGCGATGCACCTCGGTTGAGACATTGTGATGCGGGATAGGGTGGGTCGTGGTAAAGGCCAGCGCCTTTTGTCCGTATCTTGTGGTTTTTACGTCTATTCCAATGGCTTGCCTGATATTCGAGTTGCGACCATCTGCGCCGATCACAAGTTTGGTGCGCCAAGCGGTGCCATCGGATAGGCCCACCAGGGCCTCGGACTCGCGTGTAAGCACAGAGGTTGTTGAGACGCCGGGACGGAAGGTGACATTCGGCAAATCTTGAACATGCGCCAGCATTTCGCGGCGCAGTAACCAGTTTGGCAGGTTGTAGCCAAAGGGGTTTTCGGACAGTTCAGCTGCGTCGAAATCTCGGGTTTGGCGCGCCTCTCCCGCGGTGCCACCGGCATCGACAATGCGCATGATTTGCAATGCGGCAGAAAAGGGGGAAAGCCTGTCCCATAAGCCAATATCTTGCAAAAGCGTGACCGAGGGCATCAAAAACGCTGTGCTGCGCATGTCGGCGCCAGCAGTTTCGCGGTTTGTGATCGGGGCGCTTGGGTCTACGCAAAGCACCGAAAAGCCCGCGCTACCGAATGCAGCGGCAGCTGAAAGCCCAGCAACGCCGCCGCCAGAGATCAGGATGTCAACGGTTTCACGGGTCATGTTCGCCCCTTCCTATGTGCCATAGATAGGTTGATTAGGGCCCAGCGTCCAAGAGCAAAACGCCGTTATTTGCCCAAAGTAATCGCAATTAAGGTGATAAGCACGACCGGCACAAAGGCAAGCGCCGTCATGGCAAGGGCAACCACACCCCACGCCTTAACCCCGAGCACGACCAAGGTTACCAAAATGACCAACGCGTAATAAATGCTGTTGATGTCTTTCTGTATGTCGCGCGCAATATGGCCAAGGATCGGCGTAGCGAAGAGAATGCGCATCGCTAAAGGCGGACGCTCTATCTTTGTGTTCATTCTTACCTCCAATTTAGTGTTCATTCTTACCTCCAATTTACATGTTTTAGATAGCGTTCTGTTCGGCCGTAAACATGTGGCAGCTTGCCGCATCACAGGTTAGACAATCAGCTTTGCCAAAAAATCAGTTAAATCATGGGTATGGTGGTGGATGTGATCGGCAGGTTCGGCCTTTGGCGTAACGTGAACAGTGCGCATCCCCATATCATGGGGGGCAGCAAGGTTGCGGCTATCATCTTCAAACATGGCGCCTTGGTTTGGGTCAAGTTTATCAAGCGCAAAAATTGTCTCAAAAGCAACGCGTTCCGGCTTGGGGCGAAAGCCTGCATGCTCTACGCCGTAGACCGCATCAAACAGGTTTGACAGCCCGCGTGCCGCCAAAACGCGCTCGGCATAGGGGGCAGAGCCATTGGTGTAGACGATCCGCCGGCCTGGAAGGGCACGGATATGCGATGCCAATGCCAAATCCTGCTCAAGATGATCTAGCGAAATATCGTGAACATCGGTCAAATAAGGCGCCGGATCGACGCCGTGTTCGCGCATCAGCCCCGCAAGAGTGGTGCCATACTGCGCCCAATAGTGGCGGCGCAACCGGTCGGCCTCAACCCGATCGACTTTTAGGATTTGCATGACCCAATTGGTCATCCGCACCTCAATCTGATCAAACAGACGGGCGGTGGGCGGGTAAAGTGTATTGTCGAGGTCAAAGACCCAGGCGCGAACATGTGTGAAATCTTGTGTTGGCATGGGGATAAGCTATGGCGAATGCTGCGGTTTGGCAATGCGATTGCGGTTGAGTAGGGGCGCAAGGCCCGCTAGCGTATGCGGCAGTTGATCTAAAGGGCCGTGCCGTGCAAAAAGATGCCTATACTTTAATCCTCGAAGCGATCGACGCGGGCGTTTACAAGCCGGGCGATAGATTGGTCGAATCCGAGCTGGCCGAACGTTTTGGCGTATCGCGCACCCCGGTTCGCGAGGCGCTGCAACGGTTGGAAACCCAATCCATGTTGTCGCGCGATGGGCGCAGCCTGATCGTGGCCTCGCTGAACCACAACCAACTGGCCGAGCTCTATGCCGTGCGGACCGAGCTGGAAGGTTTGGCCGCCCGTTTGGCCGCGCGTCATGCGACCGAAGAAGAACTGCGCGTTTTGCGCAGCATGGTAGAGGACGACAAAGCCCTATTGGGGGGCGACCCACGCAGCCTAAGCCGCGCAAACAAGCGCTTTCACAAACAAATTCATCTGGCCTCGCACAATCGATTTCTGGTCCAACAATTGGATCTGGTGCATCGGTCTATGGCGTTGATGGCGACCACGTCTTTTGCTGCTGAAGGGCGTGATGCGATCGGGTTGGCAGAACATGATGCTATCGTTGCCGCGATTGAGGCGCGCGATGGCGACGCGGCCTATAACGCCCTACGCAGCCATATTTCCAAAGCGTTTGAGACGCGGCTTCGAATTGATGCTGGTGAGATAAAAACACGTTAGTGTGGGGCTGACTGGTCAAAATGGCCATGGCTGGTTTTATCCCAGTAAAACGGTTTTACCACCATTTCCCAAGCGGCCTTGTAGGATGCCAAGGCCCCCAGAGGAAAGTAAAAGTGCAAGGTGACAACCCAAAGCTTGTTCATTCTATGTTTGGTTCTGCGCAGGCCCATTACGTTCAGCGTCAGGTTGATAACCTCGGTCAACAGGTACAAGCCAATTAATCCCAGCATGACCATTGGCGGCAAGGCCGAGACAAGAGGGTGCGGAACCCCAAGCGGGACCAGCCAAAATGACCAGAGCACCGGGGCCAGCAGGAATTGCGACAGGGTGCACAGGAATAGAACTTGAAACCCAAAGAACCTCCACGCCCCCAATTGCCGAAAAAGCAACGCAGGGTCGCGCATATGCACCACCCAAGTCATCATATACCCTTTGAGCCAGCGAGAGCGCTGCCGAATCCACGGCAGCGCACGGCAGTTCGCCTCTTCCTCGGTGACGGTCTCCAGCATCTCGGTGCGATAGCCGTGGCGTGCCAATCGCATGCCAAGATCGGCATCCTCGGTTACATTGTGCGAATCCCAGCCACCAAGTTCCTCTAGTGCTGCGCGGCGGAAAAACAGGGTTGTGCCGCCCAAAGGGATAGCAAAGCCCAAACGTTGCAAACCCGGCAGGATCACCCGAAACCAAGACGCATATTCCATTGTAAAACAACGGGATAACCAGTTTGTATTTGGGTTGTAAAAATCCAATATACCTTGCAGGCAGGCAACATCGGCATCACGTTGATAAAAACGGTCCACCACTTTGCGAATTTGGCTCGGCTCGGGTGCATCTTCGGCGTCATACACCCCGATAATAGAGCCGCGGCACAGATCAAGGCCAAAGTTCAATGCGCGGGGCTTGGTTTTTAGGGGCCCATCCGGCACCACCACGACCCGCATCCATGGCGGCAAATCAACCGTTTTCAGCGCGTCTCGGGTGAGGTGGTCATTTTCCTCCACAACCAACAAGATATCGAGCAAATCGCGCGGATAATCCAATCTGTCCAAGCGTCTGATCAGTCGCGGAGCGATATCACCCTCTTTGAAAAGCGCGACCATAATGGAAACCGTTGGCAAGCGCGCGATGGTGGGGGGAGGTGCGGGGGGGGCTTTATGGCGAAGGGCGGCGATAACGGCCCCAATCCGCAACGCGGTTGACAGAAACAGTGTTAAACTGGCCCAGAACGTAAAGGTCAATGCAACAAAAAGGGGTGACAGCCACAGCCCAAAGCAAACCACTGCAATGCATAACGCGACTATGGTAGCCAAGCCCTCACTTCCAAAGGTGCGGCAACTTTCTGAGGCCGCAACACGGTTTTCGGCGGCATAGTTTAAGGGTGTCGCCCGCGCCTTCATGACGGCAGCTTGAATTTGTGATGCGGGAGTAAGGGCAAAAACGACCGAGCCGAACGCTTCCCGTAACATTTTAGAATGTTTTGAGAAATCTTCGGGATGTGCGGTGGCGACCACAACCACCTGCCCAACGGTTCGCCAAGGAAGAAGCCCCTCACGCAGGCAGATGGCCGCGCCGATGCGATCAATTAACCGAGGATCTGCGGGTTTTGACATAGGATCGACCAACCGCACGTTCCAGTGACGCGCTAGTGCATGGTAAAGGGGGGGCTCTTCCATCATTTGTCGTGACAACAGAATGTCGCAAAGCCGCCCGCGGTGCCGTTTTTGCAAAGACAACGCCATCACCAAATCATCCGCCGACAAAAGCCCCTCACGTAGCAGGCTGACGCCAAGCGTTTTGGCCGAGGGGGCCGTAATCGAAATGCGATGGCCACCCACGTCGTTGGGCAAAACCTGCGCTGACGTATCATTCTGCAGTTGCTGGCCCCCGTGCTGGCCAATGAGTGGCACCAAATCGGTTTTGGCGATGCGAATAGGTGCGCTCATTATCCCCCCTTGTTAGGATCAGACTTCGGGGATGACGGTTAACATGGAGTTAACATTTTAATTTAAATGGGCTTTATTTTAAAGATTTGTGGCAGATAGTGGCCCAACATAATTGGGCCACTAAATCTAGGGCCTGTGGACATTCATCTTGAGGCAATCAAAGTTGCTGCAAGGTTCCAACTGGCTGTGTAGCTGCAGTCAGTT
>NZ_JBGQOQ010000040.1:0-22597 GCF_052119765.1 Pseudorhodobacter sp. W20_MBD10_FR17 | reverse complement strand
ACCGGCGAATACAGATGGCAAAAAAGGTGATCAAACGGCCTTAGCGTAGGATTCTGCACTCTCCGGCATCAGACCCCTATGTGCATGGTGCCAAAGGATTGTGATCGAGCGGCGCGCATTGAGTGTCAGGGCCTGATGACCGGTAATCTGGATTAGTTCAGCCGGCTTCGTGGCCTGATCCCGCCGGGGCTTTAGGTCGAGGACTCGTAAATCTTTGATGTGCGGTTCTGTCATGATGAGACCGAGTATACAGCAGCACCTCTTAACTGTGAACAGATATCAAGAAATCTGTTCACAGTTCCCCGAAAACCTCATATTTGAGGGATTCCAGAGGTAAACCATTTCATAAAATATGTATAAATAACAACACCTTAATTTGGTGCGACGCCTAGCGTCCTTCTCTCCCCTAATTCCTCACTTTTACCCCTATATCTGCGGGCGGATGCGCTGTCTCAGCCGGTTACATCCTCTCGGTGAACAGCCAAGCTTCTGTTCGCATATTCCATAAAGTTAGCCGGATACTTCAACTTGTTATCTGATAGCTATCTAGTAGCTATCTAGTAGCTATCAGATAAAATAGATAGCCGTTAGCTATCTAGTAGCCTATGGTTTAAATCGAACGCCGCACTAAAAACTAAAAAGGGTTACTTATGCCGGTCATCGCCTTCGCCAACCCAAAAGGAGGAGCTGGGAAAACCACCTCAGCACTGCTGCTCGCCTCTGAATTAGCAAGCCGCGGAGCTACAGTCTCAATCTTAGACGCTGATCCAGAGAAGTGGATATCTCAATGGGGCGCACTCCCAGGCCGTCCCGCCAATGTTACGATCGTCAGCGATGTCACTGAGGACACTATCGTCGATCAGGTCGAGGTGGCTGCCGCCGAGGCCCAGTTTGTAGTGATCGATCTGGAGGGGACTGCAAGTCTAATGGTAGCGAACGCGATCGGTATGTCCGATCTCGTGATCATTCCAACGCAGGGATCTTCGATGGATGCGAAGGGGGCTGCGAAGACGATCCGGCTCATCCGTAATCAGGCCCGAATGGCGCGGCGGGATATTCCCCACGCTGTTCTCTTGACACGGACCAGCGCAGCTGTCGCCTCCCGCGCGATCCGGAACGTGCGGGAACAGCTCAATCAGGCCGGGATTCCTGTTTTCGAGACATCTATCGTAGAGCGTGCGGCCTACCGTGATATTCTTGATTACGGCGGGCTGCTGGCAGACCTTGACCGGGCTCAGGTTAGTAATGTCGACAAGGCCGTGGAGAACGCGAGGGCGTTCGCTGGCGAGGTGGTTGCGCGGCTTAAGGCTGCCCGAGCGTCAGCGGAGGTGAAGTGAAATGAGCCGCGACCGCGTAGACTTGGGGTTTGGAGATCAATTGGACGATCTTGACCTAAGCGAGTTCAAACCACGTCAGGCGCCAGCACCACGCCCGCCGTCGGAGGACACAAGCCGGGCGGCGGCGGAAGCAGGCTTCCGGAGCCGTGAGCCGAAGGTGGCCAAAAACCCTAGCGATGGGGCAGGGGGGGCTGCTTCGCAGCGTCGGCGGCGCACGGGCCGGAACGTCCAGTTTAACCTTAAGGTTAGGCAGGAGACTATGGACGCGTATTGTGCGCTGGCGGACAGGATGGGTTGGGGGCTTGGTGAGGCTTTGGAAAAGGCCGTTGAGCTCCTAGAAGAACGCTTTGGTCAGGTGGACTGAATGCTCTGATGAGAGATTGACTAAAGAACAGGGGGTGTCGAGGTTCTCATGCCGGACGAGGGTGCCCAATTTGAAGTCTTCCCGACCAATCTGTACCTGCGGCGGATCGATCCGTTCCGCAACATGCGTCGATTTTATCGACCCCACATGGGGCAGGGCCATGACATCATGTCAAACACGCACTACTGCAAAATATAGGGTTTTCGCGAACCATGTAGGCGAGCGCCAGCTGGAGAGTACCCCAAAGCGTGGGGTAATTGCGTTTTGATGGTGATGCTGGCAGAAATTTTGGATGCATTCTGCACCCAAAGCCGTCTAGTTGAAAATCCACCTTTTGGGGATCCGCCCGATGATCTGGCGATGCGTCTTGGTTTCCTCGGCCATCACCTTGCGTGAGTTGCATGGGGCCCTTCAAGTTGCGATGGGCTGGGACGGCATTCATCTGTTTCAGTTTGATATTCGCGTCGTCGACTATGGATCTTGGGAATTGCATGCAGCGCGTCCTGATGTTCCACTGAGCGGCTTCGGGTTTCGTCGGAATGACCGGTTTTTCTACACCTACGATATGGGATATTATTGGAAACACGAAATCCGAATTGAGGCTATATTGGATGCTGACCCCAAGAAGTCCTATCCAGTTTGTACCGGTGGCGCGGGGGGGGTGCGTGCCCACCTGAAGAATGCGGTGGGACCGAAGGTTATCTAGTGCGACGGGACGAGGCCAATGGCTATGAAACTTGGCAGGACCTTGAGGCTTTGGCATCCTTTTGCCAAGATCTGCTGGACTGCCATGACACGGGCCGCACGCTGGAGGACCTTGCTCTAGATGATCTGGAATACGTTGGGATCGCATGAAGGCTCGTGAGCCGTACCTGGACACCTCCTTCTCTCGGCGCGATGTGAACACCCAGCTTCGCAATGGGTACCATCGGGAACTTATGCACCAGCAGTTGATGTGACCTGTCCGGAAAGGAGCGGTTGCGGACAGGGCGTGGGATAGTGTTCAAAAATTATCTTGACGGGGTATAGGACAGGGGTAGAGTTACGGACACCTATTTCTTTACAGCGAGCCCACATGCCCAGAACATTTGCCTACGTCCGCGTTTCGACTCTTGAACAGGAGACGCTGAATCAGGTCATGGAGATCGAGGCAGCTGGGTTCAGCGTCGAACCACACCGTATCATCACCGAGACGATTTCTGGCTCACGTGCCATCGCGCAGCGCCCGGGTTTTGGCCGCCTGTTGGAAAAATTAGAACAAGGAGATGTTCTAATTGTTACCAAGCTCGACCGGCTCGGCCGTGATGCTATCGATGTATCCAGCACGGTGGCGCAGCTTGAGGAGCGCGGCATTCGTATTCACTGCCTAGCCCTTGGCGGGGTAGACCTGACCAGTTCCGCTGGGAAGCTGACGATGGGTGTGATCAACGCCGTCGCGCAGTTTGAGCGCGACCTTCTGATTGAGCGCACACAGGCAGGGCTGGCCCGCGCGAAATCTGAGGGAAAAACCTTGGGCCGTCCGCCCGCGCTGTCAGGCGAACGACAAGATCTTGTGCGTCAAAGGCTGGCCAATGGCGAGAGTGTCTCTGCCATCGCACGGGACATCAAAACCAGCAGGCAAACAATTATGAGGGCCCGCGCCGCGGCAGGGTAAGAGGGAACAGCAGAGATGGACATATCGGTCAAGATTGCAATCACCGCCCCAGATGGGGTGGTGCATGAGCATGAAATTGCAGCTTTTGAAAAGGGGTTCGAAAGCGCCGCTGAGATAGGGTTCTTCATTGAGGACAGCAACGCGCTGCTGTTGGATTTGCAGCAAGAAATCGTTGCCGCACAAACAGCGGCGTTCTGTGCCGACCATTCCACATGTCCGTGTTGCGCAGGGAGGCTTCGGCGCAAAGGCAGTAAGGCTATTCAATATCGAACCGTCTTTGGCGATATCACCATAGACAGTCCGCGCTTCTACCATTGCCGCTGCCATACCGGGCCGGTCCAAACGTTCAGCCCGCTGACAGAACTGCTCCCACACCATGTCGCGCCAGAAATGCTATGGCTGGAAACGAAGTGGGCGTCTTTGGTCTCATATGGCGTCACGGTAGATTTGCTCAAAGAGGTGCTGCCAATCGACAAACGACTAAACGCGGAAACGGTGCGCAGGCATTTGGGGCGTGTAGCAAGCCGGATGGAAGCTGAACTGGCGGACGAACGGTACAGCTTTGTCGAGACTAACACTTATGAACGGGACCGACTTCCCAATCCGGAAGGTCCGATCACGGTTGGCATTGATGGCGGATATGTTCGGTCACGCGAAACTGGCCAATCTCACTTTGAGGTCATGGGTTGCAAATCCATTCCTACAGATCGCCCGGATCGCTACCTTGGCCTTGTGCAAAGTCATGATGAAAAACCCAAGCGGCGATTAAATGAGATTCTGAAAGACCAGGGCTGGCAGGAAAACCAGCAGGTCACATTCATGACCGATGGCGGTGATACCGTCATCAATATTGCACGAGATATGGCCCCTGCCTCCGAGCACATCCTGGATTGGTTTCACATCACGATGCGGATCACCGTGATGCATCAGTATGTCAAAGGCCTTGCCCATCTGAGCCTGGATGAGGCCGAGGAAATGGCCAGGCGTCTTCGCCAGATCAAAGGATACTTATGGAATGGCAACCTGCATGATGGGCAGGTGATCATCGACGATCTGGTCATGGACCTCGATGACCTCGAAACGCAATACGCCAGCATCAAGGCCTTGCTAAAAGCGGCATCCGAATTTCAGACCTACATTGCAAACAGCGCCTGGATGATCCCAAATTACGCTGAACGACGGCGTTACGGCGAACGTGTTTCCACCGGCTTTGTAGAAAGCACCGTCAATACCGTCGTGGGAAAGCGTTTCTGCAAGCGTCAGCAGATGCGCTGGTCAAAGACAGGGGCTCACCTCATGCTGCAAACCCGCACGCGCACGCTGGATGACACCCTGCGCACAAAGCTCAAGCAATGGTATCCGTGGATGAAATCAGACGGAGAAATCAAAATGGCAACGTGATTACCCCACGCTTTGGTCTCTCTCGAGGTCAGATCATGCCGCAGGGCTGAGAACTGGAAGTCGGAACGCGCTGTGGCATGATCTGGGGGCTGTCGAGGAAATGGGTGTGGCGCTGCGCTGCGCCGAAGACATCGCCGATGCCGCTTCGCTGTCGGATTTGCCGAGGAAGCGGTTTGCAGCGCGTGTGATCAATCCCCCGGCGGCGGCACTGTCCCACATCAGCTCCAGAAGGGCGCGGAACTTTTCGGGCAGCAGGGTTAGATATTTCTGCACCGTGGCGAGGTTTTTGCGGTCCTGATCTTCATGCGCCACCGCAAACATGATCAGGACCGATAGCAGCGCTTTGGCCGTGTGGGTCCATCACTAGAGCTTCAGTCAATGAAGCGGCATCTTCGTCCAGATCGAGGCTGTTGGCGTCGAGCCGCCCGAGGGGATTGTAGGCAGAGCTGGGCCGGCTGGTGACGCCGAAGGGGGCGAGGATGTGAACCGCGCCGAACCGCTTGCGTGCTGCGCCCGCTATTTTCGCATTCTCGCCGTTTGGGTCGATCACCAGCACCGAGCGTTCCGCCGTCAGCAGGTTCGGGATCACCGTGCCAACGCCTTTGCTCGCCCGTGTCGGGGCCACAGTCACCAAATGCGCCGGGCCATCATAGTGCCTCAATTTGCCAAGGTGCGGCTTGCGACCGACCAATAGACCGCGCCACAGCCGTCCCAGCCATAGCTGCCGGACGTTATTCCAAGCGCCAGACGGCGCCTTCATAAAGCCAATCAGGCGCGGGGGTTTCGAAAGGGGATCCCCCCTTCGCCGGAAAGGACATAGTGATAAATGAGCCTAGCGCGATTTTCACTATGTCCTAGTAGGTTAGGACATACACATAATTGAAAAAGTTTGTCCAAAAGGCTTATCCAATGACCAGCGCCATCATGAAACCCGAGGACATCATAAAGTCCGACGAAGCAAAGGCCAATCCCCGCGCAGCTATGGCACGGGTAAAGCCCCGCAGATCCGGCGCATATTCAGGACAACGCAAACACGATCTGAGAAACGGCCCTCAACCTGCCTATGTCGACAAAGAGCTCTCCGAACTCAACACGGTGATCATCGAGTCCCCTAGGCCATCCGTCCTGCGTCAACTGTGCAATGAACGGCGCGGGCAAAGGACAACAGAACGAACCATGCGTTCAGATTCTGCTGTCGCCTTCATCGGAATCATCGCATTCGGAAAAGAGGCCCAGGCGCTGTTTCTGAAGCTGCCACCCGAAAAGCAGGATGCGGCATACCTCGCGACAGCCAGAGCCATTGCAGAGAAGATGGGCACGACATTGGAAGGTTTGGTATCACACAGGGACGAGACTGCACCGCATGCGCACTTTACATGCCCTGCCTACAACATGGGCGGCATCCCCCTCACATCGACAGTGAAGCGTGGGATGCTGCGTGACATCCAGACTATAACTGCCGAGGTGATGAGCCAGCATTGCGAAGGTATCGAACGGGGCAAATCGCGTGTCGCGCGCCTGCAAGCCGGCGCGGATTATGCGGATACTGTCAACAGATCCGTAAAGGAACTGCACGAGACCTTGCCAGCCGACATCGAAAAAAAGCAGGCCGAACTGGACGCATTGGTCGATCAACTCGCGACCGCCCAAGCCAGCTATGACGAGATGCAGGGGCGTGTTGCAAAACTGACGGAGAAAGCCGAGCTGAACGAAAAAGAAGAAAAGCGGCTGGGTATCTATGAAAAGCGGCTTGATGATCGGGATAAGGTTCTGAAGGACACCGAAAAGCGTCTTGCAGACCAACAGGCGACCTTCGACGCACAGCAAAAGGCAGCGAAAACGGATGCCGAACGTATACAGAAAGAAGAACAGATCAGGGCGGAGGGCGCACAAAAACGGACAGATGAAGAGACGCGAAAACTGGAAGAGGGCAAACGTCAGCTGAAAAAGGATAAGCAGCAACTCGAGACAGACCGCGCTGAATACAACGCCGCGGCGCACGCAGAGATCGCCCAGCTCACAAAGGACCAAGACAAACTGGACGAGGACCAGGCAGATCTCGAAGACCGCGAGACGAAATTTGCCGAGCGCGTGGGATTATTCATCGAGGTCAAAAACCGGCTGTATGGGCTGATCGGCAGAATTGGTAAGGCGCTGGGGCTGTCGGCCGCGAAAGACATCACGGACGCCCTTGATAAGATCGACAAGTTGCTCCCTGACTTGCCGGACCTTGAGGCTTCAAAGCCGGAAGCCAGTGATCGCGGAAGCGAAGGGCCGGGATTTTAGGTTGGGCCGAGGGCTAAATTTTTAACCCCGATTGCATCCATGCACATCAAAAAGAAATCCGTTGCGCCATGGCCCCCGGTTCAAGGCGGATCACCACTGCGCCAATGACAATCTCCGGCCGACCCATCGCGCCAGCCTCTTCACGCGACGCATCTTCAAACGGACCAACGATCAGCGACGCGAATTCCACAGGATCTTCCGGCGCTGGCCGCACCAGCCGACCGGTCCGCGCCAGCGTGCGCCATGAGGAAAGATGGTTCGCTGGCACACCATGCCGACGAGCCACAGCGTTCACGGTGGTGCCCGGTACCAGCGTGAACGCCACAATCCGCGCTTTCAAATCATCCGGCCATTTCCGGTTGCTGCGACCCCGGCCACCAACCGGGAGAACCTCCAATGTAGTCTCCATGGAGAAAATCCAATCCAACAATCAACAGGGTCCAATGAACCCATCATGATCACAGACGGAAGGTGGGAGGCAGGAAACGTTTACCCAAAACCTTACGCGCTTGCCGTGCCAATGGCGGTGGTTGCTGTCGGTATTATAATACTCGCGACATCAGATTCGTTTGTGCTATTGCTGTTGGCGGCGCCAGTTTTGGGTGTCGGCTCTGCCTTGTTTCACCCCGAGGCATCGCGTGTCTGTTGTATGGCTTCGGGTGGCAAGCTTGGCTTTGCGCAATCCAGTTTTCAGGTTGGTGGCAACACCGGAACAGCATTGGGGCCGCTTCCTGCTATAAGCTCCTCCAACCCTGCATTCAAACCCGCTTTATCTGTGTAGCACCCCGCGCGTAGGCAGGTTTTGTACTTTGGCACGAGACAAGGACGTGCTTGTAAATTATATTCAGTGGTGCGTTAGAACGACAAACTGATCGCGCACGCGTTCAGAGCCAACTTTGGAAAGTATGCGATATGAAATTCCGTTGCTTCGCCTGCCTAGGCCTCATCCTGCTGACAGCCTGCGGCACCTCTAAGAGCGATATGAAACTCTATCCAATTTACGGCCCAATCGCCGCGAGCGATCCGAAGATCGTCATAGATGTGACTGCGAAAAACAACGATATGGCTTCGGGCTCTATTTCCTTCCGCTTGCCGGGCAAGGTCAAATGCAATGGCACTTGGACGACCGTCGCCCCGCGCGAAATTTCACGCTCGCGCGGCGTGTCGCTGTCTATACGCGGCCCAAAAGGCGATATTGGCAATGCGACCAAAACCATCCCCGGCGTCAATAACGGGGAAATTTATGCCGTATGTTCTGATGGAACCAAAGTGCAGGGAACCTTCATCATCGGAAGCGGCACCATAAGCGGAACAGGGCGCGCCACTGACAGCAATGGGAATGGCTATAAGCTGCTGTTTTAAGCCAGCCCTTAAGGCCCCACAGTTACGGCGATTCGGTTGAACCCCATGTTGCACCTTTCGGAAAATCCACTCCGACAGGTGCGGCATCGGTCGTGTTTGGTTCGCATCAGGCCGTATCTTATGCAAAAAAGTCACATTCAGATTTGCAAATATATCTGGTGGCCCCCACAATCATAGCCTTCACACCAAAACATGCTACTTCGAAATAGCAACGAACGCCGCATGGCCCTTACCTGATTCAGGTCAAAATTACGCCTGATGACGTAGAAAGCTGGAAGCCCCCGCCCCGAACGCCTTGGCTGAGACGGAGGCCGGTTTCGCCGCGAAACCGATGCCCGATCAGATGGGCCTTTCGTATGCGCCGTCCCCGTCCCATTGATTTCAGCGGTTTCGTGACGCCGCTTTAGCGGCGAGTTTCGTTCTGAGCATTCAGAAGGAGACGATGATGGCGGATGGTGGGGACGGGTTTGTCGGCTGCATCCAGGTTGTGCAGCGGACGCGTGGATAGCCCCGATCCTCAACCTGCGCGACCGCATCGCGCTTGAACTCGTCTGTGAATTTAGCTCCGGACATATCGTCCTCCTTGCTTCCAAAATTACCAAGCAAGGTGTCTACAAATCTAGGGGCTATTCAAAGTGACCCCCCCGCCCGGCACCACAGTCATATGGCGTGGGTTTTCCAGATTGGCCGACCTTACCGAAGGCTTCATCGTTGCAAACGAGGGGAACCCCCCCATAAAAACTTGTGGGTAATTGAAAGATCAATCGGGCGCTTACGGTGGTCGTTATCCGCGGGAGCTTGAGATCAGGTCAAATCCCAAACGCGATTCTCCTGCCCGATGGCGGGTTTCCAAGATCAACACACCGTTTATGGATTAGCACGAGTTATGTTCGAGCACGGCGCCAGACGGTAGGAGCAAGAACTATAGCGGACAGTAATAAAAGTGCAGCACTTAGAATGAATGGTGTTGAATTAGCTGTTATTAAATAAAGTGCTGTCGAGGTGATCGCGCTGGCGGCCAGGCAAACTGTAATCGATGAGATATCTGTGACCTTTATTCCGTGTCGTAGCAAAAATAGGCTGCCACCGATACTTGTTATAAGAGCGGACAAGGTTAATGCAAATCCGGTTGCGAGCGACCCTAAAAGGGTTTGGAATGCCAATGTAAGTAAACAAAATAGCGCTGCACCCAAAAGAGATAGCATTAGAGCTATTTCTGCACGTCCTGACATTTTCAGCGCTACATCAATTCCACTAAAACAGGCTCGAGCAAAGAAAACGGGTAAAAGGACTATGAGAAAGGCGATAACGCTTAAATCTTTGCCCAAAAAGTGCTGAAGAAAAGGGAAAACTAAAACAATCAAGCCTGACAAAAGAAATACTGAGGCCATGATCCATACCTTCAGGTTGTGCAGGCCGTTGTTGAAAGCACTTATATTACCGTTTGATAAATATAACCCAGCTATTGGAGTGTATTTTCGAAGTAATATGAGTTGAACAAATGGAATAAGAAGTGAAATTCTTGCACATACCGCGTAGGCGCCGGAAGTTTCAGATGAAAATAGCGCTCCTACTATCATGAGATCGATGCCGTGGATCTGCTGTGATGCAAGCATTGTCATTGCATAAGTTCCAGCATATCGAATATCCCAGAAAGTGAATACATACCATTTATGGACCTTCGTGGCAATAATGGGGCCTGCAGCAAGCAGTGCTGGCAGGACTACCGACGCCCCAAACACCACACAGATCGAAAGTTTGCCAAGCCCTGCTACGAATACCAATGCTAGACCCGCAATTTGGATGAAGTTTGGTACGAAGTCGGCGATAAAAATCGAAAAATCTACCTTTGATCTTCCGTCAAATGAGCCCGATGAAATAGTAAGGACTGTAAGAAAAATTAGATAGGGGGTAAGGCCCGTAATCCAGTAGGCCATGCCCTGCTTATCAAATATGCCAGCTATAGTATCTGCAGAAAGTAAGAGTATTGAGCCGATCAGTGCTGATATGATGATCCCTACTGCGAGACTGGAGCGATGAATGCGTTCATTCAGCTCGACCTCTCCTCCGCTACGACTAACATGGTATATTATGAGAGTACTGAGGCCTGTTCCAATTGACAACGAAATTAGTCTGAAAGCCGCAAACACCACAATCATATCGCCAAAGGGCCCTGCCCCAAGAATTTTAGCTAATACAATGGTAATTAGGAATTGTGAGCCCACAGCAAAGCCGCGTGCCCCAAACGCTAAGATGACAGTCCGCATATACGGGTTTGCAGTAGTGGCCTTTTTCATTTTACATCAATTCCTAGCGGGCGTCAGCACAATGCTGACAAAAGGAACTGACGAGACATGTTAGCAGCTTCATCTATTCGCCCATAATCGATATCTGCGTCGATTTGGTCTATACTGATATCGTCAACAGACAGGACCGCACGGGCTTCTAGCCCTGCGGTCTTCAACAAAGTAAGAGCCCGAGCATTTTTTTCTGCCTCGCGATGAAGGAGATAGACAAATTTCTTTCTTAGGATAATGGAAAAAGCTAGACCGTGGAACGAATTAGCTATCACATATTCCGCGTCTAGTAATGTTCGCAACCATTTATTTGGTGTCGGTGGAATGAGACTTACATCAGCGCTATCTATAGGGTTGGATCCCAAATGGTAGAGGGGAAGAGCACACTTCTGTTTGAGCTTCCCAGCCTCAATTGCAAAGTTTGCTCTAGATATAGAACTACTTACTTCATAGCTAGCCACATATTTTTCTGTGATGGGTGGCTCATCTGCGACGAGATCAGTGTAACTCTGCAGTAAGAACGTGGGGTCTAATACTGTGATGGCGTCAGGGTACAAACCATTTTTTACCAAGTCTTGGCGCAGGTGATCCTCGCGAACACTGACCGCGTGGAAGTCACGTAGCTGGTCTTTTGCGACGCTACCACTAAGAATTTTACCACCAGCACTTGCGGCATAAGCGATTTTTCTCGCATCAGTTTTACCTGCCAGTAAAAAAGTCTTGTCCACACCATATCCGGTCAATGTCGGGTTCCAAATTTGGTCGCTACCGACGACTAAAGCTGAGGATGAATTAAAACGCGCGAAGTCATTCACGTTTTTCAGCCTGCTTTCACTTAAATGTAGATACTTCTTGCTAAATGCGCGGATATTGCGATGCATTCGAAATTTGTTGATGTTCCGAGACAACCCTTTATACGGCTTTAGTAAATCAACGTAATGGTATAGTGGGCGGTAATCTAAAATTTTGCTGCTGTAACCGGCTTGAATTAGAAACCGCTGGAGTGCATATGCCTGAAGTATAGCCCCGATATTGGGGACATCATGAAATGTTAGAGTGTATACAGATTTGATAGCATTCATTTTTTAGTTCTTTACTTTAACTTCTACGCGATGACGTGGATTATGTTGACCTTATACGAAGGGGTTTTAAAACTTCTTCAATTGGGCGGCGTTTCGAAGCGCATACATTCATTTCATGTTTTGGGTGGCCGAATGCAATCATAAGTATAATTGCCTCATTGTCCGGCATGTCAAAATGGTTTCTAAATCTTCTATCAGCATGTGGGTGTTGACTCCAATTCAGGCAACACGCGCCTAGCCCAAGCGCATGCAGAGCATGAATAATTGACATAGCTAAGATTCCGCCATCAATCCAATGTTGATACCGTTCATTGCCTGGCTTGAAAGCAAATTGATCAATGGTGCAAACAAGAAGGTTAGGGGCCAAATGCCCAAAGCCTTTGTTGCCGAACTGAAACCTCAATGCTTCAGACTTTAACTGCGGATCTGCGGTGTGATAAACTCCCCAAGGCTGCCTGTTACATGCTGATGGTGCCTTCATAGCAAGGCTTACAGCCCTCCTCACAGTAACATCGTCAACAGGCAGATTGTCAAATTCACGGAGCGTATAGCGTGACATAAAGAAGCTCTCTGGGTCTTTCATCCTTCCACGATGCAGGTCTTGCGCTGTGTATTTTAAAATCCCAGCACCAGTTTCGTTAATTTCAGGAAGTTCTAAAAGGCTTTCGCGAATCTTTTCAGCTTGTGGCTCGTTATAGTTTTCAGGATTGCTTGCAAACTTACTTAAAACTTCAATTCCGTATTTTTCGTGACAACCGACTTGATTGCTCCTGTATGCTATTTGTAAATTTCTGAGCAGCATTTTAGCATTTTCCCAACCGGATGAAGATTTTCGGTTTGGAAAACTCAAGCTTTTTTCAAGTGCATGATATATTTTTACAGTATCATATCCGCGTACATCTTTATTTGAAAATCGATCATTCCATGGTGCGTAACTAAAGTAACGCCAGAAGTCGTATAAGAAACCATGTGCTGCTTTTGTGAGGCGGCCGTATTTTCTTAAGCTATTCATCGCACGATCCTAAAACTTTTGCTTGTTCTTTTTTCGATGACCTCAGTGAGCCTATTCTTGTACGTTTCTTCGGTAAATGAGGTGAGATACCGGATTCTACCATTTTCTCCAAACTGTATACGTTCACTTTCGTTTACCACTAGGCGCTGTATGGCTAGACTTAGAGCGCAGACATCATTCGGTGTGAAAAACAGCCCTGTTTCCTCATGAACCGTTATCTCGAGCAAGCCCCCGTGTTGTGCCGATATTGTCGGCCGTGCGTGCGACATTGCTTCCGTAGCAACTAGCCCAAAAGGTTCCGGTGTTTTTGAAGGGATTATAACAATGTCACTCCAGCGATAGATTTCTGATGGGCTATCGACGAAACCTTCAATTTTTATACTGCACCTCAAGTTCAGTTGGTTGACCAATTCTTTAAGTTTAGTCATTTCAGGGCCTCCCTCGAACGCGTCTCCGACAAAGAGGACTTCAATTGCGCTAGCTATATCAATTGGTAAATTTGCAATCGCTTCCAGTAATAAATCCTGCCCTTTCCACCGGTTTACACGTCCTATCATCAATATACGAACGGGGTGCGAGCTCCCCTTTCTGGCCGCGAGGGAGCTGATCTTAGATGGCCCAGGAACTCCATTTAAGACTACATCTCCGTCAAGACGCATCCCCAGTTTTGTGGCCTGGGAGTTAAATAACATGAAAGCCCCTGATATACGCGCAATGGATCGAAGAACCGCTGTTACGTTATGAGAGGCAATCTCATGAATGTGTAGGAAGCCAGGATTAGAGGCAAAACGGCTGGCCAAAGAGTAGTCCAAGATGACAGAGGTGTTGATATAGTGGAAACGAGCCTTACGGATTCTAAGCCAAGCACGCGCAACTCGGAATGGTAATCTTAAGAGTGCATAAGTATTCCCTAGAAGACCATGAGATTTACGGATTACCCAGATGTTCTCGATTTCAACGTTAAAGTCTAAATCCAGCAGTGCGGCTGATAACCTCCCTTCCCGCGGGATGATAGCCACAATTTGTGCATCTTCGTACTTTTCCCTAAAGGCAATTAGGGTGCTTATGAACGTCCGATCAGAACCATAGAGTTCATATCCTTGATGGACACAGATGATCTCAGGCTTGTTCTCTTTTATTGCACTCTCATTTATTTTTGTGCTACTTTTCAGTGCAAGCAACGATTTTTTTGTTATTTCCCTACGTTTTTTAAGGTGTAAAAATTTAGAGATCAGTAACCTTATTGAAATAAGTCGTTCTTGAAAACTTGATTGTAACACAGCAATTTTCCGTGTGGCTATTTCGCGGAGAGGAAAAAATAAATTCAATTTAAACGCTCCATCAAATACTTGCCATAGTCTGTTTTTCTGAACATCTCAGCATGCTCACGCATTTTTACGTCGTCGATCCAGCCTCGGGTGTATGCGATTTCTTCGGGGCAACCTGATTGTAAACCTTGGCGTTTGTACAAGGTCCGAACAAAATTTCCTGCGTCTAACAGTGACCCATGAGTACCTGTATCCAGCCATGCATAGCCGCGTCCCATGCGCTCAACTGACAGTATGCCATCGTGCAAATAACTCTCTAAAAGAGTCACTATTTCCAATTCGCCACGATGAGAAGGCTTCACTTGTTTCGCGCGGCGGGGCGCATCGCCATCAAGGAAATACAACCCCGTCACCGCATATTTAGATGGCGGCACCTCAGGCTTTTCTAAGATCTCCTCAACCACGCCGTCGTCGTCGAACTTAACCACACCATAGCGCTCAGGGTCTGCAACATGATAACCAAACACAGTCCCACCAACAGTTTTTCTATCAGCGGCACCCAACATTTCTGGTAGGCCGTGGCCAAAGAAAATGTTGTCACCCAAAACCATAGCAGAGGGGGCGCCATCCAAAAAGTCTTCGGCCAAAATGTATGCTTGTGCCAGTCCTTCGGGCGCCGGCTGGGTGATGTAGGTGATACACAGGCCCCATTGCGACCCGTCGCCCAGCAGGCGCTTAAACTGATCCTGGTCTTGCGGTGTCGTAATTATCGCAATTTCACGAATACCGGCGAGCATCAATACAGACAACGGATAATAGATCATCGGTTTGTCATAGATAGGCATAAGCTGTTTTGAGACAGCCATGGTCAGTGGGTAAAGCCTTGTGCCTGAACCGCCAGCCAAGATGATACCTTTGCGCTGTGTCATTGGGACTCCTCCAGTTCTTGAATTGTAATGCGGACGGCATCCCGCCAATCAGGGCGGTCTATGCCAAAGGTGTCGGTCGTAGTGGTACAATCCATCCGGCTGTTCGCAGGGCGTTGGGCTGGCGTTGGATAGGCTGATGTGGAAATATCTTCTACGTCACACTTTAGGCCCGAGATTTCAAAAATCGCGCGCGCAAAATCGGCCCAGCTCACATCGGGTGCGCCAGAAAAATGATAGGTTCCTGCTTTATGTGGGTCTTTTTTGAGATGGTTTACCACAGCGACACATGCCACAGCGATGGCGCGGGCTGGCGTTGCGCCCCCCACTTGGTCAGCTACGATTTTTAGCTTGTCACGATCCGCGCCAAGGCGGAGCATCGACTTCAAGAAATTGTTTCCATGAGTGGAAAATACCCATGATGTGCGCAAAATTACATATGCTCCACCTGCTGCACGCACACCGTTTTCACCCGTCAATTTTGTGCGCCCGTAGGCCCCAAGCGGGGCTGTTGGGTGATCAGAGGCAAAAGGCGCATCGCCCGTGCCATCGAAGACATAATCGGTTGAAATGTGAACAAACGGAATATTCAGATCAGCGCAGGCTTGTGCCATTTTAGCTGGCGCCTCTCCATTGACCAAAGCGGCGGTGTCTTCGTCGTCTTCGGCTTTATCGACAGCGGTATAGGCCGCCGCATTGATCACAGCCTCAGGGCGGTGCTTTTCAATTTGAAGGGCGCAAGCTGCCGGGTCTGTCAAATTGGCCTGGTCACGGCTAAGGAATATCGCATCAGGCAAAAGTGCGTGCAATTCTGTCGCCACTTGGCCTGTTTTCCCAAAAACTAGAATCATTTAGGGACTCCCAAACGTTCGCCAACGCCCTGACGGTTTTGAAGCGCCCGCCACCAACTTTCGTTGGACAAATACCATTCAACCGTTTTTTCCAATCCCTCTGCGACTGTGACCGAAGGTCGCCAATTCAATTCATTTCTAATACGAGACGGGTCAATCGCGTAGCGGGCATCATGGCCAGGACGATCAGTCACAAACGTGATTTGGTCAGCGTATGTACCGCTGGGTTTAGGGCGTTTTTTATCCAAAATCGCGCAAATCGTTTGGACCAATTCCAGGTTTGTGCGCTCGTTTTCGCCCCCAATATTATAACTGCGCCCCAGCTCACCTTTTTCGATCACAAGCAAAAGCGCGTCCGCATGATCTTCGACATAAAGCCAATCGCGGATGTTTTCCCCGTTGCCGTAAATTGGCAAGGCCTTGCCTGCGAGGGCATTCAAAATGATAACAGGCACCAGTTTTTCAGGGAAATGGAATGGGCCATAATTGTTGGAGCAATTGGTCAAAACCACAGGCAGGCCGTAGGTTTCGTGCCATGCGCGCACCAAGTGGTCGGAACTGGCTTTCGACGCAGAATAGGGTGAGCGCGGATCATAAGGCGTGTATTCGGTGAACAGAACATCAGGATCGTCGGGCAAAGACCCAAAGACTTCATCTGTTGAAATGTGGTGAAAGCGGAATGTCTCTGGCTTGCCCGACGCAGCCCAATATTTGCGCGCCGCCTCCAACATATTAAACGTGCCTGTGATGTTGGTCTCAATAAAATCACCCGGCCCATCTATGGATCGATCAACGTGACTTTCAGCCGCCAAATGCATCACGACATCGGGTTTGTGTTTGGCAAAGACCGTGTCTAATCCGAAACGATCGCGAATATCTACCTGTTCAAACGCATATAGCGAACTCTCCGCGACTAAGGCCACGTTGTCTAAACAAGCCGCATAGGTAAGAGCGTCTACGTTCACCACTTCGTGTCCGCGTGACACCGCCAAACGCACCACCGCAGAACCGATAAAACCAGCCCCGCCTGTTACTAAAATCTTCATGTGTTTGCCCTTGTGAAAGGTGTCACAAAGTCTGTAAAGATCTGCGCCTTTGCGTCTTTGTCTGAAATCACGGGTGCGATGCCATTAAGCGGCCATTCAATGCCACAGCTGTCCCATCTCACAGCGCCATCGCATTCGGGCGCGTAGTGATCCGTGCATTTGTAAATAATTTCACTGTCAGCTTCGAGCGTCATAAAGCCATGCAAAAAACCAGCAGGAATCCAAAGCTGTTTACCGTTCTCAAAAGACAGTTCTTCGCCAACCCACTTACCGTAGGTTTGCGAGTCTTTACGAATATCTACGGCAACATCAAATATCATGCCGCGACCACAACGTACGAGCTTTCCCTGTGCATGGGGCGGGCTTTGAAAATGAAGTCCCCTTACAGTGCCAACTTCGCGTGACAGTGAATGGTTGTCTTGGACAAACTCAGGCAAATTCAGCCCAGCTGTCTCAAGTGCTTTTCTATTCCAGCTCTCAGAGAAAAAACCACGATGATCGCCAAAGCGAGGAGGATTAAGGCAATAGACATCAAGGAGTGGAGTTTTTGTAATCAATGTAGATCTCTCTTTTCACTTAAGGCTTCAACAGCTCATCTGGTCGAGAATTTCAATACTTTTATCTCATTTTGAGAACCTAGGCGGACTTTATGCAAACTTGGTGATACTCTAAGCAAAAATAGGTCAAAAATTTACCTTTTGTCACATTAGTGATCAGCGTGAATCATTTGTAATATTCGTTGTACCACGCGACAAAATTGGCAACACCCTCAGTGTACTGCTGTTTGGGGGCTGTATGAGGACGGTTCATCTTCAAGTAGACGGCCGCACACTAATGAACCAATAAAGCCGGCAGAACCGGTGACACGTGCTATAGGCATAGGGTGCCTCCTACAGCTAAAGCGCGTGCTGGCCTCACTGAAACCAGCGCATAAAATTAATAAATGGCGGTTCGATGAAACGATATAACCAAATTGAATGATGTCTAATAGCAGCCTAACCTTTGGCATCCTGCCCACGTGCATACATGTCTTCGTAGCGGATGATATCATCTTCACCGACGTACGACCCAGTTTGTACTTCAATCAAGACCATTGGCACTTTGCCAGGGTTTTCCAAACGGTGAACACAGCCCAGTGGCAGGTAGACAGATTGGTTTTCCGTTACGAGACGCACCTCGTCATCTATTGTAACCCGCGCAGTCCCTTCGACCACGATCCAATGCTCTGAACGGTGGAAGTGGCTTTGCAAAGACAGAGATGCGCTCGGGTGAACATGGATGCGCTTCACTTGGAATCGGCTGCCCACAACAAGGCTTTCGAACCAGCCCCAAGGGCGGTGATCTTTCGGGAACGTCGTAGCTTGTGTAGACCCTTTGGCTTTAAGCGCCGCGACAGCTTTTTTTACGTCTTGCGCCCGCGACATATCTGCCACCAGTACCGCGTCATTCATTGCGATGGCCATTATGTTTTTCAGGCCAATTCCAACAATTTCCAGATTGTCACTGTCAGACCGCAAAAGGCTGTTTTCGCACTCAATCGCAGTTGCATCGCCAAAAGTCACAACGCCGGCTTCATCGGGGCCAAGTTCACGCCAAATCGCATCCCAACCACCAAGATCAGACCACCCCCCCTCAAACGGTACAACGGCCAAATTGGCGGCATTCTCCATCACAGCGTAGTCGATCGAAATGTCCTTGGCTTGCGCCCAAGCTGTTGGGTCGAGGCGCAGAAATCCAAGATCTGACCTTGCATCGATCACGGAAGATGTCACTGGCGCCATCAAATAGGGTGCATATTTTTCAAAGGCCGCGATTATGTCTTTGGTTTTGAAAAGGAAAATGCCTGCATTCCACATGAATGTGCCCGCGTCGTACATTTCCTTTGCCCGCGCTTCGTCTGGTTTTTCAAGGAACTGCTTTAAATCAACAGCCCTCCCAGAGTGGTCTGGTAGTTCTGCCAACTCAAGATACCCATAAGCGGTTTCAGCGTGAGTGGGCTTGATCCCAAACGTCACCAGCTTGCCATCATCAATTGCTACAAGCCCTTTTGACACAGCAGCATGAAACGCGGCAATGTCTGGCACAACGTGATCTGAGGGCGCAACAAGCATGACCGCCTCGGGGTCAGATGCCATCAAATGCACCGCTGCCGCCAAAATAGCAGGGGCAGTATTACGGCTTTCCGGCTCGATCAGAATAGCTCCCGGATCAAGGCCAATTTCAGCCAATTGTTCTGTCACGATAAAGCGAAAATCAGACCCCGTTAAAACCATAGGCGCAGCAAAGTTCAACCCGTCGAGCGTACCATTCAACCGTTTTACTGAAGCCTGAAAGAGAGTTTCCTTACCAACAAGGCGCGAGAATTGTTTCGGGTAACTCCTACGAGACAAAGGCCAAAGGCGCGTGCCAGACCCGCCGCACAAAATAACTGGAATAATCATACTCAAACTATAGTCCTTTATTTGCCTTTTATGAACCGCCCACAGTTTGCCGGAGGCCCTGAGGCTGATTACTTCATGTCATGCAACCATACCCGCCGTGCAGTGGATGCTTCTGAACCCACTTGTTTAGCGTCGAAAGCCCAACCCCTAAATCGGAGGCCGCTTGTGGCCTTGTCAGTCAACCGGCTGTTGCGATGCGCACGGCATCACTCGTCCGTGTATCTCGTTGCCATTCCTTATCCGCTTCATAGCAAACATTGCTCGAAAGAGACCGTAATTAAACCGCTACAAGATCATTCCACGGCTCACTTTTGCATAGAAATTAACAGCTCACGTTTTAACACATCCTCATAAGCACCTAAAATTTGATGCCACTGAAATGTTTCTTGATGGCGTCTTCTGGCGGCTTGTTGCGCAACCAATAAAGCATTTTCGGCTCTACAGATTGTTTGCATTTGGAGCGCTGCTCCAGCCGCATTAGAAAAGTAAAACTGGTCTGCACCAGCTGTCCAGCGATTAAATCTGTTGTCATGCGCCAACACCGCATTCCCAGCCCCCAGTGCTTCCACTAGTGACGGATTTGTTCCTCCAACCTGGTGTCCATGAAGATAAGCTCTCGCATGAAAACGTAGGGCTTGAACTATGCTAGGGTCATAAATTGCCCCGGGGAATACAACACTCTCACCGCCCGCAGCTTTTACTACATTATGATAATCGTTCTCGATGTCAAACTTTCCAAGAATAACAGCTTTGAAGCCTGCTGGTAGAGATGCAGCCCCTTGCACAAGCTCAAGGATAGAGTTTTCAGGCTCGATGCGCGCAATTGACACAAGATATTTACCAGATTCAACTCCGTATTTGGCAAGGCAAGCAGGGTTAGCTTGAGTGATTGCATCGCTGCCATAAGGGATCATAATAGGTGCCTTAAAACTCCGCGCTTGAACGTGCTTGGCTATCTCTGGATGATCAGCAATCGCAACATGCGCCAAGTTAGCCCCAATCAATTCGTTCATGAAAAACCAAACTTTTGCAGCCCCCCCCCACTTGGATCGCTTCCATTCAATACCATCCATGTTCATTATAATGCGGCGACGTTTAAGGCGTTCTAGTACGCAAAAAACAGCCGTATTATACCCAAGCACAAGATCAACTCCAGGCTGTGTCAACACATGCTTCACACACTTCAGATCGAATTCCATCGTGCCAAGAGGGCCATTTCGCTTGGCTTGGAAGTGTGTCCGCCCCACACCCTCCCACATGTCTTGTACGCCGTCCTGGAAGCTGCCGTTAGAGTCTTGGCAATAAACATTCACAGTCCAGCCCTTTGTCACAAGGTAACGAGATAGATAATCAGCAAACGTTTCAAAACCACCATGCGCAGCAGGCACACCGCGCGTTCCAATAATATTCAAATGCACCCTGCAACCTCATTCATAGCTTTTACTTTATTAAACGTATCTCCAAACTGCGCGCGGTTACGCGTAAACACATGGAGGTAAAGCGTTTGCTGTTATTGCTTCAATTTAGAATTCACCGTAAGAACTTAAATCAATCTGCCCCAAATAAATCTCGAGTAAATATCTTATCGGCAGTATCCGCAATGTCATCTGTAACGCGGTTAGCTACGATCACGTCTGCCTCGGCTTTGAAAGCTGCCAGATCGTTCACAACGCGCGAGCCGAAGAAACTATTTTCTTTCATTACAGGTTCATACACGATAACTTCGATGCCCTTGGCTTTGATCCGTTTCATGATGCCTTGAATAGACGATTGGCGGAAGTTGTAAGAGCCCGTCTTCATTACCAATCTATATATACCCACGATCTTGGGTTTGCGCGCGATGATTTGATCCGCGAGAAAGTCCTTGCGGGTACGATTGGCATCAACGATGGCGCGTATTAAATTTTGCGGCACTTCGGAATAGTTAGCTAATAACTGCTTGCTGTCTTTTGGTAAACAATAGCCGCCATAACCAAAACTTGGATTGTTATAATGCCCTCCAATGCGGGGATCCAAACCAATACCGTCAATGATCTGCTTGCTGTCCATGCCTCTAGCCAATGCATAACTGTCGAGCTCATTAAAGAACGCCACCCGCATCGCCAGATACGTATTGGCAAACAGTTTAATCGCCTCGGCTTCATCGGCATCTGTGAATAGAATATCAACGTCTTTCTTGATCGCGCACTGTAGCAGTAAATTAGCAAAAACCGTTGCGCGCTCAGAGCGCTCACCAACGATAATCCGTGAAGGATACAGGTTGTCATAAAGAGCGCGGCCCTCGCGCAAAAACTCAGGACTAAAAATCACTTGGCAGGTGTTGCATTCCGCCCTAATTCGGGAAATGAAGCCCACGGGCACCGTGGACTTGACTACAATTGTTGCTTTAGAATTAACCGAAAGCACTAGCCGGATCACCTGCTCAACCGAAGACGTATCAAAGTAATTTCTGTCCACATCGTAGTTTGTCGGAGCGGCGACAATGACAAAATCCGCATCCTTATAAGCCACAGCCCCATCCAGAGTTGCCGTTAAATTAAGAGGTTGATTGGCTAGGAACTCCTCAAGTTCACGATCCACAATAGGGCTTTGGCGTGCGTTGAGCATACGGACCCGTTCCGGCGAAATATCCACCGCAACAACATCATTGTGCTGCGCCAAAAGAACAGCATTCGATAGCCCAACATAACCAATTCCAGCAACTGCGATTTTCATAATTTATCCCTCAACATACGCATATGCGGTGTCATGCCTGTTTGTCAAAGTACTCATGGCATGAGTTCATTGATGCGGGCGGCCGGGTGGCCAGTCGCGATGGCTTCGAGCGTTGCTTTGAGATATGCATATGGCTCGGTGTTGTTGAGCTTGCAGGTGTGTGATCATATGACTTCGTTCAAGATCGAACACATGACGGGCGGGTCTTCCGCACGCTTAACATCACTGATGCGCTGCCCAGAAGGCTTGTGCGCAGCACACGCCAAGAGGGAGTTTACGAAGGAGGCCCTAGCAATCAAAGTCAAACGCAGGCTCAATTCAACGGATGTGGTCGATGCTTTCCTTCTCGTTGATTGCACAGCAATCAACTGACAAGCAACGGACCGATCTCTTCATCCTACGAGGCCCACCGCGCTTTCAAATCATCCGGCCATTTCCGGTTGCGGCGACCCCGGCCACCAACCGAGAGAACCTCCAATGTAGTCTCCATGGAGAAAATCCAATCCAACAATCAACAGGGTCCAATGAACCCATCATGATCACAGACGGAAGGTG
>NZ_JBGQOQ010000039.1:0-23676 GCF_052119765.1 Pseudorhodobacter sp. W20_MBD10_FR17 | reverse complement strand
TATACATGAACTATCTCCAAGATAGTCCAAGTTTTCGTCCGCACCCCCGCCGGGTCAGTTCTCAGTGACAATTAACACCATCCCATGGTGCGCCGATCTCGCGTTTGAGATCGTTCAATGCCGCAATGATTGCGGCTTTCCCTTTGCTGGCAACCTCATAGCCCATTTGATAAAGCGCCCAGCGTGATCCTTCACCCACCCACGATTGCGGAAATTCGAGGCGAACCAGCGCTCTGCCAAGCAAGTCGCAGAAAACAGAGGCTGCATAGAGGCGATGTTGATCGAGCCAACCATTGCCAGCGCCAAATGATAAGCGCCGCTGAACGTATTCGTCAAAGTCGGTTGCTTCTCGGACTTCTCCGTCCATTTCGCCAGACAAGATTGCGGCCCCTTGACTCCTTGCGTGACTTCCCGGATAAGCCGTCTATCTCGGGCAGGTGGCTTCACTTGGCCGGGTTTTTATATTGTTACGCTCCGAATGGGGGCGCGCCGTTCGAGGTTGTTTGAAACGCCGGATCAAGCCGGGGCCATAGAACGCGGAGAAATGAAAAGGAAAGACCATATGTTCGCGGTCCTCAAGACAGGCGGCAAGCAGTACAAGGTTCAGGCGGGGGATATCCTTCGTGTGGAAAAGCTTGATTGCGTAGCTGGCGACAAAATCCAGTTCAATGAAATTCTGATGGTTGGCGGCGAGACGCTGACTGTTGGCGCGCCGCTCGTTGCGGGTGCTGCCGTTCAGGCCGAAGTGATCGAACAGATCAAAGGCCCGAAGGTCATCCACTATGTAAAGCGCCGTCGTAAGCATTCGAGCCAGCGTACAAAAGGCCACCGCCAGCACCTGACGCTGTTGCGTGTGACCGACGTTCTGGCTTCGGGCGCCGAGACATCGGACGTTAAAGCAGCGACAGGCACTGCAGATGCACGCCGCGCCGCCCATAACAACGCCGATGCTGCGCCAGTTGCAAAAGCACCTGCAAAAGCGAAAGCTGCTGCGAAACCAAAGGCAGCGAAAGCTGCCGCGACCGAGGAGTAATCCCCCATGGCACACAAAAAAGCTGGTGGTTCATCCCGTAACGGCCGCGACTCAGCCGGTCGCCGTTTGGGCGTAAAGCTGTTTGGCGGGCAAGCTGCCATTCCTGGTAACATCATCATGCGCCAACGTGGCACACAGATGTTTCCGGGCACAGGCGTTGGCATGGGCACAGACCATACCATTTTCGCTGTGATCGAAGGCAAGGTTTCGTTCAAGAAAGGCCTTAAGGGCCGCACGTTTATTTCGGTTCTCCCAGTGGCGGAGGCCGCTGAGTAAGTCGAACCGTTACAAAGACATGTAACAAGGGGATCGGCTGAAAGGCCGGTCCCTTTTGCTTTTGGGTTTGCACTGCGGGGAGGTGGTGCCAACTTGAGATTTTTTGATATTGCCCCACATTAAGGGCTGTTTAAGGTTAAAGGGCTATGTGCCCTATGTGCTTTCGGAGGAGGGTACTATGATGTTTCAAACGATAGTCGAGCAAGTTACAATTCCAACTGAGCGGTTTTTGCTGCGTCCTGCGCGTGTTTCAGACGTGGGGCTGATTTCGATGTATGCGGGCGATGTCCGCGTGGCCGAAGGCACCAGCTCTATCCCGCACCCATTGCCGCCGGGGGCCGCTGCGGCGTTTGTGGAACGCGCGATGAACGTGGGTGCATCCGAACGGATTTGGGTCTTGGACGGCACTGCCCATGAGATGCCCGAAGTGATGGGCGTTATTTCCCTAAAGCAGATGGACCGCGACCAAGCCGAGATTGGCTATTGGGTGGCGCCTGCGTTTTGGAATACCGGCTATGCATCCGAGGCGGTGCAGGCGTTGGTTGCGGCCAATCCATTGAAGAACAAAGCGATTTTTGCGCAAGTCTTTCAGGATAACCCCGGTTCGGCGCGCGTGCTGACGAATTGTGGCTTTGGCTATCTGGGCGATGCTGAAAGTTATAGCGTGGCGCGGGATGCACGGGTGCAGACATGGACCTATCTGAAGAAAATGGCCTGACGCAAGCCAAGCCAACGGCGCCCGCATTTGTGCTGGTGCCGTTGGGCGATAGGCTGCTGCGTTTGGCATGAATGCCGTCGTGGCCGAGCATTTTGAGGATAACCCTGCCTCGGGGCATGTGTTGCGTAGGCTGGGGGTTGCCGAGGTAGGGCGCGAGCAAAGCCATTCGGGTGCACACTTGGTGCCTGTGCTAGTGACGTTCTACCGTCTACAGCGCGCGTATTTTCTAGCGTTTCCCTAACCGCCCGCGTACCAGCGTGACTTGAGGTGGCGCGAATAATCAGGTAACGCAGCCTATTGACCCTTTTGCTGAAAGCCGAGCCCATGAAATTCCTTGATCTGTGTAAAGTCTATATCCGCTCGGGCGGGGGCGGGTCGGGGTGTGTTTCGTTCCGGCGTGAAAAGTTTATCGAGTTCGGCGGGCCGGATGGTGGTGACGGCGGCAAGGGCGGGTCTGTCTGGGTTGAGGCCGTGGATGGTCTAAACACACTGATCGATTTTCGCTATCAGCAACACTTTTTTGCCAAGTCGGGCCAGCCGGGTATGGGCAGTCAGCGTACGGGCAAAACCGGCGAGGATATCGTGCTAAAAGTGCCCGTTGGCACCGAGATTCTGGACGAAGATGAAGAAACCATTCTGGCCGATTTGACTACCGTGGGGCAGCGCGTGCTGTTGGCCAAGGGCGGTAATGGCGGCTGGGGCAACCTGCAGTTCAAATCCTCGACCAACCGCGCCCCTGCACGGGCCAACTCGGGGCAAGAAGGCGTCGAGCGGACGATTTGGCTGCGGCTAAAGCTGATCGCCGATGCGGGTTTGGTTGGCCTGCCGAACGCAGGGAAATCGACGTTTTTGGCCAGCGTTTCCAACGCGCGCCCCAAGATTGCGGATTATCCGTTTACGACTTTGGTGCCGAACCTTGGGGTTGTCGGCATTGATGGGCATGAATTTGTAATGGCGGATATTCCGGGCCTGATCGAGGGCGCATCAGAGGGCGCGGGCTTGGGCGTGCAGTTCTTGGCGCATGTGGAGCGCTGCTCGGTTCTGTTGCATTTGGTCGATGGCACATCCGAGACGGTGGCCGAGGATTACCAGACAATCATCACTGAGCTAGAGGCCTATGCCGAAGCGCTTGGCGACAAGCCGCGGATTACGGCGTTAACCAAAATCGACGCGCTGGATGAGGAAACTTTGGCCGAACGCTTTGCCGAATTGGCTGGGGTTGTGGATGGTGAAGTGTTTGCGATTTCGGGGGTGTCAAATCAGGGCATGCCGGATGTGTTACGCCGCCTCTATGCGCAAATCCTGGAGGGCCGGGTTGTTGTTGAGGAGATCGCGCCGTGGCAACCGTAACGGGGGCTGCCATAACGACTGCAACCGCCCCTAACGTCACAGCAGCCAAGCGCCTGGTCATAAAGATCGGTTCGGCGCTGTTGGTCGACAGGGTGCGGGGCTTGCGGCATGACTGGCTAGAGGCGCTGGCGCTGGATGTGGCCGAGGCCAAGGGGCGTGGCACGGATGTTGTGATTGTGTCTTCGGGCTCGATTGCGCTGGGGCGGACTGTGCTGGGCCTGCCCTTTGCCGAGCTGCCGTTGGAGCAGTCGCAGGCGGCGGCGGCGGTGGGGCAAATCCGGTTGGCGCGGGCCTATGAAGAGGTGCTTGCGCCGCATGGGATTACCACGGGCCAAGTGTTGGTGACACTGGAAGATACAGACGACCGTCGGCGGTATTTGAACAGCCGCGCTACGTTGGAAACCCTGTTGGGGTTTGGCGTTGTGCCGATTGTGAACGAAAACGACACGGTCGCCACCGATGAAATCCGCTTTGGCGACAACGATCGTTTGGCCGCGCAAATTGCGGTGACGGTTGGCGCGGATCAGTTGATATTGCTGTCGGATGTCGACGGGTTCTATTCGGCCAATCCGAAAGAGGATGCGTCTGCCGTGCGGTTTGATGTGATCGAGCATTTGACGCCTGCGATGGAAGCGATGGCGGGTGATCCGGTTTCCGGCATGTCCAAAGGCGGAATGAAGACCAAGATTTTGGCGGCCAAAACCGCTGTGGCCGGCGGCTGTGCGATGGCGATCATGGAAGGGTCCGCGTTGCGGCCTTTGCAAGCGCTGGCGCAGGGGGCAGGACGGACGTGGTTCGTGCCGAGCGCCGACCCGCAGCAGGCGCGTAAGCGTTGGATTAATGCTATGAAAACGCGGGGCGAGTTGCGGCTGGATTCAGGCGCTGTTGCGGCCTTGCGGGCGGGTAAATCGCTGTTGCCTGCGGGGGTTGCGGCCGTTGTTGGCAGTTTTGGGCGCGGCGATCCGGTGGCAATTCTATGCCCGGATGGTGAGGTGCTGGGGAAGGGCCTTGTGCGTTATACGGCCGTCGAGGCGCGCGCGATTGCAGGGCATCGGTCACATGAGATTGAGGCCATTTTGGGCTATGTCGGACGCGCTGCGTTGATTCACCGCGATGATATGGTGGTGTGAGGGAGGCGGGGGCGCTGCCCCCCAGCACCTTATGGCGCTTTCCCCCCGAGGTATTTTTGCCAAGATGAAATTAGCGTTTCAGGCCAATATTCAAAGTGCCGAGCGCCCATTCCGTTACATCAGATAACAGAGTTTGGTTGGCGCGGTTAAAGCCTTCGACCAGCGCCAGCGTATCGGTGCTCCCTACTTCGGCGCTGCTGATAAAGCTGCGGGTAGACAGGATTGCGGCGTCATCCTCGCGCACCATGCGGGCGGTCAGGCGCAGACGAATGGTGGCGGTTTTGCCATCGGGGGCGGCCTCTGCCTGAAAATCGGTCAGATCAGTGACCAAGGCGTAATCGCCTGATGCGCCCAAGGGGCGGCGGCCGACATAGCGGAATGCATTGGTATCTTCAAAGCTGCGGACCAGCAGGGTTTGCATCATTACCGGCACCTCCTCGGCCCATTTGCCATCGGGCAGGTAGGCGGCTTGCAGGGGGTGCGGACGGATCAGGATACGGTCGGTGTTCAGCGCGCCGGGGGTTGTGGGCACTTCGACCACGAACTGCCGTGATGTGGCAGTGCGGGCGCTGATCGGGTTGGCGGGGGCCGCAAGGTCATAGGCATCAAGCGGGGTTGCCGCGCCGTTGAGGGCCGAAAGGGCCGAGCAGCCGGAAAGGACCGAAACGGTGGCAAGCGCAAGTAGAATGGGGCGCGGGGTCATTGCAGGACCTCTTTCAAATTAGCGTTTATAAACAGGGGTGTCGCCCCCGAGGAAGAATCGCGCGGGGTCGCGCTGAATTTGTTTGGTTAGCTGTTCGAGATTTGTGATGAGATCGCGCGTTTCCCGCGCCAGCTTGGTGTATTGTGGCAGGCCAACGGTGGTGAAATCGCGGATCGGCGGGTCAGATGCGGCGACCACCTGTGATATGCGCTCAAAGGTTTCGCGGGCGGCGTTTGCCGCCGCTTGCAGATCAGACGTAACACCCGGAATGGCATCGGACACGCCCGCAATCGCGGCATCCAGCCCGTCGATGGTACGGCGCAGGTCCGTGACAATGGCACTGACATCCTCATTTATCACGCGGTCGGCGCCATCAAAGGTTTTCTCGGCGGCAACAAGGGTGCGTTCGCCCACGGCAAGGGCAGAATTGATCGCGTCCAGCGTGGCATTGGCGCGGGTAAAGCTGTCGGTGACGGTGGCAAGCGCGGAGCTGGCGTCTGTCATCACTGTATCAACCTTGCCGCTGGCCGAGGTAAGCGAGTTGCCGACATCTGTCATCACCTGATTGGCGGTGGCGGTGGCATTGCGGATATCGGCGACCATCGCGGGCAGGTCGGTTTTGGCGGCGGACGCAATGGGGGCAATGGCGGCACGAGCCTCGGCCACCATCGCGGCGCCGTCAATCGTGACCAGATCATCAAAGCTGACCGAAGCTTTGTCCATCGACACCAAGGTCTCATCCATCTGCGCAATGGCGGCATCAGCGGCTTTGATCGTGCCTTCCAACTCGGTCAGCCGCGCGGTGGCTGCAACACCGGATTTTTGAAATTCGGCAAGCATGGTGCGCGCGTCATCGCTGACTTTTGCCACTTGATCGCGGGTTTCTTGCAGCCCGTCGGTCAGCGATTGGGTGGCGGTCTTTAAATCTTGGGTGATGTAGGTTTCGGCCTGCTTCATGGTTTGGGTTGTCTGGTCCAGCGTTTTGGTGCCACTGGCCATGGTGGTTTTGGATTCCTGTGCCAGCTCACTTATCGCAACCAAGGTATCATCGGCGGTATCAAACAGCTTTTCGGCCTTGGTGGTGATGCTTTTCAGCATGGCGTTGAAGGTGTCTATATCATCGGCAAAGCTGGCAATGGCACCCGAAACCTTTGAGAAATCATCCAAAGATTGGGCAAAGCCGTTTGAGGCGGTTTCGACGTTTTTCAGGATAGTATCGACGCGGTTGATGTTTTCAGTACTGATAAGCCCCCGCAATTCGCGCACCATATCAAGCACTTCGGTCACCAATTCGGGGGCATCCTCGGTCAGGCTCTGCAGCAAAGAACGGCCAGCCGGAATAAGGGGGATTGCCAGTGCAGAAGTGTCGCGCAACAAGGGTTCCGTTACCTCACCCGGGCTGATGCCAACGTAGGAAACACCTGTGACGCCTTGGCTCTCAATCGTGGCCACAGATCCTGCGCGGACAGGCGTGTTATACGCCACCTCTAGCCGGACAAGGATGGTGCCGTCATTGTCGGGCGAGAGTTTGACCTCGGTCACCTGACCCACCGGCAGCCCTGCAAAGCGCACGTCTGACGCGCGCGAAAGGCCGGAGACGGATGTGAATTTCACATCATAATAGGCGAATTGTTCATCCAGCTGGATTTTGCCAAACCACAGCGTAAAGGCCAACATGCCGACAAAGCCGATGATGGTGAACAGCCCGATAAGAACGTAATTTGCGCGGGTTTCCATGGCTTATTCGGCTTTCTTTGCGGGTATGGCATCCATCGCGGCGCGGGCGCGCGGGCCGTGGAAATATTCATGGACCCAAGGGTGTTCGACATCTAGCATCTGTTTCATCGTGCCGGTGACCAGCACTTTTTTCTCGGCCAGCACAGCGATACGGTCGCAGGTTGCGTGCAGCGTATCAAGGTCATGGGTGACGAGAAAGACCGTAAGCCCCATGCTTTTCGACAATTGCCGGATCAGAATGTCAAATTCGGCCGCGCCAATCGGGTCAAGACCAGCAGTCGGCTCATCCAAAAATAGGATTTCGGGGTCGAGGGCAAGCGCGCGCGCAAGGCCAGCCCGTTTGCGCATACCGCCCGACAGTTCAGACGGAAACTTGTCGCCGGCAAGGTAGGGCAGGCCGGTCAGCGCGATTTTAAGGTCGGCCATTTGGCTGCGCAATTTCGGGTCCAACCCTTCAACATCGCGCATCGGCACTTCGATATTTTCGCGCGTGTTCAGCGAGGAAAACAGCGCGCCATCTTGGAACATCACACCCCAGCGACGCTCAAGCTTACTACGTTCATTATCTGACGCAGTCAGGACATTGGTGCCCAGCACGTCAACTTCACCGGCATTCGGGGTTTGCAGCCCGCAGATGGACCGCAGCAGCACCGACTTGCCCGTACCAGACCCACCAACCACACCCAAAACCTCGCCACGATAGACATCAAGATCAAGGTCTTCGTGCACGACATGGTGGCCAAACTGGTTGCGCAGGCCTCTGATGCGGATGACGACTTCTTTGTCGGTCTTGTTCATACCCCCACCTGTGCGAAAAAGATGGAAAAGATCGCATCGGTGACGATGACGGCGAAAATCGCAGTGACCACCGAGGATGAGGTTTTCTGGCCAAGGCTTTCGGCATTGCTGCCAACCTGCATACCCGCGTGGCAGCCGACGATGCCGATGATCAGCGCGAAAAACGGCGCCTTTATCATGCCGACCAGCAGGTGCCAGACGCCGGTATTCTCGATCAGCCGCGTTTGAAACATGCCGGGCGAAATGCCAAGATCTATCCATGACATCAGCCCACCACCGACAAGGCCCGAAATATTGGCGATAAGGCCAAGGATCGGCAGCATCAGCAACAGCGCAAGGATACGCGGCACGAATAGCGCCCCCGCGACATCTATGCCAAGGGTGCGCATGGCGTCAATTTCCTCGCGCATTTTCATTGACCCGATGGCGGCGGTAAAGGCCGAGGCTGTGCGGCCAGCAACGATGATCGCCGTCAGCAAAATGCCCAACTCGCGCAAGACCGAGACGGCGATCAGGTCGACCACAAACACCTCGGCCCCGAATTGGCGCAGCTGTGTCGAGCCTTGGAACGCCAGCACTACGCCGATGAGGAACGACATCAGGGCAACGATGGGAACGGCTTTTACCCCGACCTCGTTGCAGTGATGCACCAGCGCGGTAAAGCGAAACTGGCTGGGGTGGCGGATAGAGCGGACAATGCGGTCGATAAACAGGCCGAGATAGCCCAGCAACTCTAGCATAAACCCAACAGAGGCGGCGATGCGGCGGCCCGCCTTTTCCAACCGGTCGGTAAGGTTAAGGGGTTTTGCCTCATAGATTTCGGGTTGTGGCAGGGCCTTTTTCACGGCCCCCAGCAGGGTTTTGCTATCCTCATTCAGGCCGGTGATCTGAAAGTTTTGGCCATTGGTTGCGGCGTCTTTTTCTGCGATGCAAATGGCCCAAGCAGCACTGGTATCAAGGCGGGTGACGGCTGCAAGGTCAACCTCGACCGCGCCTGCGCCAACTGCGCGGCTAAGGTCACGGACAAGCGGGGTTAAGACCTCTAGTGAAAACGCACCGCGCAGCGCAAGGCGGGTTGTGCCTTGGTCTGTGGTGGTTTCAATTTGTGCGTGCGAGATTGGGTCGGTCACAATTCGGTTTCACTTGGCTATAGGCTACATTGCTAGCATGTCGGCGCGATTGGGGCCAATTGAAACCGGCAATTCATTGCATGCCGCGACAATAAGGACTATTTCAAGCGCAGATTTCAGCGAGGAACACAGCATGGGCGAGATTTCAGCAAAAGCGATGATGGATGAGATTGGCCAAGCTGCCCGCGCAGCATCGGCCGAGCTTGCCTTTGCCAGTGCCGAACGCAAATATGCCGCACTGATTGGTGCCGCCGATGCGGTTTGGGCCGCGCGCGATGAGATTATTGCAGCCAACGCCAAGGACGTGGCCTTTGGGATAGATAAAGGCCTGTCAGATGCGATGCTGGACCGGCTGCGGCTGGACGAAGGGCGCATTCGTGGCATCATGGACGCCTTGCGCACGATCGCCGAGCAGCGTGACCCCGTGGGCAGTGTGATTGCCGAGTGGGATATGCCGACGGGCTTGCATATTCAGCGGGTGCGCACACCTTTGGGGGTTGTCGGCGTGATCTATGAAAGCCGCCCCAATGTGACGGCGGATGCGGGTGCGCTGTGCCTGAAGGCGGGGAATGCGGTGATTTTGCGCGGCGGGTCCGAGAGTTTCCATTCCTCGACGCTGATCCATGCCTGTATGGTCAAGGGCTGCGTGCAGGCGGGGCTGCCTGCGGCGGCCATTCAGCTAATCCCCACGCGCGACCGCGAGATGGTGTCAGAGATGCTGCGTGCAGTAGACTATATTGACGTGATCGTGCCACGCGGGGGCAAAGGGTTGGTGGGCCTTGTGCAGCGTGAGGCGCGGGTGCCTGTGTTCGCCCATTTAGAGGGGATTTGCCACGTTTATGCCGATGGTGATGCCGATCTGGATAAGGCGCGGAGGGTGGTGATCAATGCCAAAACGCGGCGCACTGGGATTTGCGGGTCCGCAGAATGCCTGCTGATCGACCGCGCGTTTTGGGCAAAGCATGGTGCGGTGTTGATCGAGGATTTGCTGGCAGAGGGCGTTGAAGTGCGCGGTGAGGGCGAGATTACATCTGTGCCAGGTGTCGTTGCGGCAAATCCGGATGATTTTGGCCATGAGTTTTTGGACATGATCATAGCGGCCAAGATTGTCGACGGGGTGGACGGCGCGATTGCCCATATTCGCGAATTTGGTTCAAATCACACCGAATCGATTTTGACCGAAAATAATGCGGTCGCGGCGCGGTTTTTTCAGCGGCTTGATAGTGCGATTTTGATGCACAATGCCTCTACCCAGTTTGCGGATGGCGGCGAGTTTGGGATGGGCGGCGAGATTGGTATTGCCACAGGCAAGATGCATGCGCGGGGGCCCGTCGGGGCCGAGCAACTGACCAGCTTTAAGTATTTGGTAACCGGAGATGGAACTTGTCGGGCCTGATTTGCGGCATCAAGGGCGGCGCCTCCGGCGGAGGTATTTTTGCCAAGATGATGTGGGTCAGAGGGGGCGTTCGAAGTAGACGATGAAGTCATCCATCTGCGGTGTCAGGCTGTGATAGGGGCTGCGTTCGTTGAAGCCGAGCGATTGGTAAAGCGCGATGGCGCCGGTCAGTGGGCGGCCGGTATCGAGCCGAATGGTGTGAAAACCAGCTGTGCGGGCGTGTTCCATCAGGGCGAGGCTGATCTGGCGGGCGAGGCCGCGGCCACGGGCCTGCGGCGTGACGAAAAGCCGTTGGATTTCGGCGATTTCGGGTTCAAAGCTACGCAGCATTCCACAGCCGAGGGGCTGGTCATTTTCCCAATAAATCAGCAGGCCGCCGCTGGGCGGGCTGTGGATATCGGCAAATTTGGCAAGCCATTCGGTGACGCTGTCGGGGTCGTATTTGGCCGTGATCGCCGCGCGGTTTTGGGGCATCGCAATGCAGAGCGATTCGATATAGCCGAGAAACAGCCCGCACAGGGCATCGTTGTCTTCGGGAAAACGGGCTTGTTTTAACATGGGTTTGGCTCGGGTTATTTCGCTGCCGAGCCAACCATTTAGAGAGAGGACCGTCAAGCCTGCGGGTCTAAAAGCTGAGCCGAATGTCGGTTTCGGTGATCTCGGTCAGAAGGCGGCGCTTTTGCTGGGTGATTTCGCGGGCAAACAGGGCGAAATGCACTTGGGCCGGGGCAAGGTCTTGTTTGTGTTGGGCGAGACTGTCCCACAGATCAGGCTCTATCCGCAGGCGCGGGGCGTTGGCGTGAACCTGCCATTTCCCATCCGCCAAGTTGATGATGGTACGTCCGCCAAAGGCAAGTGCAGAATCGCAGCACAGAATGGCAAGAAAGGCGAGTTTGGCCTCATGCCTCAGAATATCGGTCGTAGGTTGCCACTCAATTGAGGTACGGCTGCCGAGGGTGGTATCGGAGAGAATTTTTGTAAGTTCAGCACGGCCGATGCGTTGCGTGCCACCTGAAAGGCCAAAAGCCACGCGAAACAAACGAATGCGGGCATTGGCGGCGGCGACGCTTTCGGCGATCAGCGCCAGCTCGGGCGAGGGGGGGACGCCTTCCATCATCATCAGTTCTACCCCATTGCCGATTGCGCCTATCGGGCTGATAAGGTCATGGCAAATGCGGGAACCGAGAAGGGCGGCGAGGTCTGTCTGGTCGGTCATTGGGGCCTCTGGCTTGGAGCGGGATATGAATTCGATTTTGGAACCGGGGATGATTGTGCGCCATCCGGGGCAGCCCGATTGGGGCTTGGGGCAGGTGCAGTCACGGATAGCAGACCGGATTACGGTGAATTTTGAGCATCAGGGCAAAGTTGTGATCGATGGGCGGGTCATTGGGTTACAGCCTGTTTGGGATGGTGACGGCAAAGCCTAGGTGGCCAAGCCTGAAAATTCAACCTTGGATTGTATTGCTGGGTGGTGTGCCCGAGCGCGCGATGTTGTATTCTGCGCCGCCGCAACTTAAAGTTTCGTTAACTGATAAGAACGAGGGTAAGATGCAGGCCGAAGATCGTCATTTCACGTTGCGGCTTGCGCAAAATAGTCGCGATTTGGCGGCTGCGCAGCGGCTACGGTATCGGGTTTTCGTGCTAGAGCTGGGCGCGGATGGGCCGCTTGTCGATCACGAGGCCCGGCTGGAGCGTGACGCGTTTGATGAGGTCTTCGATCATCTGTTGTTGATCGATACGCGGCGCGACGCGGCCGCTTTGGAAGACGTGGTCGGGGTTTACCGACTGTTGCCGGGGGCAAAGCTGGGCAAAGGGCAGAGGTTCTATTCCGAGGATGAGTTTGACCTGACGGCGCTGCGAGCCTCTGGCCGGGAATTGTTGGAATTAGGGCGGTCATGTGTGGATCCCGACTATCGCGGGGGCAGTGCAATGTTGCATTTGTGGAACGCGCTGGCCGAGTATGTTTTGGCGCGGGGCATAGAAGTGATGTTCGGCGCGGCCAGTTTTCACGGCACCGATGTGCAGGCGTTGGCGCAGCCTTTGGCCTATTTGCACCATAAGCATTTGGTGCCCGAAGCGTTGCGGGTGCGGGCGGTTGGGCCAAATGCCCAAGCAATGGATTTAGTGCCCGAGGTCGACCTGGACCGGCGGGCCGCGATGTTGGGCACGCCTGCGTTGATCAAGGCTTATTTGCGGCTGGGCGGGTTTGTGGGCGATGGGGCCTATATCGACCATGCGTTTAATACGACAGACGTGTGTTTGGTGATGGACACCGGCCTGATGTCCGCGCGGCACCGGCAGTTTTATGAACGCAAACAGGGGCCGGTGGCATGACGGAATGGCGTGAGGATACGCTGCCGCCAGCCGCGATCGGGCCATTGGGTTGGCTGCTGGTAGTGGTGCGGATTATTCCTTTTGCGCTGGTCACCTATGGCGGGTTGGTCGCGCTGCTTTTGGTCCGTGCCTTTGAGGCGCCGTTTTATGGCAAGGCGCGTCCAGTAACGCCCTTTATCACCCAAGGGGTGTGCAAGGCGGCGCTGTGGATCATCGGCTTGCGGGTGGTGCGGCATGGCGTGCCGATGCAGGGGCGCGGTGCTGTGGTGGCGAACCATTCGTCTTGGCTGGATATTTTTACCTTAAACGCCTGTGATCGCGTGTATTTTGTGTCTAAGGCCGAGGTGGCGAAATGGCCGGGGATTGGTTGGTTGGCGCGGGCGACGGGGACGGTGTTTATTGCGCGTGACCCTGCCGAAGCCAAGGCACAGCAAGGCGTGTTTGAAGGGCGACTGCGGGCGGGGCATCGGTTGCTGTTTTTCCCCGAAGGGACAAGCACCGACAGCCTGCGGGTTCTCCCCTTTAAATCAACGCTTTTCGCCGCGTTTTTCACACATGGGATGGAGCATGTGATGCATATTCAGCCCGTGTCGGTGCGCTATATTACGCCCAAATGGGCGGATGCACGGGTCTATGGCTGGTGGGGGGCGATGGATTTCGCGCCGCATTTGCTGCGGATTTTGGCGCAGCCGCGGCAAGGGCGGGTTGAAATTACGTTTCATTCCGCCGTTGCTGTTGATGATTTCAAGGGCCGCAAGGATCTGGCCGCACATTGCGAAGCGGTGATCCGGGCGGGGCATCAGGCGCATGGGCCTGATGCTCTCTTGAATTAGCCCAAAGGGGCCAACAGTTTTTTCAGCGCGTCCGAGGCGTTTTCGGTGGCCCAAATCTCGGACCCTATGCCAAAGAAGTCGGTGACGGGGCCGAAACGCTCGACCAATTCCACGCTGAGCGCGCCTTCGGCCACGACAGGCACTTCGATCATCGCCGACCACCATTCAAAGAGGTCAAAATCAACGCTGCTGCCATCGCCCAAGGTGCTGGCACCGATGGGACCGAATGAGACGTAGTCTGCACCAGCCTCGGCTGCGTTCAAGCCATCATGGCGGGTCGTGCCACAAAACGCGCCGATAATCGCGTCAGCGCCCATTTCGGCCCGCAGTTTGCGGATGTTTTTGCGGGTATCTGTTAGATGTACACCATCAAGGCCAAGGCGGTCAGCCAAGAGCACATGATCTTCGACCACGATGGCCACATCGCGGGCATGGGTGATTTCGCGCAGGGCATCGGCCGCGCGTGACAGGGCGTCTTCGTCGCGGGCCGCAAGCGAAAGGCGGACGCAAGCGATGGCATGCGCATCCAGCACAGATTTAAGCTGCTCGCCAAAGGCTGCTAGCTCAAACACAGGCGGGGTGATGAGGTAGATTTGTGGGCGCTCTGCTTCGGCCATGGTGTGTGCTCCTAATTGCTGCACGGGCTTTATCCTAGATTTCGCGGCTTGGCTACTTGGGCGGTAGGTATTTACGAAACTTACTGCGCGGATGCGTTGCTTGCTATCGGGGGTGGCGGGGCGTATCAGGCCGGAAAATTGCTGCAAGTGGGACGGATCAGATGAATGACACCGAAATGAGTGCTGATGTGGCCATTGCCGACCGTGTACCGCCGGTATTTGTGCTGGTGCGGCCGCAGATGGGCGAGAATATCGGCGGGGCTGCGCGGGCGATGCTGAACTTTGGGCTTGAACGCCTGCGCGTGGTCGACCCGCGCGATGGTTGGCCCAACCCGAAAGCGGTGGCCATGGCCTCGGGCGCGGGGCGGTTGCTGGATACGGCAGGGCCGTTTGCCGATGTGCAGGCGGCGATTGGCGATTGTGATTATGTCTATGCCACCACCGCGCGGGGGCGCGAGTTGACCAAGCCGGTGATGACGCCCGAAGCCGCTATGGCGCAGGCGCGGGGGATGATTGCGGCAGGCAAAAAGGTGGGGTTCATGTTCGGGCCAGAACGCGCGGGGTTGGAAAACGAAGATCTCGTGCAGGCCAATGCGATTATCACGGTGCCAGTGAACCCCGAATTTCCCAGCCTGAACCTTGCGCAATGCGTGTTGCTGCTGGGCTATGAGTGGCAGCGCCAGACGGGCGAGGCCAGCGCCGAGGAAATGGTGTTCAACCGCACCGATTTTGCCACCCGGATTGAGGTGGAAAAGCTGGGCGATCATTTTGAGGAAAAGTTGGAGGCGGCGGGGTTCTTTCATCCGGCGGCCAAGGTGCCGGGGATGAAGCTGAGCCTGCGCAATATGTGGTCGCGCCTTGGGCTGACCAAGGCCGAGGTGGCGACGCTGCACGGGATGCTGCGCCAGATTGTCCGGCATTTCGGCGGGTAAGGTTTGTTTAGCACATGAAAAAAGGGGCCCATGGTGAGGCCCCTTTCTCTTTGGACTTCAGGTTCGCTTAGAACGAGAAGCGGCGGGTCATACCAATGCGCAGCGAGACGTTGTTGTCTTTGCCTTGCTGAACGATTGGCGAGTCTTTCGCGCCGCCCATGTATTTATCCCAGCGCACAGCACCATCCACGCCCCATGTGTCGTTGAGCGCATAGGTTGCGCCCAGCTCGACGCCTGCGCTGACAAGGCCGCCTTTGGCGTCATGGGCTGCAAGGCCGCTGGCTGCGGATTCGGCGGCGGTTACACCGAAATAGGTGTTCGCATAGCGCGAGCTACCAAAGAAGGCACGAGGGCCAACGCGCAGGGTGAGTTGCTCGGACGGGTGCGCCACAGCATTTGCGCCGACTTCGCCGACCCAAGCATGGTGACCGATAGCGCCGTAACGCACATCAGCAAAGGCCTCAAAATTGCGCTGGGTGTAGCCAAGGCCAAGCCCGATTTCGGCAGACGCTTTGACATCATTAAGGCCATTGAGTTCGGCATTGTCTTTGGAAGAGCGTTTGGCGATGTAGCGGAAAGAGCCGCGTGGGGCAAAGCCGTAAGACGTGGCGCGCGGGTCAGCATTGCCGATTGAGCGGCCGCCGGGCAGCGCAAGGTAGTTCAGGCTAAAGCTGAAATCTGCGCCTGCCTCCAGGTCGTTTGCGCCGAAATAGGCTGGTGCGCCGCTGATGCCTGCGCGGATGGTAAAGGCCAGTTTTGGCGCTTTGACGGGTACAGCGGCAGGCTCGATTTGAATATCGGCTGGCGTTGTGGCCAAGCTGCCTGCGATTGCGGTCAGTGGGGCTGCGGCGATTAAAGCTGCGGCGAGGACGGTGAATTTCATAATAGGACCCTTTCCGAAATCTGGCAGCGGTTGGCCAGCATTTGGTACATTCAAACTTGTGCGTGTGTTACGCCTTTGCTTTTGCGGTTTACAGTCGGGGGGGCAATGCGAGTTTGGTAGCGTGGCATAAATGCTGCAACACTAGGTTGCGGTTTATGTCAGCGTGATATGGCGGCATGGCGATTTCCCCTGCGGCGGGTTTGCACAGTTTGACAGCGGGGCCTTGAAGCGGGGTGTGTGGCGGCCTAGTCTTTGCGCAAGTTGAAATCGGAGTCGCTAAATGGCTGGAAAACGCAGTATTTTTGAAGAAGTTGGCGAGGTTGCGCGCGTCAGTGCGCCCGTTGGCGGGATGATCGAGCGTAAGGATCGCGGCGCGCGCGGGGCTATTCGCCTGTGGCTGATGCTGCTTTTTGCGCTGGTCATGGCGATGATTGTGGTTGGCGGGCTGACGCGGCTAACCGATAGCGGGTTGTCGATCACGGAATGGCGGCCAGTGACAGGCGCTTTGCCGCCGATGGATGATGCGGCTTGGGCATCCGAGTTTGCCAAATATCAGGCGATTCCCGAATACAGCCTACAAAACGCAGGCATGGACCTTGCCGGTTTCAAAGCGATTTACTGGTGGGAATGGGGCCACCGGCAGTTGGGCCGTGTGATCGGGCTGGTTTGGGCCGTGGGGTTTGTCGGCTTTCTTGTGGCGCGTAAAATTCCAGTCGGCTGGACAGGGCGCCTGTTTTTGATCGGCGCTTTGGGTGGTTTGCAGGGCGCGATTGGCTGGTGGATGGTGTCCTCGGGCCTTGGCGGGCAGAATGTGGATGTGGCGTCGTATCGGTTGGCCACGCATTTGGGCCTCGCCTTCATCATCTTTGGGTTCATCGCATGGTATGTGTTTTTGCTGGGCCGAACCGAGGGCGATTTGCTGCAAGCGCGCCGCGCGCGTGAAGGCAAGCTGTTTGGCATGACCACCGGCTTGCTGCATTTTGCGTTTTTGCAGATTTTGCTGGGGGCGCTGGTGGCGGGCATTGATGCGGGCCGCGGCTTTCCGACTTGGCCAGATATGAACGGCCTGTTTTTCCCTGCGGATGCGTTTTACGTGCCGGATGGCACAGGCGGCAGCTTGCCGGTGTGGCATGCGTTCTTTGAAAACCCCGGCTTGGTGCAATTCGTTCACCGAATGAGCGGCTATGCCGTGTTTATCTTTGGCTTTGTCGTGTGGCTGCGCGGGCGCAAATCGGCGCATCGGGCGACGCGGCGGGCCTATGACTGGATGATAACCATGCTGTTCGGGCAGGTGGTTCTGGGCATTGCGACCGTTTTGACGGCGGCGCAGCTGCATACGGCGATTGCGCATCAGGTGGGCGCGGTCATTCTTTGGGTGCTGATCCTGCGGGCGCGGCATTTGGCACAATATCCCCGCTTGGGATCGATCCGGAAAGGCACGGCATGAATATCCGCACCACTGCATATGAAGAGATGATGGCGTTTCAGCGCCAGACCGAGGCATTGGGGCAAGTTGCGGGCCGTCTTGGCTGGGACCAAGAAACGATGATGCCGCGCGGCGCCGCAAACCAGCGGGCCGAGGAGAGCGGCGCGATGGAGGCGGTTTTGCACGCCCGCCGCACCGATCCACGGTTTGAGGGCTGGCTGGCCGAGGCCGAAGCCAAAGGAAAGGTTGAGAAGGCAAACCTGCGCCATATCCGCCGCAGCTTTACCCGCAACGCCAAAGTGCCCTCGCGCTTGGCTGAGGAGCTGGCGCGGGTGACCTCGTCATCGCAAGGGGTTTGGGCCGAGGCGCGGGCCAGCAATGATGTGGCGGCGTTTTTGCCAAGCCTGAAACGCGTGATCGAGTTGCGCCGCGAAGAAGCGGAATGCTTGGCGCAGGGTGGCGATCTCTATGACGCGCTGATTGATGACTATGAGCCCGGTGCGACGGCGGAAAGCCTTGGCGCGATGTTTGACGGGATGCGCCCGCGCCTTGTGGCCTTGCGCGGGGCGATCTTGGATGCCGAGCATCAGCCAGACAGCATGGAGGGCCGCTTTGGCACTGAAGGCCAGATGAAGGTGGCGCGGGAACTTGCGACGGCCTTCGGCTATGATTGGGATCGCGGGCGGCTGGACCTTGCTGTGCATCCGTTTTCATCGGGGGCAGGGTCGGACGCGCGGATCACTACGCGGGTGGTTGAAACCGACCCGTTCAACTGTTTCTACTCGACGATCCATGAGGTCGGCCATGCGTGTTATGAGCTGGGGATTGAACCCGATTATGCGCTGACGCCTTTGGGGGCCGGCGTGTCGATGGGCGTTCATGAAAGCCAAAGCCGGATTTATGAAAACCAGATTGGCCGCAGCCGTGCCTTTACCGGTTGGTTGATGGGCCGGATGCGGGCGCAGTTTACGGATTTCAATGCCAAGGATGCCGATGCGTTTTATGGTACCGTGAACAAGGTGCGCGCGGGCTATATCCGGACCGAAGCCGATGAAGTGCAGTATAACCTGCATGTGATGCTGCGGTTTGATTTGGAGCGCGCGCTGATCTCGGGTGATCTGGTGGTCGGCGATCTAGAGGCTGCGTGGAACGACCGGTTCAAGGCTGATTTCGGCTTTGGCGTGGACAAGCCGTCGAACGGGATGTTGCAAGATGTGCATTGGTCGGTTGGGCTGTTCGGCTATTTCCCAACCTACAGCTTGGGCAACCTCTATGCTGGTTGTTTGAACCAAGCGATGCGCAAGGCGCTGCCAAAGCTGGATGAGGATTTGGCGGTTGGCGATACTTCGGCTGCAACGGCATGGCTGCGCGACAATGTGCAGCGTCATGGTGGGTTGTATGAACCGCGTGACGTGATTGAACGCGCTTGTGGCTTTGCCCCGGACGAAGGGCCGTTGCTGGATTATCTGGAAGAAAAATTCAGCGCGATTTACAAGCTATGATGGGCGAGCTGTGAAACGGGGCGGGCTTGGCGTTTGGTTGCTCGCAAGCGGGCAGACGCTTAGCTATGCCTGCCTGTTTTACAGCTTTGCCGCGCTGATCCTGTCGCTTGAGGCCGATTTGGGCTGGGATAAGCGGCTGTTCGCGCTGGGGCCGATGCTGGCGATCGGGGTTTCGGCAGTGCTGGCGCCGGTTTTGGGGCGGCAGGTCGATGACGGACGCGGCCAAGCGCTGCTGATTGGCGGCGCTGCGGTGGGCGGTTTGGCCTTGCTGGGGCTGTCGCAGATTTGGGCCGTGTGGCAATATCTGGCGTTGTGGGCGGTGATCGGGCTGGCACAGGCGGCCAGCCTTTATGAGGTGGCCTTTGCGTATTTGGTGCGGCGTTTCGGTGCCGAGGCGCGGCCACGGATTATCCGGGTGACATTGGTTGCGGGCTTTGCCTCGACCCTTGCCTTTCCGGCGGGGGCGGCGCTGGCCGATGCCTATGGCTGGCGCATAGCCGTGATCGTGGCGGGGGCAGTGATGCTGTTTGTCACAGTCCCCCTGCATTGGCTGGGCTGCCGGATGATCCGCGCCGAGACCGCGCTGGAGGTGGAGATTGGCGGCAAAGGCTTTGCCGTAGCGGCCCTGCGCAAGCCGGTGTTTTGGGGCTTGGCAGGGTTGTTTGGCCTTGTCGGCCTGAACCATTGGATATTGATCAGCTTTTTGGTGCCGCTCTTGGTTGAGATGGGGGTTAGCCACGGGTGGGCGGTTTTGGCCGCATCCCTCGTCGGGCCAAGCCAGACCTTGGGGCGGTTTGTGTTGATGCAGGTTGAGGCGCGGGTTGGCACGGCGCGGGTGCTGGCGATTACGGTTGCGATGATGCTGGGGGCATCGGTGTTTTTGGCGGGGGTTGGGGCCTCGGGCCTGTTGATCTTCGGATTTGCTGCGTTGCAAGGCGGCGCGATGGGGATCATGACGATTTTGCGCCCTGCCTTGGTGGCCGAAAGCCTGGGGCGGGCGCAGTTTGGTGCGATCAGCGGGATGCTGTCGATCTCATCTCTTGGCGCGTCAGCTGTGGCCCCGTTGGTTGCCGCCGCGCTGTTTGAAACGGCAGGGCCGATGGGGATGATTGGCGCAAGCTTTGCCATGGCGCTGGGCGCAATGGGGCTGGCGCGTTGGGTTATGGCGCAGCGTTAGGCGGGCCAATCCGGTTTGCGCTTTTCCAGAAAGGCGCGGATGCCTTCATCTGTGTCAGGTTGCAGCATGTTTTCGACCATCACCGCGCCGGTATAGGCATAGGCATCGGCCAGCGACATCTGCGCCTGATCATAAAACGCGCGTTTGCCGATGCGCACAGCCGATCCAAGCTTGCTTGCGACAATGCGGGCAAGGGCAAGGGTTTCTGCGTCCAGTGCCTCGGGCGGGGCGATGCGGTTGATCAGGCCGATGTCGCGGGCGCGGGTGGTATCAATAAATTCGCCGGTGAGCAACATCTCGAACGCCTGCTTCGGGCCGACATTGCGGGTGAGCGCGACCATGGGGGTCGAACAAAACAGCCCGATATTCACGCCATTGACGCCAAAGCGCGTGCCTGTCGCGGCGACGGCCATGTCGCAGGTGGCAACCAACTGGCAACCTGCGGCGGTGGCGATGCCGTGGGCTTGGGCGATGACGGGCTGGGGCAGGGTGGTGATCGCCTGCATCATCTCGGCGCAGCGGGCAAACAGATCGGCGAAATAGGCCGCGCCTTTGTCAGGTGCCGCGCGCCCCGCCTGCATTTCCTTTAGGTCGTGGCCCGCGCAAAACACTTTACCTGCACCCCGCAGGATAACGACCTTAGTAGCCGTGTCAGTGGCAATACCCGCAAATGCGTTCGACAGGGCCGCTAGCATCGCATCGGACAGCGCGTTCAGGCTGTGGGGTGTGTTCAGGGTCAGGCGGGTGGTGCCGTCGCCAAGGTCTTCGTGCAGCAGAATTGGGTTTGTCATGGTGCCAGCCTTCGTTTTGCTATGCTTTTGCGCCGAGTTTAGCCATGTTAGGGGCTGGGGAAAGAGGTTTCCCGCATATAACCCAGAGGGACTATGGCGATTTTAATGGATAAGGCCGCGCTGACCGCGTTCTTGCAGCAGGACTTTGCGCAGGTCGCAGATGATTTTACCGTGCTGCGCGTGGACGACGATGTTTTAGAGCTGCGTCTGGATGTGGGGCCGCAGCATTTGCGGCCAGGTGGCACGGTTTCGGGGCCATCGATTTTTGCGCTGGCCGACGTGGCGATGTATCTGGCGATTCTGGCGCGCTTGGGGCCAGTTGCCTTGGCCGTGACCACGAATTGCAGCATCGATTTTATGCGAAAGCCTGCAGCAGGGCGCGCGCTGATCGCGCAAGCGCGTGTGCTAAAGCTGGGGCGGGCCTTGGCCGTTGGGGATGTGGTGATGTGGTCGGAAACAGACGCAGACGCCCCAAAGGTCACCCCGCTTGTTGCCCGCGCGGGGCTTACCTATTCGATTCCGCCAAAAGGTTAAGTGTCAGGCTTTTTTGATCTTGAAGGAACCCTCAATCTGCGCGCCACTTTCAATCGTTAGCGCAGAATAGGTGACGTCGGCCGTGACTTGCGCGGCCGAGCGCAGCGTGAGCGTGGTGCTGTCAACCGTGCCGTCCAAGGTGCCGCGCAGATCGATTGTTTTGGCGCTAATGCTACCTTTAACGCGGCCTTCGTGGCTGATCACCAATGTTTCGGCGCTGATCGAACCTTCGATGTCGCCCATCACCTCAATGCTGCCCTTGGAAATGATGTCGCCGGTGATCTTTAGGTCGGAGGCGAGGACAGATTTGCCGACGTTGCTGCCGGGGCCGGAGGGGTTGGACATTCTGAAATTCCTTATTGAACCGGCCTGCGCCGGTAAATTCATTTTCTCGATAGAGAACGAAGGGGGGGCAAGGGTCAAGTCTCTCGTTCGGCCTATGCGAGGATTTCCGCCAAAGCGTTGCCCAAAACCCGTGTTGCGCGTGGTGCAGAATGTAATTGTCCAGCCATGCCTTGTGGGTTGACGCCAGCCTCGCGCGCGTAGCTATAGTATGTCTATCAAAAACAGGGTGCCCGTGGCGAAAAATGCGGGCCGAATTGGGGGCACTATGCAGGCCGAAATGATTATCACCAACGCACGGGTTCTAACGATGGACCCAAACCGCCCGAGGGCCGAGGCGATTGCCATGGGGGCTGGGCGTATTCTTGCGGTTGGGGCGCGGGCAGAGGTAGAGGCGCTGGCGGGGCCAAGCTGTCAGGTGATTGATGCGGGCGGGCGCAGCGTGCTGCCCGGATTTGTCGAAAGCCATTTACATTTGGTGCTGGGCGGGGCCGAGCTTGCGCATTTGCAGGTTGGGGGCCTGTATGGGTTTGCGGCGTTACGCGACGCCTTTGTGGGCTTTGCCGCCAAGAACGCGGATGCGCCGTTGCTGATGGCGCAAGGGGCGGGCTATGCGATGCTGGACCATCCAATGACGCGGGCCGATTTGGATGCGATGGTGCCGGATCGCCCGATTGCGATAACCGCAGCCGACCATCACACCGTTTGGGCCAATACCGCTGCCTTGCGCGCTGCGGGCATTTTGCACGGCCACGTCTGCCCGCATGGGCATGAGGTGGTGATGGGCGCAGACGGTCTTGCCACCGGAGAACTGCGTGAGTTTGAGGCCTTTGCGCCCGTGATCGCCTTGGGCGGTGAGGCGCGGTTGAACCTTGGGATCGCGACCGGAGAAGAGCCAAGCCCGTGGCCGACAGATGCAGAGATGGCAATTGACCGTGCCAAAGTGGCGGCGGGCCTGCGCCACTGCGCGGCACATGGTATAACGTCGATGGTGAATATGGATGGCAACCGCTTTACGTTGGAACTGCTGGATGGTTTGCGCCGTGAGGGTAAGCTGACTGCGCGGGTCAAGGTTCCGTTCCATTTCAAACCGCATATGGGCCTAGAGGCGTTGGATCGCGCCGAGGCAATGACGCGTGACTATAATGATGAGTGGCTGCAAAGCGGGTTCGTCAAGTTCTTTATGGATGGCGTTATTGATAGCCGCACCGCCTATATGCTGAATGACTATGCCGGTGTGCCGGGCCACAGGGCCGAACCGCTGTTCGCGCCTGACCGCTTTGCCGAGATCGCGGTCGAGGCCGACCGGCGCGGCTTGCAGATTGCCGTGCATGCGATTGGCGACGGGGCGGTGCGCAACACGATTGACGGCTACGCTGCGGCAGCGCGTGCGAATGGCTTGCGTGATATGCGCCACCGTATCGAACATATCGAGCTGATCGACCCTGCCGATGTGCCACGGCTTGGCGCGTTGGGCATTGTGGCCAGCTTGCAGCCGCCGCATGCGCCGGGTGCTATGGATTTTGCACTGCAACCGACAATGGATGTGATCGGGGCCAAGCGCTGGGCCGATGCTTATCTGTGCCGCACGCTTGCGGGGCAGGGGGCGCCGATTGTGTTTGCCAGTGATTGGCCGGTGACGGATGTATCGGTACTGCGCGGGCTGGCGACATCACAAACGCGTATGGCCTATGCTGGCGGCGTAGATGAACGGTTGGATTTGATGGATAGTCTGCACGCCTATACCGCAGGCGGGGCATGGGCGGCGCATCTTGACGGTGTGACGGGGCGCTTGGCCGTAGGGCTTGCCGCCGATGTGGTGATGTTGTCGGGGGATGTTGAGGGCGTTTCACCCGACTCTATCGCCGATTTGAGAATCGCTCTGACGATTTGCGGGGGGATCGTGCGTTATTCTGCGTGATTTGGATTTATTTTAGGGGCTAGGAGCGAATCTTGAGCCTCCTGTTTTTGCGAATCTTTTGGGGATTCGGTTTAGATTCGGGCGGTTTGTGTGTTTGCGGGTTTTTTTGGGTG